>JAHCJT010000330.1 GCA_026126245.1 Alphaproteobacteria bacterium
TCTCGCCGACCACCGTTTCGTAGCCTTGCGGCAGCGACGTCACGAAGTCGTGGATATTGGCGGACCGCGCTGCGGCCTGGAGGTCGGCCACCGAGGCGTCCGGACGGCCCATCCGGATGTTGTCACCGATGGTGCCATGGAACAGGAAAGTGTCCTGGTTGACGACCGACACCATGGCGCGGATCTGCGCGAACGACAGGTGCCGCAGGTCGTGGCCGCCGAGGCGCACCGTGCCGGCGTCAGGGTCGTAGAAACGCAGCAACAGGCGCACGATCGACGACTTGCCGACGCCCGAGGAGCCGACCACCCCGATGCGTTCGCCGGCCGCGACCTGAAAGTCGAGCGCCGCGTGCACGTCGCGCCGCGTGCCGGGATAGCGGAAGCGCACGGCCTCGAAGGCGATCGTCGGCGCCAGCGGCGCCGACAGGGAGGCCATCGGCGCGTCGGCCACGATCGGCTCGGCATCGAGGATGCGATAGATGCCCTGGGCGGCCGACATGCCGACCATGCCCTGGTGCAGCACGGCCCGCAGCTCGCGCATCGGTCGGAAGATCTCGACGCCCAGCATCAGGACGACCAGCAGCGCGCCCAGGGTCATGACGCCGGCATCGACCCGCCATGCGCCCAACGCCAGTGCGGCCGCCGCGCCGCAGGCGATGGCACTGTCGGTGATGCCGCGCGCCAGGGTGTTGGTGCCCAGCACCCACATGGTGCGGCGGAAGAGATTGCGTGCCTCGACCTCCAGCGTGTCGGCGCGCGCGCGGCTCTGGCCGAACGCCTTCAGCGTCGCCAGCCCCTGCACCGAGTCGAGAAATTCGGCGGCGAAGGCGGCATAGGCCTTCTGTCGGCCGAGCGAATTGGCAACGTCATGGCGGTGCCAGATCGCGGGCGCGAACAGCGCCAGCAGGGCGAAGCCCAGCATGACCGCCGCCACCGGCAAGTCGATGAACGCGACCACCGCGAAGACCAGCACCGGCGTCAGGAGCGCGATCAGGAACTGCGGCAGGAACTGGCCGAAATAGGTTTCGAGCTGCTCGACGCCGTCGGTCAGCGACAGGGTGAGCGCGCCGGACCGCTGCCGTCCGATGGTGCCCGGGCCCAGCGCCGCAACCCGCTCATAGATGGCCCGCCGCAGTTTCTTCTGCACCCTGGCCGCCGTGGCGTGCGCCACCATGGCGCGCCAGTGCTCGGCGACGCCGCGCAACACCATGACAAGGGCGATCAGCGCGATCGGCCATGCCAGGTCTGCCAGCGGGCGACCGGCGAACACCTGGCCGATGAGCCAGCCCAGCAGCGCCAGCCGAGCCACGCCCAGTCCGACCGCCAGCAGACCGATCAGCACCGCGCCGGCGATGCGCAGTCGCACGCCCTCGGTGAATACCCACAAACGCGGCTCGAAGTGCATCAGGCGGCTCTGGTTCCGTCCGGACGGACAAACGCGATCGGACTGGCGCCCTTGTAGCAATTTCCCCGATAGGGCTGTGAGAAATTGTCGTTTGTCGAGCGGTGGAGGCCGCGACAACGTCGCGGCCGACTGTCTCAGGGAGAAACCAATGGCCTCACCACAGTACAAGTCAGCGCTGATCGTCGGCGCCGGATCGGGATTGAGCGCCTCGCTGGCGCGGCTGTTCGCGCGCGAGGGCATGCAGGTCGCGCTCGCGGCACGTAATGTCGAAAAGCTCGGCGATATTGTGCGCCAGAGCGGTGCCAGCGCATTCGCTTGCGATGCCGGCGATGCCGCGCAAGTGCAACGGCTGTTCGCCGACGTCGCCGACAAGATCGGCGATCCCGACGTCGTGGTTTACAACGCATCCAACCGCACGCGCGGGCCGGTTGCCGATCTGGCGCCGGCCGATGTGCAGCGCGCCATCACGATCAGCGCCTTCGGCGGCTTCCTGGTGGCGCAGCAGGCCGTCAAGCGCATGCTGCCCAAAGGACAGGGCGCGGTGTTGCTGACCGGCGCGTCGGCCAGCGTCAAGGGTTATGCGCTGTCGGCGTCCTTTGCCATGGGCAAGTTCGCGTTGCGCGGACTGGCGCAGAGCATGGCCCGCGAACTGGCGCCCAAGGGGATTCATGTCGCGCACTTCGTGATCGACGGCGGCATCCGCAGCGCCGGCCGTCCCGACCCGGCCGACAAACCGGACTCGCTGCTCGATCCCGACGCAATCGCCGCCAGCTACCTGCACGTGCTGCGCCAGCCGCGCAGCGCCTGGACGTGGGAGATCGAGCTGCGCCCCTGGGTGGAAACGTTCTGACGCCGCGCGGCGGCGACCGACGGTGCCTCGACGAACGTTGCGCAACCAACTCGGATCAGGGGTTCGGTCCGGCAGGCGGCCGCACGGGCGCGGGTGCCATCACTGAGCGGCTGCGGCGCAGGCCAATCAGTGAAGGCAGCGCCACCGCGCCCATGACCAACGCGATGGCCGCCATGTCCGTCAGCGTGACGGTGGTTCCGAACACGATCGCCGATAGCGCGGTGCCGACCGGTCCGACCGCGCAACCGAACAGCGACATGCGCCCGACCGGAATGTGGCGCATCGCGAAATTCGACAGGATGAAGACGCCCGTCGAGACGATCAGGCCGAGATAGAGGAGCGTCAGGATCGCCGGGGTACCGGCATTCGTCACGTCGCGACCGGCCGCCGGCATCAGCCCGATCAGGGGCAAGGTGACGAGGCACGCCATGGTCACTTGCCAGCTCGAGGTCACGAGCGGATTGGCGCCGGCCTGCGCCGTGCGCCGACCGATCAAGGCGTTGACGGCGGCGGCCAGGACGGCGCTGGCCAGCAGCAGGTCACCTTCGAGGCTGCCGCCGCCGTGCCCGCGCTGGCCGAAGGCCAGCAGCGCCGTGCCGCACACGGCAAGCGCCGCGGCGATGAGGACGACCGGCCGAACCGGCTCGCCGAGGAAGACGCGGCCCAGAACCGGCATCAGCAGCGGCATCAAGCTCCACAGGACAGCGCCGTTGACCGGCGACGTCATGGTGATGCCGATCGTGAACAGCACCGTCACCAGTCCCGGCTCGAGAACGCCCATCGCGAACGGTTTCCAGCCCACCCGGCGAGGCTGCGCCTGGGCGCGGGTCAACATCACCAGCAGCCAAAGTCCGGACGCGCCCAGCAGCAGGCGCAGCACGATCAGCTGCGCGACCGCGATATTGCCGACGGCGAACTTGGTACCGACGACGGCCGAGGCCCAGAGGAAGACCGCCCCGATCATGGCAAGCGTCGGCATGGTCCCGTCCGGCCGCTAGAAGTTGCGCGCTGATATTGTCGTGGCGGGGGTGTGTCTCAGCCCGCCTTGGCCGGACGGACCCGCGGCAGCATGATCAATGGCCAGGGATCGGGCATCTCGCCGACCGGCACCTCGATCAGCACCGGCCCGCCGTCGGCGAAGGCCTTGCGCAGCGCCGCCCGCAGCTCATCGGGCGTGCGGGCGCGCAGGCCCATGATGCCGAAGCTGTCGGCCAACTTGACGAAATCGGGATTTGCCAGATCAACGCCGATGGTGCGGTTGCCGTAGCTCTGCTTCTGGATGCGCATGACGTTGCCGAAGGCGCCGTCGTTGAACACCACGACGACCACGCCGATCTTGTGGCGCACGGCGGTGGACAGCTCCTGGACGTTGAACATGAAACCGCCATCGCCGCAGATCGCCAGCACCGGCGCCTCGGGGCGGGCCGCCTTGACGCCGATGGCAGCGGCGACGCCCCAGCCCAGCGTGCCCTGGTAGCCGGTCGAGATGTAGGTGCGCGGGGAGTAGGTCGGGAACGCCAGCCGGCTGACATAGCCGACCTGGGTCAGCTCCTCGACGTAGATGCCGTTGTCGGGCAGCTCGCTGCGCAGGGCGTCGATGAAGGCAAGTTGCGGCGCCAGGCGCGCGTGCTTGGCGGCCGACTCGGCCTTCAGCTTCCGCATCTCGTCGCCACGCGAGTCGCGTTTGCCGATGTGCTTCGGCAGCACCTCGCGCAAGCGCGCCATCACCGAGGCGGCCTCGCCGACGATGCCGACATCGGGCTTGCGGACGCGGCCGTGCTCCTCGGGGTCGATGTCGACGCGCACAATCTTCAGGGCATCGTCCAGGCCCCAGTTCATTTGCTGTGTCTGCAGTCGCGTGCCGACCGCCAGCACCACGTCGGTGGTTTCCCACAGGCGGTATGCCTCGGTCATGAAGACGCTGAGCTCGTGGCGCGAGTCGAGGACGCCGCGGCCCATGCGGTGCGACGCCACCGGCGCCTGCAGCATCTGGGCGATGGCGGCGATGTGCCCGGCCGCGTCGACGGCCCCGCCGCCGACCCCGATCAACGGCCGCGTGGCGGCACCCAGCAATTTGGCGGCACGCTCGACGGCATCGTCGTCGACCGGCACCGGTGTGCCCGGCGTGGCGCCCTGCAAGGCCACTGCCGCCGGTTGCGCCCAGACGTCCATCGAGCACTCCAGCCCGA
>JAHCJT010000331.1 GCA_026126245.1 Alphaproteobacteria bacterium
ACCAGCCGCGCGCGCTTGTGCGCCTCGCGGATGATCCGGACCGCGCCGAGACGGCGCACGACAGCCGCGAGATCGCCCCACAGCAGTACATAAATGGTTTCACGCGCCGGTTCGTTCATGCTCCGCACTCTAGAAGGTCGCGGTAGACCCGCAAAGTGGACTCTTGCAAGGCGCGGACCGTGAAACGGGTTTTCACCCGCTCGGCCCCGGCCGCCCCCATCGCTACGCGCTGCGCCGGCGTCATCGCCATCGCGTGCGCGATCGCAGCGGCGAGCGCGGGGGGGAAGTCCGGCGCGGTCAGCCAGCCGGTGACGCCGTCTTCCACCACTTCGCGCGCGCCGCCATGGTCCGCGGCGATTACAGGCAGACCCGCCGCCTGCGCTTCCGCCGCCGTGCGCCCGAAGGCTTCCGGCTCCACGGACGGGCACAGGACAAGATCGGCCAGCGCGAAAGCGGCCGGCATGTCATCGCAATGGCCGGGCAGGATCACGTCGCCCGACAGGCCGAGGCCGGCGGCCATGCCTTCAAGTTCCGCCCGGTAGGCGGTGCGGCCCTGGTCGTCGCCGGCGAGGATCAGAAAGGGAAGCGGCCGGCCCGCCGCGCGCAGGGCGGCCATGGCGTCCAGCGCCGCCACCTGTCCCTTCCAGCGCGTCAGCCGCGCCGGCAGCAGGGCGATGAAGCGTCCGCCCGGAACGCCCCAGCGCGTTCTCAGGGCCGCGGCGCGGCGCGTCACCTCCGGCGAGCGCGCGAACAGCGCCGCATCGACGCCGCGATAGATGGTGATGATCCTGGCCGGATCGATTCCGTGTTCCGCGATCACATGGCTGCGGACATATTCGGAATTGGCGATCACCCGGTCGCCGCGCGCCAGCAGCTGGCGGACGAATTCCAGGCCGAGGCCGCGATTGGCGCCGGTGACCAGGCAGGTGCGGGGTTCCATGCCGGCAGTGTGCCGGCGCGCGCGTTCACGGATTGTCACGACCCGGCGTGGTTCGCTGATCGTCTGTCCGGGACTTCTGGCCTACTGCCGCGACGCGGCACGGCCGCTAACATGTGCCGGTTGCCCATCCATTCCGCACAGGAGTGCGTCATGTCCGTCTCCCTCAAGCCCGCCCTGCTCGCCCTGGCCCTGACTGCCGCGCTCGGCGGCGGCCTCTACGCCCCGCCCGCGCCGGCCAAGACCCCGGCCGCCGACGTCGGCATGGCCGACACCGCCGGGATCGCCCTGCCGTACGAGAAGTTCGTCCCGCCCAACGGCCTGACCCTGGTGGTGCACGAGGACCACAAGGCGCCGGTGGTGGCGGTCAGCGTCTGGTACCACGTCGGCTCCTCCTACGAGCCCAAGGGCAAGACCGGCTTCGCGCACCTGTTCGAGCACCTGATGTTCCAGGGCTCGGAGAACCACGACGACGAGTTCTTCAAGCCCTTCGAGCTGGTCGGCGCCACCGACCAGAACGGCACCACCTGGCTGGACCGCACCAACTATTTCGAGACCGTGCCGACCACCGCGCTGGACATGGCGCTGTGGATGGAATCCGACCGCATGGGCCACCTGCTCGGCGCGATCGGCCAGAAGGATCTCGACGAACAGCGCGGCGTGGTGCAGAACGAGAAGCGCCAGGGCGAGAACCAGCCCTATGGCCAGGCGTGGGAGAAGCTGGGCAAGGCGCTGTACCCGGCCAGCCACCCCTACGGGCACAGCGTGATCGGTTCGATGAACGACCTCAACGCCGCCTCGCTGGACGACGTGAAGACCTGGTTCCGCACCTGGTACGGCCCGAACAACGCCGTGCTGGTGCTGGCCGGCGACATCGACGTCGCCACCGCGAAGGAGAAGGTGGCCAGGTATTTCGGCGACATCCCGGCCGGCCCGA
This sequence comes from Alphaproteobacteria bacterium, assembly GCA_026126245.1. Classification (GTDB taxonomy): domain Bacteria; phylum Pseudomonadota; class Alphaproteobacteria; order Reyranellales; family Reyranellaceae; genus Vineibacter. The sequence goes on from JAHCJT010000331.1 coordinate 1,875, forward strand.
CCATGGCCCAGCCGGCGGTGGACATCGCCCGGCGCACGCAGACCACCCGCGAGGTCGCGCAGGACAAGGTGCCGCAGGCGCGCATCTACCGGGTCTGGAACGTGCCGCAGACCGGCACGCTCGACATCGACCAGCTGCAGGTGTTGGCCTATGTGCTCGGCGGCGCCAAGTCCTCGCGCCTCGACGCGCGCCTGCTGCACGGCGACCGGCTGGTCGACAGCATCAGCGCCGGCGCCTGGCCGTCGCAGCTGGGGTCCAACTTCGGCATCGTCGCCACGATCAAGCAGGGCGTGGATCCGGCGAAGGTCGAGGCGATCATCGACGAGGAGATCGCCCGGCTGGTGGCCGACGGCCCGACGGCGGACGAACTGGCGCGCGCCAAGACCATGATCCGCGCCGGCTTCATCCGTGGCGTCGAGCGCATCGGCGGCTTCGGCGGCAAGGCCGACGTGCTCGCCGAGTGCACCGTGTACGAGGGCGACCCCGGCTGCTTCCGCGCATCGCTGGCGAACTACGCCGCCACCACCGCCGCCGACGTGAAGGCGGTCGGCGCGAAGTGGCTGGGCGCCGGCAGCCACACCCTGGTGATCGAGCCGGGCGAGCGCACGCCGCTGGTCGAAGCGCCCGCCGCCACGCCGGCGCCGTTCGTCGCGCCCGCGCCCGATCCGAAGTTCACCACCACGCCGGGCGGCGTCGACCGCAGCCTCGGCGTGCCGCAGACCACGTCGTTCCCCGAGCTGAAGTTCCCCGCGCTGCAGCGCGCGACCCTGAAGAACGGGAGCACGCTGATCCTGGCCGAGCGCCACGACATCCCGGTGGTGCAGGTCAGCTACGAGTTCAACGGCGGCTACAGCGCCGACCACGGCCACAAGCCGGGCACCGCGAGCTTTGCGATGGGCCTGCTCGACGAGGGCGCGGCGGGCGTCGGTTCGCTCGATTTTGCCGACCGGGTGGCGGCGCTGGGCGCGAGCCTCGGCGCCGACGCCTCGCACGACGGCGGCAACGCCTGGCTGTCGGCGCTGAAGGAGAACCTGGACCCGTCGCTGGCGCTGTTCGCCGACATGCTGCGCAAGCCCAACTTCGACCAGGGCGAGATCGACCGCATCAAGGCCACGTGGATCGCCGGCATCCGGCAGGAGAAGGCGCAGCCGCAGGCGCTGATCGCGCGCATCTCGCCGACGCTGCTGTACGGCGCCGACCACCCCTACGGCACGCCCGGTACCGGCAGCGGCGACGAGGCCTCGATCGCGGCGCTGACGCGCGACGACCTGCTCGCCTTCCACCGCCAGTGGGTGCGGCCGGAGAACGCGACCGTGATCGTGGTCGGCGACACCACGCTGGCCGAGATCGTGCCGCTGCTCGACCGGCACCTTGGCGACTGGAAGGGCGCCGGCCCGGCGCCTGCGCGGACCGGAATCCCGCAGGTCGCGCTGCCGCGGGCGCCGCGCGTGTTCCTGGTCGACCAGCCGGGCGCGGTGCAGGCGAACATCGTCGCCACCCAGGTGGTGCCGTCCACGACCGACCCGGGCGCGCTGCGCTTCGACATCGCCAACGGCGTGGTCGGCGGCGACTTCACCGCGCGCCTCAACATGAACCTGCGCGAGGACAAGCACTGGTCGTACGGCGCACGCAGCGCCACGGTGAACGCGCTGGGCCAGCGTGCGTGGCGTGCGTCGGCGCCGGTGCAGATCGACAAGACCGGCGAGTCGATCGCCGAGATGCAGCGCGAGATCGCCGACTTCGCCACCGGCACGGCGCCGGCGACGCAGGCGGAGGTCGACCGCGTCAAGGCCATCCAGACGCTCAGCCTGCCGGGCGCCTACGAGACCGCGTGGTCGGTGATGGGCACCATCGGCAGCATCGTCCGCTACGGCCGCCCGGACGACTACGTGTTCAGGCGCAAGGCCGAGATCGAGGCGATGACCCCGGCGCAGGTCAACGAGGCCGCCGCGGCGCTGCGGCCGGACGCGTTGACCTGGATCGTGGTCGGCGACCTCAGGCAGACCGAGGCGCCGGTGCGCGCGCTGGGGCTGGGCGAGGTGCGGGTGATCGACGCCGACGGCGCCGCGGTCGGCAAGTGACGCCGGCGCTGCCCAGGGTTCCCGGGACGTGGGGGGATGAACGGCGTGCCATACGCGCGCCGGACAGGCCATGCCCTGTCCGGCGATGCCCGCCACAATGACGGGCATCGCGTCTTGCACACCACGGAGGATGTCCCGATGCGCCCGTTCCGAATCGCACTGATCGCCCCGCTTGCCCTGGCCGTTTCCGCCTGTACCTGGGTGCACATGGCGCCGGGCGCGAGCGCGGTGAAGGTGGCCGCCACGGCCCCGGCCGGCTGCGAGAAGCGTGGCGAGGTCGAGGTGTCGGTGAAGCACAACATCGCCTTCATCGAGCGCAATCCGATCAAGGTGCGCGACGAACTCGAGACCCTGGCGCGCAACGAGGCCCCCGGCCTGCAGGCCGACACCATCCATCCGCTGGCCGGCCCTTCCGGCGGCTCGCAGCGCTTCGCGGCCTGGCGCTGCGGGCGC
>JAHCJT010000332.1 GCA_026126245.1 Alphaproteobacteria bacterium
CCACCCCGCGGGCTCGCGTAATGACGGGCCGCGGCGCGATGGTCACCCCGCCGGCCCGCGCAAGGACGGGCCGCGGCGCGATGGCCACAAGCCGGCCGCCAAGCCGCCGCGCGGCGAGCACCGCAAGGGCCAGGGCAAAGGGCACGGCACGGCAAGCCCGTCCGCGCCGCACAGACATCGGCGCGGACGTGGCGCCGCGCCGTCCGGCGGCGGATCCTGGATGCATGCCCTGGGCCGTTCGTCGGACCATCGCGGCTAGCGTCGGCCGCCAGTGCCCTCGCGGCCGAGTCGACTTGCCGCGGCCCAGTGGCTATAGCTGCCGCGCAACCGGTTCGCAGAGGATAGCGCGGTGAGTGGCGACATCGACGACTTCCGCCAGCTGCTGGCCAAGGTCGGCACGGGTGCCGGCCTGAGCCGGCCCGAGGCGGAACGCGCCTTCGACATCATGACGGCCGGCAATGCCACGCCGGCGCAGATGGGTGCTTTCCTGATGGCCCTGCGGGTGCGCGGCGAGACGGTCGAGGAACTGGCCGGCGGCGCCGCCGTGCTGCGCGCCAAAGTGCTCAAGGTCAACGCTCCGGCCGAGGCGATCGACATCGTCGGGACCGGTGGCGACCATCACGGCACGTACAACGTCTCGTCGGCGACGGCGATTGTCGTCGCCGGCTGCGGCGTGCCGGTGGCCAAGCACGGCAACCGTGCATTCACGTCGAAGTCGGGCGCCGGCGACGTGCTGTCGGCCCTGGGCGTCGGACTGGACCTGCCGGTTGAGACGCTCGAACGCGCCCTGCGCGAGGCCGGCATCTGCTTCCTGATGGCGCCGCGCCACCACAGCGCCATGCGCAACGTCGCCGGCCCGCGGCTGGAGCTGGCGCCGACCCGCACCATCTTCAACATGCTGGGCCCGCTGTCGAACCCCGCACTGGTGCGCCGTCAGCTGGTCGGCGTCTATGATCGCAAGTGGGTACAGCCGGTGGCCGAAGCCCTCGGCCAACTCGGCCTGGAGCGCGCACTGGTGGTGCATGGCGCCGACGGCATGGACGAGATCACGACCACAACCACGACCTATGCCGCCGAGATGGTGCGCGACGCTGCCGGGACGGTGTCGGTGCGCGCATTCGAGATCGCCCCCGAGGACGCCGGCCTGCCGCGCGCCGCGCTGGATCAGCTCAAGGGCGGCGATCCGGCCTACAACGCGGCAGCGATCCGCAGCGTCCTGGCCGGCGACAAGAGCGCCTTCCGCGACATCGTGCTGCTCAACGCCGCCGCCGCCCTCACCGTCGCCGGTCGGGCAACGACGCTCAAGGAAGGCGTCGCCCAGGCGGCGCTGGCCATCGAGTCCGGTCGGGCCAAGGCGGCGCTCGACAGGCTGGTCGCGATCTGCGGTGCCCCGAAGAGCTGAGTGCGCCATGGCCGACGCCCGCACCCTCGACATGATCGCCCGCTTTGCCGCCACCGGCACGGCGCTGGACCGCATCAACGCCGACAAGCTCGAGCTGGTGGCGCGACGCAAGACCGAGCGACCGATGGCCGACCTCGAAGCCGACGCGCGCCGTGCGCCGCCGCCGCGCGGCTTCGCCGCCGCGCTGCAGGGCGCCGTCGCGGCCGGCCGCTACGGCCTGATCGCCGAGATCAAGAAGGCGTCGCCGTCCAAGGGCCTGATCCGCCCCGACTTCGATCCCCCGAGCCTGGCCGCGGCCTATGCCGCCGGTGGCGCCACCTGTTTGTCGGTGCTGACCGACACGCCCTACTTCCAGGGCGAGGACGCGCATCTTCTGGCGGCACGCGCCGCGGCGCCGACCCTGCCGGCGCTGCGCAAGGATTTCATGCTCGATCCCTACCAGATCGTCGAAAGCCGGGCGCTGGGCGCCGACTGCGTGCTCCTGATCCTGGCTTGCCTCGACGATGCACGCGCCACCGAGTTGTGCGCGCTGGCGCGGCGCTGGGGCATGGACGTGCTGGCCGAAGTCCACGATGCCGTCGAACTGGAGCGGGCGTTGAAGCTCGACACGCCGCTGATCGGCATCAACAACCGCAACCTGCGCACCCTGCAGGTCGACCTCGGCACGACCGAAGCCCTGGCCCGCGCCGTGCCGCGCGAGCGCCTGCTGGTGTGCGAGAGCGGCCTCGACGGCCCGGCCGATCTGGCCCGCATGGCCCGCGTCGGCGCGCGCTGCTTCCTGATCGGCGAGAGCTTCATGCGCAAGGCGGACGTCGCAGCCGCCGTGCGCACGATGCTGGCGGATCCGTTGCCCGTGGCCAGCGCCGCAGACTGAGGGAGGCAGCATGGCCGACCTGACCCATTTCGACAAAGCGGGCAATGCGCACATGGTCGATGTCGGCGACAAGGCCGAGACCGAGCGCATTGCCGTCGCCCGCGCCACGGTGACAATGCAGCCGCAGACACTGAAACTGATCACGGACAAGGCGGTGCGAAAGGGCGACGTGCTGGCCGTGGCGCAACTCGCCGGCATCATGGCGGCCAAGCGCACGCCCGACCTGGTGCCGCTCTGCCATCCGCTGGCCCTGACCTCGGTCCAGGTGACGCTGAGTTGCGATGCTGGCCGCTCGTGCGTCGACATCGAGGCGACCTGCAAGCTGACCGGACGCACCGGCGTCGAGATGGAAGCGCTGACCGCCGCCACGGTGGCGGCGCTGACCGTCTACGACATGTGCAAGGCGGTCGACCGTGGCATGACCATCACCGATGTGCGATTGCTCCACAAATCGGGCGGCAAGTCCGGCACCTATGAGGCGCGCTAGCATGAGGCCCCGATCGTGCTGTCCGTAGACGACGCGCTGGCCCGCATCGTCGCGCGGCATGCGCCGCTGCCGGCCGAGACGGTGTCTCTCGTCGACGCCGCCGGGCGGGTGCTGTCGGCGCCCGTCGTCGCCCGCCTCGACCAGCCGTTTGCCGATCTGTCGGCCATGGACGGCTATGCGGTTCGCGCCGACGATTGCGCCAGCCTGCCGGTCACCCTGACAGTGGTCGGCAGTGCGCCGGCCGGTGGCGCCTTTGCCGGCACCGTGGATGCCGGCCAGGCCGTGCGCATCTTCACCGGCGGGCCGGTCCCGGCCGGCGCCGATACCATTGTCATCCAGGAAAACATCACCATCGACGCCGCGGGCAGCGTCACCCTCCTCGAGGGCGTGCAGCGTGGCCGCCACATCCGCCGCCGTGGACTCGACTTCGCGGCCGGCACCGTCGGCATCGCGGCCGGCGCCCGTCTGAGCCCGCGTGCCGTGGCGCTGGCGGCGGCCATGAACGTGCCATGGCTGTCGGTCCATCGCCGGCCGCAGGTGGCTATTCTGGCGACCGGCGACGAGTTGGTGATGCCTGGCGAACCGGTCGGTCCCAACCAGATCCTGTCGTCATCGGCGCTTGCCGTAGCCAGTCTCGTGCGCGCCTGGGGCGGCGATGCGACCGTACTGGGCATCGCCCGCGACACGCACGACGACATCGGCCGCAAGATCGGTGCCGGCCTGTCGTCGGATCTTCTGGTGACACTGGGCGGCGCCTCGGTCGGCGAGCACGACCTGGTCCAGGACGCGCTCAAGGCCCAAGGCTTCGATCTCGATTTCTGGCGCATCGCCATGCGACCGGGCAAGCCGCTGATGTTTGCGCAGCGCAGCGGCCAGACGGCACTGGGTCTGCCGGGCAATCCCGTGTCGACCATGGTCTGTGCGCTGCTGTTCCTGAAACCGGCGATCGAGCGCCTGTCCGGCCTGCCCGGGGACGCCGTTGTCACGCGGCGTGCCGTACTGGGCAGCGACGTCGCGGTGAACGACAACCGGCAGGACTACGTGCGCAGCCGTCTGCAGCGGCGCGGCCATGAGCCGCCGGTGGTCCTGCCCTTTGCCGTGCAGGACAGTTCCATGCTCTCGTCGCTCGCCGGTGCCGACGGCCTGCTGGTCCGGCCGGCACACGATCCGGCGCGGCCTTCCGGTGCCGCGGTCGACATCATCGATTTCGCCGATCTCGCCGCCACCTTTTGATCGAGGCCCGTTCGCGGCTTTGCAGCCGGCCGCCATTTGGCGTGCCGCGACCCCTTGATCTTTTCCATGAACTAAACTAGAACATCTGTGCTCGTTCTGGTTTTATTCCAGATAAGGTCGTTTGTCAGGAGCGAGGGTTAACGTGCTGACCCGAAAGCAGTATGAGTTGCTTGTTTTTATCAACAAACGGCTCAATGAAGACGGCGTGTCGCCTTCCTTCGACGAAATGAAGGAAGCCCTGCGGCTGCGCTCCAAATCGGGCATCCATCGCCTGATCACCGGGCTGGAGGAGCGCGGCTTCCTGCGTCGCCTGGCGCATCGCGCGCGGGCGCTGCAAGTGGTCAAGCTGCCCGAAGCGGCCGCCGTGCCGCACGTGCCCGACCCCGCCTATGCGCCGGCCG
>JAHCJT010000333.1 GCA_026126245.1 Alphaproteobacteria bacterium
GGCGAATTTCGGCCGCTACGTGCTGGCGCACGCCTATACGCCCGAGGCGATCACACGGGCGGTCGAGAACGGCGTGCGCACCATCGAGCACGGCAACCTGATCGACGCCAAGTCGGCCAAGCTGCTGGCGTCGCAGGGCGGCTACATGATCGCCAATCTCGTGACCTACTACGCCATGAAGGAACGCGCGGCGCAGTTCGGCATGACGGCCGACATGCTGGCCAAGAACGATCTGGTGCTGCAGGGCGGCGTGAAGTCGCTCGAAATCTGCAAGCAGGCCGGCGTCGAGGTCGGCTACGGTTCGGATCTGCTGGGCCAGCTGCAGGTCGAGCAGAGCCGCGAATTCATTTATCGCGCCGAAGTGCTGCAGCCGATCGAGATCGTGCGCCAGGCCACGACCGTGGGCGCCAAGATCCTGCGCCAGGAGGGCAAACTCGGCATCATCGAGCCGGGTGCCCTTGCCGACCTGATCGTGGTCGACGGCAATCCGCTGAAGCGACTTGAGCTGTTCCTCGATCAGGGTGCGCATCTGCCTGCCATCATGAAGGCCGGCAAGTTCCACAAGAACACGCTGAGCTGAGCCCGAATGAGCAGGTGCCGCACTCCGTGTCTTTTCCCTTCCCCCCTTGAGGGGGAGGCGGAAAAACGGGCGTGACTTCCGCAGCCTTTGTTGACTCGCGGCGGCTCGGCCGCTGGGCGCTGCATGGCGTGGCGGGATTTGCCCTGGGCTTCATCCTGCTGCCGCTGATCTTCGTCACCTGGCTGGCGTTCTTCCGCCAGGAGATTCCGTCCTTCCCGCCCGAGGGTTATTCGCTGCGCTGGTTTGCCGCCATCGCCGACGAGAAGAAGTTCGTCGAGGGATTTTCCCTCAGCCTGTGGCTGGGCGTGATCGCCACCCTGATCGGACTGGCGCTGGGTGTGCCGGCGGCACTGTGCGTGGCGCGCTTCCGATTTCCCGGCCGCGAGGCGCTCAGCAGCCTCTTGCTGCTGCCGCTGGTGGTGCCTGGCGTGGTGCTGGGCACGTCGATGTACGTCTTTCACGTCGAAACCGAGAACGCGCTCGACATCGACGTATTGGGCACGTTCTGGGCGCTGGCCGCCGGCCACACCATCATCGTCATCCCCTGGGTGGTGCGCCTCGTGACCGCCAGCCTGGCCGGCTTCGACCGGACCATCGAGGAGGCCGCGCAGAACCTCGGCGCCAATCCGTGGACGACGTTCTTTCGCGTCACGCTGCCCACCATCCGGCCAGGCATCGTCGCGGCCGGCCTGTTCGGCTTCGTGACGTCGTTCGGCAATCTGGAAATGAGCCTTTTCCTGGTCGGTCCGGGCCGCACGACCTTGCCGATCGCCATCCTGCAATACCTGGAATGGCGCATCGATCCGACCATCGCGGCGGTGTCGGTGCTGCAGATCCTGCTGATCGGCGGCGCCATGCTGGTCACTGACCGGTTCGTCAAGATCAGCCGGGTGGTGTGATGGCGCGCCTGCAGCTCGACAGCGTGTCCAAGCGCTACGGCGACTTCCACGCCGTGCGCGAGGTGACGCTCGACGTCGCCGACGGCGAGTTCGTGGTGCTGCTGGGTCCCAGTGGCTGCGGCAAGACGACGACCCTGCGCATGATCGCCGGGTTCATCACGCCGACCGGCGGTAGTGTGCGCCTGGGCGATCGCGACGTGACGACCTTGCCGCCGTGGCGGCGCAACGCCGGCCTGGTGTTCCAGAGCTACGCGCTCTTCCCGCATCTGACGGTCGGCCAGAATGTCGCGTTCGGGCTGGAGATGCGCAAGCTGGCGCGGGCGGACATCGCCGCGCGGGTGACCGAGGCGCTGCGGCTGGTGCGGCTGGAGCACCTGGGCGAGCGATTGCCGCGCCAGCTTTCGGGCGGCCAGCAGCAGCGCGTGGCGCTGGCGCGCGCGCTTGCGATCCGGCCTGACGTGCTGTTGCTTGACGAGCCGCTCAGCAACCTCGACGCCAAGCTGCGCCAGGAGGTGCGCGTCGAGATTCGCGAACTGCAGCGCCAGCTTGGCCTGACGACCGTGATGGTAACGCACGACCAGGAAGAAGCGCTCACCATGGCCGATCGCCTGGTGGTGATGAACGAGGGCGCGGTGCGTCAGATCGGCAGCCAGCGCGACCTGTACGAGCGTCCGGCCGACCGCTTCGTCGCCGGCTTTGTGGGTCGCGGCATGTTCCTCTCCGGCGAGGTCGAGGCGCCCGGCAGCTTCCGCACCGACGGCGGCCTGCGGCTGCGCTGCGCTGATGGTCCGCGCGGCAAGGCGGTGCTGGCGTTGCGGCCCGAGCGCCTGGAAATCGGTGCCGCGCCGCTTTCCGGACTCGACAACAGCCTGCCGGGCAAGGTGGAATTCGTCTCGTATCTGGGCGCGGCGAGCGACGTGCATGTGCGCCTTTCGTCGTCCGACCGCGTCATCGTCCAGGTCGCCAATCGCGGCGAGGGCTTCGCGCCTGACGTCGGCGCCGATGTCCATGTCGGCTGGCCGGCGGACGCGGCCAAGGTGTTCGCCGCCGACGGCCCTCGGCGCGAGACATAAATGCATCCATTCCAGGCAAAACAGGAGGCTGCCATGACCGACCATACCCTGCTGACCCGTCGCGCCGCCTTGCGCGGTACGGCCAGCCTTGCCGGCGCCGCGGCGCTGGGCGCGCCCGCTTGGGCCGACGACAACAAGAAGGTCGTTCTCGGCACCTGGGGCGGTGACTATTCCAAGCTGCTGGCCAAGAATGTCGAGACGCCAGTGCTGATGCCCAAGGGCTGGGAGGTTGTGAAGGACGAGGCGCAGGCGCCGGCCCGCAAGGCCAAGATCCAGGCGGAACGGCCGCTGCGTCGCGGCACGACGGACCTACAGGCGCTGTCGGCCGGCGACATGTACGAAATGAACCAGGCCGGCGTGCTGGAGAAGCTCGACTACTCCAAGATTCCCAACGCGGCGCACCTGCTGCCGGAAATGAAATACGACTGGGGCATCGGCCACATCTATTCCGGCAAGGTGATCCTCTACAATCCCAAGCTGATCTCGACGCCGCCCACCAGCTTCGCCGACACGCTCGATCCGAAGCACGGCAACAAGCTGGGCATCATCGACATCCAGTACGCCTACACGATGATGGCGGCCGGCCTCGCATCGGGCGGCTCGATGAGCAACTACGAACCCGGTAAGGCCCGGCTGTTGGACTGCCGCAAGGCCGGCGCGCGCATCTACCCGACCAACGAGGCGCTGGCGCAGGGCCTCAAGACCGAGGAAATCGCCATCTGCATCATGTGGAAGGCGCGCGCCGTGCAGTGGCAGAACGCCGGCATCAACGTCAAGACCGTGGCCGCCAAGGAAGGCGTGCCGCTGTTCATCTCCGGCTTCTGCATGCCCAAGAACGCCCCCAACAAGGCCGGGGGCTACGCCTATCTCGACGCCATGCTGGCGCCGTCGGCGCAGGAGGGGTTCGCCGTCGACATGGGCTACAACCCGACGGTCAAGAACGCCAAGGTGGCGCCCGACCTGCACCAGCGCATCGGCTTCAGCGACGAGGAGCAGAAGCGGCTGAAGGACCTCGACTACGGCTACCTCTCGAAGAACGACACCGCGTTCAAGGAATGGTGGGACAAGACGTTCAAGGGGTAGCCGACTCATGACCCCTCCCCGACGGGCAGAGGTCGACGAACGCGCCAGCGTTCGGCGGGTGAGGAGGCGCCGGCCAGGCAGCGATGCTTCCTTCGAGGTGCATCGATTGTTCCGCGCCCCGCTCACCCGGCGCTGACGCGCCGACCTCTCTCCGTCGGGGAGAGGTTGGTAGCCGGGTCGCCACGCTGCTTGGCGAGCGGCCAACGCAGAAGGACCGATGACAGCCACCACGTTCAGCGCCACCACTAGCAACGCGTCAGCCACGGCGCGCCTGATTGCCGCCGAGGAACGCGGCGGTGCGCGGCTGACGGCGGCGGCCCTGGTGACGCCAGCCACGCTGCTGATCGCGGTCGGCCTGCTGATCCCGCTGCTCATCCTGTTCCGCTACAGCCTCAACCAGTTCATCGATCAGCGGAAGCTGATGGTCGAGGCCGTCACCCTGGCCAACTACGCGAAGTTCTTCACCGACGCCTACTATGTCGGCATCCTGGTGCGCACGCTGCGCGTGGCCATCACCGTGACGGCGATCTGCCTGCTGCTGGGCTTTCCGCTGGCCTATGTGCTGGCGCGCACCCAGACGCGGTTCAAGAACCTGCTGATCATGCTGGTCGTCCTGCCGCTGTTCGTCGGCAACGCGGTGCGTGCCGCCGGCTGGATGACGTTGTTCGGCAGCAAGGGTGCGATCAACGCCACGCTGATGGCCCTGGGCGTGATCTCGACGCCGCTGGAGATCATGTACACCGAGACGGCGGTGA
>JAHCJT010000334.1 GCA_026126245.1 Alphaproteobacteria bacterium
CGACAGGCTGAAAGGTCGGGGGAAACATGACGATCGTGTTCTGGTGGTGGTGGGTGGCGGCGGCCATCCTGCTCGTCTGCGAAATGGCGCTGCCCGGTGTGATCTTTCTGTTCCTCGCCATCGGCGCTGCGCTGGTCGGGGTCGTCCTGCTGGTCGCGCCGTCGACCGGCCTGGAGATCCAGCTCCTGATCTTCGCCGCCGTCAGCGTCGCCGCCGCCTTGCTGTTGCGGCCGATTCTGGTGCAGCGCCTGCACTCCAAGGCGCACTCGACGCTCAACGCGCGCGCCGCGGCCCTGATCGGGCAGGTCGTGACGCTCGACGAGCCGATCATCAATGGCCGCGGCCGGGCGCGGGTCGGCGACAGCAGCTGGAGCGTGCGCGGACCCGACATGGTGGCCGGCGCCGAGGTCCGTATCGTCAACGTCGACGGCGCGGAACTGCTGGTCGAACCGCGCTGATCGCGGCTAGTCGGCGGTCACCGTCGCCGGCGCCGGCATCGTCAGCCGGTGTGCCAGGGCGGCGGCCGCCAGCAGCGAGAGGCCGATGCCGACAACGCAGGACGCCCAGCCGAGGCGATCGAACACCTGCCCGAGAACGGCGCTGCCGATCAGACCGCCGAAGAAATAGGCGGCCAGATACAGGCCGCTGGCCGAGCCGCGGTCGGTCGTGGCCACGCGGCTGACGTAGCCCGTGGCCGTCGCCTGGGCGAAGAACGTGCCGACGCCGACCAGCATCAGGCCCAGCAGCACCAGCGGCAGACTCGGCAGCAACAGCAATGGCAGCCCGACGCCGGCGAGCACCAGCGATGCCCAGAAGGTCGGCCGCGTGCCCAGGCGCTGGACCGCGAGGCCGGCCAGCGGCGTCGTGATGATCGACGGCAGGAAGACGAAATAGACGAAGCCGATGCTCATCATGCCCAGCGACAGCGGCTCGCGCACCAGCACGAAGTTGACGTAGGTGAACGTGCCGATGAAGGCAAACAGGATGCAGAAGCCGATGCAGAAGGCGGCGCGCAGCCGGGCGTTGCGCAGGTGCTGTCCCCAGACGGCGAACGGCGAGACGGGAGCACGCACCGCCGTCGCCATGCGCGGCGTGCGATGGATGGTGACATAGACCAGCAGTGCGCCGGCAAGGTTGAGCAGCGAGAAGACGTAGAAGTTGGCCGCTAGGCCGAGGTGGTCGGCGAGCGCCGCCGAAAACAGGCGGCCGAACAGGTTGCTGGCGACGTTGCCGGTGATGTAGGCGGCGAAGGCGCCGGCCGAATCGGCGGCGCTGCAATGCTCGCCGAGATAGGCCAGGGTCAGTGTGAAGGCCGAGGCCATGCACAGGCCCTGCATGACGCGCAGGACGGTGAAGCTCGTCAGATCGGGCGCCACCGCCAGCAGGGCAGTGGGTATCGCCAGTAGCAGCAGGCTGGCCAGGATGCCCTTGCGCCGGTCGATATGCGGGCTGAAGAAAGCGACCGCGAGACTGGCCACCGCCATGCCCATGGTGCTGGCATTGACGGCAAACCCCATGGCGGCCGGGCTGACCTGATAGGCGCGCGCCAGTGACGGCAGGATCGCCTGGGTGGCGAACAGGTCGACGACGGTCAGGAAGGCGATGACGGCGATGACCAGCGCCCGCAGCAGCGCGCCCGAGGAGCGATGCTCCGCCGGCATGTCGACAGGCATGGTCGCGACGTTGGCATGGGCGGTCATCGACGGAGTCCTTTCAGGTTTCCGGCCGCGTCCGGCGCGAAAAGTCGGCGCCAAGCGGCGGAGGGGCGCCGCCGCGATCTCCCGCGAGAGACACCGCGAGCGGTCCCCATCCTGCCTTCGGCTGCCATCCCCGCGTCGCGGGGACAGCGGGCCACCTACATGTTCTTGTCCTTGGCGTCGCGCAGCAGGTCGGCCGAGAGCAGCACGACCGTGGTTTTGCCCTCGTTCTGCCACCAGTGCGACGTGGCGTGCGTCTCCGGCGTCACGTCACCGGCCTTGTGCACGATCGGCACCGCACAGTTGCTGGCGTGCTCGACGATCTCGCCGCTGACGATGTAGATGATGGCCGGCCGTTCGCCGTGGCTGTGCCAGGGCACGACGCCGCCCGGCTTGATCTCCAGCTTGCGCAGCCGGAACATGCGGTCGTTGACGCCGACCGACGACTCCTTGGAAAGATCGATGGCGGCGATCACCTTGTCGGTCACGTCCTTGGCGGCGTGGGTGACGGGCTTGGTGTAGTCCTTGATGCGCTTGTCGCTGGGGCATTCGCCGGCGAACGCCGTGCCGGCCAGGGACAGGACGCCCACGACAATGGCGGCGCCGGAGAGGGTACGCCGGACGGTCCGGCCGGCGCCGTGTTTGCTGAGCATGGGATGAGGCTCCTTGCTGCTTTGACCGCGACCGGGATGAGCGCGGCGACGGCACGGAGCATCGGCGAGCGACGGCGCAAGCTGAAATGCCGTCTACCTCTGATTTCGATACGGGCGGGCTATTGCCCCATGGGAACCGCGGCCGGCTGGGCGATTCGATCGTAATTTGGGCGACTTGGGGCGCGCCGGCGCCTCGCCGGCCGGCGAACGCATCGCGGCTCCGCGCCGCCGGCGCGCGCCGGCCCGTGCGATCGAACCCCGCGCTATCCGCCGATCAGGCTCTTTTCGATCATGCAGTGGATGCCCTTGTTGCCGTCGACGGTCTGGGTGACGTGCAGGTCGGCGGCCAGGCTGCACAGCATGTAGGCGTCCTCGGCCGCGATGCCGGTCTTGCCGCGGATCAGCCGGATCATGTCGCGCAACGCCTCCTTGGCGGCGTCGTCGAGGTCGGGGTCGAAGCCGTGGGTGATCCAGTGGGTCGGCGTCTCGCCCCGGGGATTGTTCAGCTTCATGTCCTTGCGCACGGTGAAGCGGAAGGTGCCGGTGAGGCAGGTCTCGAGCGCCGTGAGGTTGACCTCGCCGTCGCCCTGCACGCCATGACCGTCGCCGGTCGAGAATAGCGCGCCGGGCGCGAAGACCGGCAGGTAGATGCTCGTGCCGACGCCCAGCTCCTTGTTGTCGATGTTGCCGCCGAAGGCGCGCGGCTCGACCGAGCTGCACTGGCCCCATTCCGGCGGCGGCGCCACGCCCATGATGCCGAAGAACGGCTTGAGCGGAATCTCCGTGCCCCACGGCAGGGTGCAGACGTTGCGGTTGGCCGAGATCGCGATGTGCGTCAGGCGGAAGGACGGGAAATCCTCCGGCAGCGTGCCCATCAGCGGCCGCTGCACGTTCCAGCCCCAGTCGGTGCGGAACTTGATGTCCAGGACGTCGACCTGCAGCGCATCGCCGCGCTCGGCGCCCTCGACGTAGACCGGCCCGGTCAGGATGTGGCGGCCGATATGCGGCTTGCACTTGGCGTGGATCTCGCGGTGCTCGGGCAGCACGCTGAAGGGCGGCGCCGGCAGGATCTCGGCGGCGCCCGACACACATTCGATGGTGACGATGTCGCCCGACCTGACGCTGAGCTGTGGCTTGAGGTTGGCGTCGAAATAGCCCCAGTGCACGGTCTCGGGCGTGGATTTCAGAAGTACGGACATGGCAGGGCCTTCCACCGGTCGATGTCGCGCGATCCAAGCATGAAGTCGGCCAGCGTGATATAGGCCGGCGATGAATTACCGTCACGGGTATCATGCCGGCAACTTCGCCGACGTGCTCAAGCACGTCGCCTGGCTGGAGCTGCTGCGCCTGCTGACGGCCAAGGACAAACCGCTGTTCGTGCTCGACACCCACGCCGGTTGCGGCGGCTACGATCTGGCCGGCGACCAGGCGGCGCGTACCGGCGAGTGGCGCGACGGCGTCGGCCGGCTGCTGACGGCCTCCGCACCGCCACCGGTGGTGCGTCGCTATGTCGAGGCAGTGCGGGCCTATGACCGCAAGTTCGGCGGCCACGCCGATGCACTGGGCCACTACCCGGGCTCGCCGCGCCTGGCCCGCCGGCTGTTGCGGCCCGGCGACCGTTGCGTGCTGTGCGAGGCGCATGCCGCCGACGCGGCGCTGCTGAAACGCGAGTTCGCCGGCGACAAGGCGGTCGAGACGCGGGCCGGCGACGGCTACGCCGCGCTCAAGGCGCTGCTGCCGCCGCCCGAGCGCCGCGGCCTCGTGCTGATCGATCCGCCGTTCGAACGGGCCGACGAATTTCCGCGTGCCGCCCGTGCCGTGGCGCAGGCGCTGCGGCGCTTCGCCACCGGCGTCTACGCCCTGTGGTATCCGCTGAAGGACGAGGCCGCTGTGACCCTTCTGCGTGGCGCAGTCGCCGCCGTGGCGCCCCGCGCGCTGGACGCCGAACTGTGCCTGGCGCGTCCATGGCCGGCCGACGGTCTGCATGCCTGCGGCCTGATCGTCGTCAA
>JAHCJT010000335.1 GCA_026126245.1 Alphaproteobacteria bacterium
CGCCATCCGGCCGGACTCGGCCGGCGCCGCCGCCGCCCGGGTCGAACACGTGGTCATCGGTACCGGCATCAACGTGGCGGCGGCACCGCCGCCCGGCGCGCCGGGCTACGCCTCGGCCTGCCTGCGTGACCTGGGCGATGCCCGCGACGTGCCGGCGGTGCTGCAGGCCTATCTGGCGGCCCTGGCGGTGCGGCTGGCGCAGTGGCGCCAGGGCTTCGCCGCCGTCCGCGCCGCCTGGCTGGCACGTGCCGCGTGGCTGGGCGAGCTTGTCGCGGTCTCGCAGGGCGGCGAGCGGATCGAGGGCCGTTTCGCCGGTCTTGACGAGGACGGCGCGCTGCTGCTGCAACCGCCCGGCGGGCCGCAGCGCCGTATCGTATCCGGCGAAGTGTTCCGGCCGGCCGCCTAGAGGGAGTACGCCATGCTGCTTGCTGTCGACGTCGGCAACACCAACAGCAAGTTTGCCTTGTTCGACGGCGAGGCCCTGGTCGCGCAATGGCGGCTGCGGACCGACGGCAAGCGCACGGCCGACGAGTACGCCGTCTGGATCAGCCAGCTCATGAAGCTCAAGGGCTTCGAGATGAACCGGGTGCGCGGCGCCATCATCGCCTCGGTCGTGCCGGCCGTGCTCTTCAACCTGCGGCGCCTGTGCCAGAGCTATTTCAACGTCGAGCCGCTGGTGGTCGGCGAGCCCGACGTCAATCTCGGCGTCAAGGTGCTGATCGACCGGCCGCAGGATGCCGGCGCCGACCGTCTGGTCGACGCCATCGCCGGTTTCACCAAATACGGCGGTCCGCTGATCGTCATCGACTTCGGCAGCGGCACCACCTTCGAGGTCGTCGACCGCGACGGCAATTTCCGCGGCGGCGCCATCGCACCCGGCATCGAGCTGTCGATCGAGGCCTTCTACCTGATGACGGCGCGCCTGCCGCGCATCCGCGTCGAGCGGCCGCCCGAGGTGATCGGCAAGACCACGGTCGTGGCGATGCAGTCAGGCATCTTCTGGGGCTATGTCGGCTTGATCGAGAGCCTCGTCAGCCGCATCCAGGCCGAATTCGGCGAGCCGATGAAGGTGATCGCCACCGGCGGCCTGGCGTCGATCTTCGTGGCCGAAACCAAGGTGATCCAGGCCATCGAGCCGGATCTCACCCTGTACGGGCTGCTCGAGATCTGGCGGCGCAACCGGCCGCCGGCATGACGCAGCCGGACGACGAACTGCTGTTCCTGCCGCTGGGCGGGGCCGGCGAGATCGGGATGAATCTCAATCTCTACGGCTGCCGCGGCAAGTGGCTGATGCTCGACCTCGGCGTGACCTTCGCCGACGAGTCGATGCCGGGACTGGACGTGCTGATGCCCGATCCGTCCTTCATCGTCGAACGCCGCGACGAGCTGCTGGCCATCGTCCTGACGCATGCGCACGAGGACCATCTCGGCGCAGTGCCCGACCTGTGGCCGCTGCTGCGCTGTCCGGTCTACGCCACGCCCTTCGCCGCCTCGGTGCTGGCGCGCAAGCTGCACGAGGTCGGCCTGCAGGACGAGGTGCCGGTCACCGTCGTGCCGCTGGGCGGCAGGCTGTCGCTGCCGCCGTTCGACCTGGAGTTCGTCACCATGACGCACTCCATTCCCGAGCCCAATGCGGTGGCGATCCGCACGCCGCACGGCCTGCTGCTGCACACCGGCGACTGGAAGATCGATCCCGACCCGCTGATCGGCGAGGTGACGGACGAGGCCGCGCTGCGGCGGCTGGGCGCCGACGGCGTGCTGGCGATGATCGGCGATTCGACCAACGTGTTCGTGCCGGGCGAAGCCGGCTCGGAAGCCGAGGTACGCCGCCAGCTGGCCGAGGTGGTGGGGGCGCAGAAGGCACTGGTGGCGGTGACGTGCTTCGCGTCCAACCTGGCACGGGTCGAGAGCATCGCGCGGGCCGCCGTCGCCGTCGGCCGCCATCCCGTCCTGGTCGGTCGAGCCTTGCACCGCATGATCGATGCGGCGCAGGAGAACGGCTATCTCACCGACTTTCCCGTAACCGTCAGCGAGCGCGATGCCGGCCGCTTGCCGCGCGACAGGGTGTGCCTGATCTGCACCGGCAGCCAGGGCGAGCCGCGCGCCGCCCTGGCGCGGCTGGTCTCCGGCGAGAACCGCGACATCACCTTGCGGCCGGGCGATAGCGTGGTCTTCTCCTCGCGGGTCATCCCGGGCAACGAGAAGTCGATCGGCCGCCTGCAGAATCAGCTCGTGGCGATGGGCGTGACCGTCATCACCGACCGCGACGCCGACATCCATGTTTCGGGCCATCCGGCGCGCGACGAACTGGTGCGCCTCTACCAGTGGATCCGGCCGCGCATCGCCGTGCCGGTGCACGGCGAGCATCGACACATGGTCGAGCACGCGGCGCTGGCCCGCACCTGCCAGGTGCCGACCGCCGTCGTGGCGCCCAACGGCAGCCTGGTGCGGCTGGCACCGGGCCCGGCCGAAGTCATCGACCACGTCCCGGTCGGCCGGCTGGCGCGCGACGGCACCCGCCTGGTTTCGGTCGACGATGCCGGCCTGCGCGACCGGCGCAAGATGCTGTGGAACGGCGCGGCCGTGGCGGTGCTGGTGCTGGATGCGTCGGGCCGGCTGAAGGCCCATCCGCGGCTGACGGTGCAGGGGATCGGCGGCGATGCTGCCGCCGTCACCGAGGCGGTGGCCGCCGGTACGGCGGCCCTGCGCGCCGCCGTCGCCGATCTCAGCGACAGCGAGGCGCGCGACGATGCCATCGTCGGCGAGGCGGCTCGCCAGGCGGTTCGCCGCGTCTTCAAGTCGCGCTTCGACAAGAAGCCGTTGACGGACGTGCAGGTGGTTCGCATCTAGCAGAGAGGGCGTCGCGGCGCCCGCACAACATGCGCGAGGATCCGATGATCGGCCGGCTCAACCATATCGCGATCGCCGTCCCTGACCTGGCCAAGGCGGCGGCGCTGTATCGCGACACCATGGGGGCCAAGGTCAGCGCGCCCGTGCCGCAGCCGGCGCACGGCGTCACGGTGGTGTTCGTCGAATTGCCCAACACCAAGATCGAACTGTTGCATCCGCTGGGCGACAAATCGCCGATCGCCAATTTCCTGGCGCGCAACGCCGACGGCGGCATCCATCACGTCTGCTACGAAGTCGCCGACATCTACAAGGCGCGCGACCAGCTCAAGGCACGCGGCGCGCGCGTTCTGGGTGATGGCGAACCCAAGATCGGCGCTCACGACAAGCCGGTGCTGTTCCTTCACCCCAAGGACTTCAACGGCACGCTGATCGAGATCGAGCAGGTCTGAGCGTTGGCCCGGCGGAACGCGACGGCAAGCGCGACGACATCGGAGCGGCGCATCGCGGGTGAAACCAGGCGCGGCAGCGCGGGCAGCAGGCGGTCCACGCCGCGGCCGCCGGATGGAGGCGGCCGATGAGCTGGGCCACCGGCATCATGGTGTTCATCGTCATCTGGTGGACAGTGATCTTCGCGGTCCTGCCACTGGGCGTTCGTCGCGCGCAGGACGACGTGCGCGGGGCCGATCGCGGCGCGCCGGCGCGCCCGGATCTGTTGCGCAAGGCGCTGATCACCACCGCGATCACCACCGTCCTGTGGCTGATCTGGTTCGTCGTCTGGGGTCTGGACGTGTTCGGGCTGCGGCTTGGAAGCTGAAGCGGTGACGTGCTGCGGCTCAGCACCCTCGTCGCGCGGCGACGGCGCGTCACAGTGATGGAATTCCGGCAGGCATCGGTCGCGTTGCAAACAATCCGCATCGCGCGGATTTGCCGTGACGGAGAAAGCGCACAAAAAACAAACGGTAAATCCCGGAGGATTTACCGTTCGCGCACACAACGGCTTTCACCCATTTGCACAGCTCTTGGGCTGTGCCCGCCCTTTTTGGGCGTTTTCCTCCCTCAAACTCGGGCCTCGGGCCTGTGCCCCAACTTCCCGACCGGGCCGTTCTAGCCGAAGCGGTCCGCTGTGCCTAGGCATTTTTCTTGCGAGTGGGCACTTATTTTTGAAATCCCAATGGGTTACGGAGATCGTTCGTAGTCATGCTATTTCGCGCGAGCGGCCAGATGCCGCATTTGGCCGCTGCGCGAAACGTTATCTCAGCCGATGACGGCGAACTTGATGATAAACAGCACCGCCAGGATGCCAATGGCGGGATGCACGTCGCCAATGCGTCCTGCCGCAATTTTGATCGCAGCATAGGTGATGAACCCGAAGGCAATGCCTTCGGCGATCGAGAACGTGAACGGCATTGTCAGCGCCGTCACCATCGCCGGCGCCGACTCCGTGACGTCGTTCCAGTCGATCTCGAACACGCCGTGAGCCATGAGGCAGGCGACGGAGAGCACCG
>JAHCJT010000336.1 GCA_026126245.1 Alphaproteobacteria bacterium
CTCGTGCATGAAGCGCCACGCCACCGGCAGGCTGGCGGCGGCCAGCGTACCGGCGAGCAGGAACTTCCACAGCCGCACGCCGGCCACGAACATGATGGCGGCGCCGGTGCACAGCAGCACCATGGCGGTGCCGAGATCGGGCTGCACCATCACCAGCCCGACCGGCACGACGATCGCCAGCATCGGCGGGATGACGTAGAGGATGCGGCCGACCTGCTCGCGCGACAGGCCGTGGAAATAGCGGGCCAGCGCCAGGATGGCGGCGATCTTCATCAGCTCCGACGGCTGGATCTGCACCGGCCCGAGATCGAGCCAGCGCTGCGCGCCCATGGCGCCCTTGCCGATGACGTCGACCGCCACCAGTAGCAGCACCGACACGATGTAGGCGGGATAGGCCAGCCGCATCCAGATGCGCAGGTCGACCAGCGCCACCACCAGCATCATGCCGCCGGCGATGGCGAAGCGGGTGGCGTGCCGGGCGGCCCACGGGTCGGGCTTCATGCCGCCGGCCGAGTACAGCGCCGCGGTGCCGACGCCGGCGACGCCGATCAGCACCAGCACCAGCCGCCAGTCCAGGCGGCGGATCTTCTCGCCCAGGGTCAGCCGGGTGCGCGCCGCCGCCAGCCCCAGGCTCATGGCTCGCTCCGCTTCTTGCCGGCGCCGTCGCCGTCCGGCGAACCGGCCTCGGCGACCGAGCCGCCGCCGGCCCGCAGGGCGCTCTTGAAGCGGTCGGTGCGGCGCGACGGGTCGATCTTCTGGACCTGCAGCAGGATGTCGCGGGCGATCGGCGCGGCGGTGCGCGAGCCCCCCATGCCGTGCTCGACCACCACGGCGCAGGCGTAGCGCGGATTGTCGACCGGCGCGTAGGCGCAGAACAGCGCGTGGTGGCGCAGATGCCAGGGCAGCTCTTCCTGCGACATCCGCCGGTCGCGCTCGCTCTCGCTGATGCGCTTGACCTGCGACGTGCCGGTCTTGCCGGCCATCGCCATGCCCTTCTCGCTGATGCGCGCGCCCCAGGCGGTGCCGCTCTGGCTGTTGACCACCATGTCCATGCCGGTCTGCACGGCCTTCAGGTTGGCCGGGTTGAAGCGCAGGCTGGGCGCGTCCGGCTTGGCCTGCACCACCGGCGGCGGCAGCGGCTCGCGCGCCCCGGACGTGGCGACGACCAGACGCGGCCTGACGTCATAGCCGCCATTGCCGATGCGCGCCGCCATCACAGCCAGCTGCAGCGGCGTGGACAGCATGTCGCCCTGGCCGATGCCGAGGTTGTAGGTGTCGCCCAGACCCCACGGCTTGCTCTCGCGTTCCTGCTTCCAGCTGCGCGTCGGCTGCAGGCCGCCGGCCTCCTCCGGCAGGCCCGAGCCGGTCGACTTGCCGAAGCCCAGCTTGGCGGCGACTTCGGCGATGCGATCGACGCCGGCGCGCTTGGCGGCCTCGTAGAAGAAGCAGTCGCACGACTGCTGCAGCGCGTCGATGACGTTGGGCGCGCCATGGCCGGCGGGATAGATCCAGCAGTATTTCTTCTGGTTGCCGGGGATCTCGATGAAGCCGTTGCACGGCAGGCGGTCCCACAAGGTGATCGCCTTGCTTTCGAGCGCCGCCAGGGCCGTCACCATCTTGTAGGTCGAGCCGGGCGGGTACTGGCCCTGCGCCGCCTTGTTCAGCAGCGGCTTCTTGGGATCGTTCAGCAGCTCCTGCCATTCGGCCTGCGTCACGCCGCGGGCGAAGGCGTTGTTGTCGAAGCTCGGCACCGACACCATGGCGAGGATATCGCCGCTGACCACGTCCAGCACGACGGCCGAGGCGCTCTGGTCCTTCAGGCGCTCGGCGACGAACCGCTGCAGCTCCAGGTCGATGGTCAGCAGCAGATTGGCGCCGGACTCGCCTTCGGCGCGATCCAGCTCGCGCACCACCCGGCCGACGGCGTTGACCTCGACCTGCACGCCGCCGGGCTTGCCGCGCAGCTGTTCGTCGGCCGCCTTCTCGACGCCCTTCTTGCCGATGCGCATGCCGGGCAGCTGCAGCACGGGATCGTCGCTGTCGCGCAGGTCCTCAGGCGAGACGCGGCCGACATAGCCGATGATGTGACTCATCAGCTCGGGATGGAAATAGTCGCGGGTCTGGCCGAGATCGATCGACACGCCGGGCAAGTCGGGCGCGTTGAACTCGATCTGCGCCACCTGCTCCCAGGTCAGGTTCTCGCGCACCGTGACCGGCACGAAGCTGCGATTGCGCCGCATCTGCTCGATGATGCGCTGCTGCTCGCGCTCGCCGATGGCGAGAACCCGGTCGAGCCGCTCCAGCACCGTCTCGGCCTGCTTCATTGCCTCCGAGAAGCGGCCCTTGTCGGCGGTGATCAGCACCCGGTAGTTGTTGCGGTTGGCGGCCAGCGGCTCGCCGTTGCGGTCGAAGATCAGGCCGCGCGCCGGCGTCAGCGGCCGTGTGTTGATGCGGTTGTCGTCGGCCAGCACCTTGTACTTGGCCGACTCGATGGTCTGCAGCCAGTAGAGCCGGGCGCCCAGCGTGCCCAGCAGCGCAACCTTGACGCCGCCCAGCAGCAGCGCCCGGCGCGTGAACAGCGTGTAGCGATCGGTGTCGCGCCTCACGGCCGGCTTCCGGGGACGCGCGGGTCGGGCGCGTTCAGCGGATCGCGGCCGCGGCCGCGGCCGATCAGCCAGCCGAAGATGGGATAGAGGAACAGCGACACGACGTACTGGAAGACGGCCGGCTGCGGATCGATGAAACGCCACATCAGCAGCGACACGGCGCACCACGACAACGCGACCGCCACCGCCGACAGCACGGCATAGCCGAACCAGATGAAGGTGAACGACACCTCCACCAGGTATTTCTGGTTGCCGAGGATCGCCTGGCGCACCAGCAGGAACTGCAGTGCCGAGACGCCGACCGGGGTTCCCGGTCCGCCCTGCAGCAGGTCGAACAGGATGCCGAGGCCGAACAGCAGCCACGCCGGCAGCGCCTCGGCCCGGAACAGGCAGAAATGGTAGACCGCCATCAGCGGCAGCAGCGGCGCCACGGCCAGCACCTCCGGCAGCCGCACCGGCGCCAGGGTCAGCAGGATCAGGAACGCCACCAGCGTGCCCGGCAGCGCGGCGTACAGCCAGCGATCGAGCTGCTGCAGGAAGTCGCCCATCTCAGCGCGCCTTGGTGGCGGCGGCGCGCGGCGGCGGTGCCGGCGGACCGTAAACCTCCGGCGGCGGCGCCGGCCCGGTCACCAGGCCGGTGATGCCGTAGTCGACGACGCGCACGAACTC
This sequence comes from Alphaproteobacteria bacterium, assembly GCA_026126245.1. GTDB lineage: Bacteria > Pseudomonadota > Alphaproteobacteria > Reyranellales > Reyranellaceae > Vineibacter. The sequence continues at coordinate 3,276 of JAHCJT010000336.1, forward strand.
GACGCGCAGCACGTCGCCCAGCGGCTTGACGCGGACGCCGCCCTCGCCCACCGAGCTGACCACGCCCACCGGAATGCCGACCGGGAAGGAGCCGCCGTGGCCCGACGTCACGATGCGGTCGCCGACCTGGATGCCGGCCAGCGACTGGGTCATCGCCAGCCGCGGCAGCTGCGAGTTGTCGCCGGTCAGGATCGCCGGTTCGCGGCTGCGTTCGACCAGCACCGGCAGGCGGAAGCTGAGGTCCGACAGCAGCAGCACGCGGGCCCAGCTCTCGCCGACCTCGGTGATGCGGCCGATCAGTCCCTCGCCAGTGACGACGGCCTGGCCGCTGGTGACGCCGCCGCTGCGGCCGACATTGAGCAGCATGCTGCGCACGAAGGCGCTGCCGGAGTCGCCGACCACCCGCGCCGTGATGAACGTCGCCTGCGGCCCCTCCTTGAAATTCAGCAGCCCGCGCAGCTCGGCGTTCTCGACTTCCATCCGGCGCGCCACGCTCTGCCACGTCACCAGCCGCGCGTTCTCCTCGCGCAGGCGCGCGTTCTCGGCGCGCAGGTTGGCGAGATCCTCGACGTCGGCGATGAGCCGGTTGATGGTCGCCACCGGCCGCGACAGGGCCTCGAGCAGCGGCGCCGCGAGGTCGAGCGCCGCCGCGCGCGCACGTTCCAGCAGGACGGTATCGGCCTTGCCGATCAGCATGACGCCGATGGCCGCCGCCACGAGCAACGCCAGGGAAAAGCGCTGCACGACGTACCGGACCGACACGGCCGCCTGGGCGACGGCGTTACGCAAAGCCATGGGCGCTACCTTCGACGTGCCCGATTATCTTACGCCGATGGGCCGCGAAACGCGACCGTTCCCGTCAATACATACTGGACAGAACGCCCCGCAGGCGGGTGATGTTCTCCACAGCGTGGCCGGTGCCCAGCGCGACGCACAGCAGCGGATCCTCGGCCACCGATACCGGCAATCCCGTGGCCTGTCGCAGCACCTTGTCGAGATTGGTCAGCAGCGCGCCGCCGCCGGTCAGCACGATGCCCTTGTCGACGATGTCGGCCGCCAGTTCCGGCGCGGTGTGCTCC
>JAHCJT010000337.1 GCA_026126245.1 Alphaproteobacteria bacterium
GTCCTCAGCGGCATGGCGGTGCAGTTCCTCGCCTACGTGACGCTGAAGCCGGCCATGACCCTGTTCCACAACACCGACTGGCAGCAGTTGCGCGCCTGGATGGCGGCCCAGCCGCTGTGGCTACAGTTCCTCGAGATCATGGTCGTCACCGACCTGGTGCAGTACGCCGTGCACTACGCCTTCCACCGGGTGCCGTTCCTGTGGCGCTTCCACGCCGTGCACCACTCGGCCGAGAAGATGGACTGGCTGGCCGGTTCGCGGCTGCACCTGTTCGACATGCTGACAGTGCGCGTCTCGACGGCGATCCCGATGATCGTGCTGGGCTTCGCCGACTCGGCGGTCTACGCCTATCTCAGCTGGGTCACCTTCCAGGCGACTCTAGCGCATTCCAACGTGCACTGGCAGTTCGGGCCGCTGAAATACCTGCTGACCACGCCGCAATTCCATCACTGGCATCACGCCGCCGACCAGGAAGGCATCGACAAGAACTTCGCCATCCACCTGCCATTGATCGACAAGATCTTCGGCACGTTCTACCTGCCCGAGGACAAGTGGCCGAGCGCCTACGGCATCGCGCCCAACCCGGTGCCGCGCGGCTGGCTGCGCCAGTTCCTCTATCCGCTGCTGCCGGCGATGTGGCGCCAGCAGCCGACCGCCGGCGCGCCTACGACGCCGCCGCCGGCTTGACCGCGGCCGGCGCCTCGAAGGTCGGGATCAGCAGCGCCTTGTCGGCCATCAGCGCCTCGATCTCGGCGGCCGAGTAGCCGTATTCCCTGAGCACGTCCGGGCCGTCGGCGCCGATGCGTGGCGCGTGGCGGCGGAAGCTGGTCGGCGTCGCCGAGAAATCCAGCGGGCTGGCCATGGTCGTGATCGGCCCCTCGGTCGGATGCTCGCGCTCGGTGAAGAACCCGGTCGCCCGCAGGTGCGGATCGTGCGGCAGCTGCTCGAGGCTGTTCACCGGCATGGCCGGGATGTCGGCCTCGTCGAACAGCTCGAGCCATTCCTCGGTCGGGCGGTCTTCGAGCAGGCTGTCGAGCACCTGGTAGAGCGCCGAATAGTGCTGCGCCCGCGTCGGGCCGTCGACAAAGCGCGGATCCTTGGCGAGGTCGGGGCGGTCGGCGATCTCGAAGAAGCGCTCCCAGTGGCGGTCGGTGTAGGGCAGGGCGCAGATGTAGCCGTCGGCGGTTTTGAACGGCTTGCGGAACTTGTTGATGATGCGGTCGTAGCCCATCGTGCCGGTCGGCGGCCGGAAGGTTTCCCCGAACAGGTGCTCGGTCATCCAGAACGACACCAGGGTCTCGAACATCGGCACCTCGATCATCTGGCCCTGGCCGGTGCGCTGGCGATGCACCAGCGCGCCCAGCACGGCGACGGCGAGATGCAGGCCGGTGGTCTTGTCGGCGATCAGGCTGGGCATGAAGCGCGGCGGGCCGCCGTCGACCCGAGACTGCAGCGAGGCGGCACCGCTGGCGCCCTGCACCAGATCGTCGAACGCCGGCTTGTGGCCGTAGGGGCCGCTGCGCTTGTAGCCCAGCGAGTAGGCGTAGATGAGGTCGGGCCTGATGCGTTTGAGGTCGTCGTAGCCCAGCCCCAGCCGCTCGATCGCCTGCGGCCGGCTGTTGTGGATGAAGATGTCGGCATCCCTCACCAGCCGTTTCACGACCTCGACCGCCGCCGGCTTCTTCAGGTCGAGGCAGACGGAGCGCTTGTTGCGGCCGGCGGCGACGTAGATCGGGCCCATCTTGGGCGACGGCCCGCGGCCGGAGTTGCGCAGCAGGTCGCCTTCCGGCGGCTCGATCTTGATGACGTCGGCGCCCATGTCGGCCAGGTGCTGGGTCGCGAACGGCCCCAGCAGCACCGCCGTCAGGTCGACGATCTTCACGCCATCCAACGCACCGGGCATCTCATTGTTCCTTTCAATCTTGGACTCTGACGCCGCTGCCTGCGCCGCGCCGGCGCGAGGGAGCGGCCCCGGCTCTGCGGGGCCGCGATGATGCGTCAGCCCGACACGCCGGGCACAAGGCAGTACACGACAGCAAGATGCCATCCGATCCAGGCGAGGGCTGACCCTGCGATCAGCACGGCGAGAATACGCTGTGATCGCCGCCGGCCGGTCGCGGCCGGTGCCGGGAGCGTCCACAACAATACGCCGCCGATCAGCGCGCCTGTCGCGATCAAGACCTCGGTTGCCCCACCCATGGCAGCAAACCACGGAATGCCCGGACGCGCCGGCTCGTCAGTACGACTTCGGCAGCCCCAGCACCTTCTCGGCGATGTAGCAGAGGATGAGCTGCGGGCTGACGGGCGCGATGCGCGCGATCATGACCTCGCGCAGGAAGCGCTCGACGTGGAATTCCTTGGTGTAGCCATAGCCGCCATGCGTCATGACGGCGCGCTGGCAGGCCTCGAAGGCGACCTCGCCGGCCAGGTACTTGGCGGCGTTGGCCTCGGCGCCGCACTCCTGGCCGTTGTCGTACAGCCACGCCGCCTTGAAGCACATCAGGTCGGTGGCCTCGAGCTTCATCCAGCTCTCGGCCAGCGGGTGCTGGATCGCCTGGTTCTGGCCGATCGGCCGGCCGAACACGATGCGCTCCTTGGCGTATTGCGCGGCGCGGTTGAGGGCGGCGCGGCCGATGCCGATCGCCTCGGCCGCCACCAGGATGCGTTCCGGGTTCAGGCCGTGCAGCAGGTAGCGGAAGCCCTTGCCCTCTTCGCCGATACGGTCCTCCAGCGGCACCTTCAGGCCGTCGATGAACACCTGGTTGGTGTCGACCGCCTTGCGGCCCATCTTGTCGATCTCGCGCACCTCGATCCTGGAGCGGTCGAAGTCGGTGTAGAACAGCGACAGCCCGTCGGTGGCCCGCCGGCACTGCTCGCGCGGCGTGGTGCGGGCGATCAGCAGCATCTTGTCGGCGACTTGGGCGGTGCTGATGAACACCTTCTTGCCGTGCACGACGTAGCCGTTGCCGTCGCGCTCGGCGCGGGTTTCCAGCGACGTGGTGTTGAGCCCGGCGTTGGGCTCGGTGACGGCGAAGCAGCCCTTGACCTTGCCGCCGATGATGTCGGGCAGGATGCGCTTCTTCTGCTCCTCGGTGCCGAACACCACCACCGGGTTGGGCCCGAAGATGTTGAGGTGGATCGCCGAGGCGCCCTGCAGGGCGGCGCCCGACTGGGCCACGGTCTGCATCATGATCGTCGCCTCGGTGACGCCCAGGCCGGCGCCGCCGTATTCCTCCGGCATGGCGATGCCCAGCCAGCCGGCCTCGGCCATGGCGGCGTAGAAGTCGTCGGGAAAGCCGCCTTCCTTGTCCTTCTTCAGCCAGTAGGACTCGTCGAACCGGGCGCACAGCTTGGCGACGCTGTCGCGGATCGCCTGCTGCTGCTCGCTGAAGCCGAATTGCATGATGCAGGTCCTTTTCACTTACACTCTTTGCTTCCCGCCGCGGGGAAAGGTCATCACCGCTTCTCGCGCAGCCACGACACCATGACCGGGTTGAAGCTCTCAGGGTGCTCGACATTGGGCAGGTGGCGGGCGTCCTTGATCTCCTCGTAGCGGCCGCCGGGAATCTTCGACGCGATGAAGCGGTTGCGCTCGGGCGGCGTGCCGGGATCCTGGTCGCCGCACACCACCAGGGTCGGCACCTTGATGGTCGCCAGCCGGTCCTCGAAGTTGAAGTTCTGGATCGCCGCGGCGCAGCCGATGAAGCCCTGCGCCGTGGTGCCCACGATGGTGTCGCGGATCTGCTGCCAGCGCGCCGGGTTGCGGCCCTTGAAGGCCGGTGTGAACCAGCGCTCCATGGTGGCGTCGGCGACGGTCGACAGGCCGTTGGCGGCGCGCACTGCCGCCTTGCGCTCGTCCCACGACGCCGCCGAGCCGGCCGGCGTGCTGGGCTGGGTGTCGCACAGCATGGCCGAGCGCAGCCGCTTGGCGTGGTCCAGCAACATCGCCTGGCCGATCATGCCGCCGATCGACAGGCCGATGAAATGCACCTGCGCGATGCCCAGCGCATCGAGCGACTTCACGACGTCGCCGGCCAGGATCGCCATGCTGTAGTCGCCGGCCACCGGATCGCTGCCGCCATGGCCGCGCATGTCCAAACGCAGCACGCGGAAGCCGGCACCGAGCAGGATCGGCACCTGCTCCTGCCACATGCCGCTGTCCGACGACAGCGAATGGGTGAAGCACACGACCGGCGCCGAATCCGGGCCGACGAGATCGTAGTAGATGCGATGGCCGTCGATGTTCAGGATCATGGCGCTTCCTCCGTTGCTGGGGGCGCGCCACTCCAGTGGCGCGTAGTTGTTAAGAAACACCCCAGACCCGCCACAGCAGGGGCGCGCCCCCGCCCCC
>JAHCJT010000338.1 GCA_026126245.1 Alphaproteobacteria bacterium
GCGAGGACGCCGAACAACGCCAGCCCGCGCAACGCGTCGATCGACTCGATGCGGTGGCCCGGTGTGACCGGAGATGCTCCGCCCGTGTCGGCTGCTTGCGGCGCCACGCCCCGTCTCCCCGCCCGCATCGCGCGGCCATATCGCGCCGGCCGACGTCAGGGGCGATACGGATTTCCCTGACGCGTCATGTCGACCGGCGGACGGTGGTCGCGGCTCGGCGTCCCACCGCCGCCGTCGGCAACCTCACCCTCGCGCCACCGACGACGCGCGGCACGACGCGGTCAACGCCGCTTGGCCTTCGCCTTGGACGGGGTCGGGGTCTTGAGCGCCTTGACCAGCGCCTCGGCACCAGCCCGCAATCCCTGCAGATGCGACTCGTCGAGGAATTCGTGCTTGACCAGCCCCTGGCCAAGTTCCTTCAGGATGTCGCCCAGCAGATAGTAGTGCAGGTGGACCGAGATCTCGCGCCGCTCCGGACCCAGGCGCACGATGCGCAGCAGCACCTCGTCGGGCTGCACCTTCACGTCGAACGACGATTCGCGTCCGAACGCCCCCATGTAGGTCTTGTCGGGAAAATCGACGGAAACTTCTGCCCGATCGGCGATCGATTTCATTCTGCCACACCTGCGGTCAACCAGCCGCGCCGACGATAGCCGCCGCGATCCGGCGAGGCAATGTTCGCCGGCTGCCCGACGGGCATCGCCGCCATCGCCGTCTGCTACTTGCGGCCGCCGGCCAGCTGCGACGCCTCGGGACGCCGGCGCAGGCGGCCCATGGCGATGACACCGAGGACCGGGCCGATTGCCAGCATCGCCATGGCCGGCGACCAGCCCCAGCCGTCGACGATGACGGGCACCAGATGGATGGACGCCAGGGTCAGCAGAAAGCCGGCACAGGTCTGTACCGTCAGCGTCGTGCCGACATAGTCGGGGTGCGACAGCTCGGTCACGCTGGCAGAGAACTGCGCCGAATCGGCCACGATCGTCACGCCCCACACCAGGCAGATCATGGCGAGCAGCCACGGGCTGGCGCCGAAGGCGAGGCCGGCCAGCACGGCGCACGTGCCGCTCAGCGCCATGGCCGTCATCGTCAGGTAGGTGCGCCCGATACGGTCGGCGAGCGCGCCGCCGGCGACGCAGCCGACCATGCCGCCGATGCCGATGGCGGCGAACGTCGTCAGCCGCGCCGCCGTTTCCGCGTCGGTCGGCAGGCCTCGCCCGTCGAGACGGAAGCTGGCCTGCAGGAACACGCCCAGCCACGCCCACATCGCGTACAGTTCCCACATGTGGCCGAGGTAGCCGCCCAGGGCCAGGCGCATGCCCGGAGCGCTCACGGCGGCCAGCGCCATGTGCGGATTGAACCGGGGCGCGCCGCGCAGGCGCGGCCCCAGCGGGACGCCCAGGATCGCCAGCGACGCAGCGCCGGCGCACAACGAGGCGATCAGGATGGTCGGCCGCCAGTCGAGATGGCCGAAGGCGTGGAACAGGTGCGGCGCCGCCGAGCCCAGGGTCAGCGCCCCGACCAGGATGCCGATCAGCAGGCCAAGATCGCGGTCGGCCCACGTGCCGATCATCTTCATGCCGGTCGGGTAGACGCCGGCCATCGCGGCGCCGGTCAGGAAGCGCAGGACGACGGGCCACGCGGAGTCCATCGGCACCCACAGCAGTCCGACATTGGCGATGGCACCGGACAGCGCCGACACCGCAAGCAGGCGGCGCACGTCGACGCGATCGGCCAGCCCCAGGACGGCACTGACCAGGGTGCCGACGACGAAGCCGGCCTGGACGCTGCTGGTCAGCAGCGATTTCTGCAGCGACGAGAGGGCGAATTCGACCGCCAGCGAGGGGATGACCGCCGATGCCGAGAACCACAGCGCCAGCACGGCGACCTGACACGCCGCGATGAGGGCAATCGCCCGACGCTTGCGCGACATCACACGGGTCGAACTACGCGCACTTACGCCCTGCGGCACGGTTCCCTCCACCGGGAAACCGTCATATCACGACGATGCAACGCCACGCGCCGCCGGTTCATGACGCCAGCGACAGACTCGTAGGCGGCGAACGACGCTTGACAACGTCGCCAGCATCGCCGCGCCGGTCAGCCACCGAGCATGCCGCCGTCACAATCGCGTCAAGTCCTGGCGAAGACCTGCATCCGCCCGCTGCGCCCACGGATCTGCAGATCCCGCAGTGGGATCCATCCTGCCTCCGCACCGGGCTGCGCTCGGGCCGCATCCAGCAGCGCCTTCGATACAACGACCCGGCATCGCGCCTCTTTCGTCGCCTCTTCGAGCCTTGAAGCGATGTTGACCGTGTCGCCAAGAACGGTGAATTCGAGCCGCGCCCCATGACCGACGGCGCCGCAGAAAACCTCGCCCCAGTGCGCTCCGACCCCGATCACTACCGGCTCCAGCTTCTGTCGGCGGCGCGCGTCGTTCCAGCGATCGACCGCGCCGGAAATGGCGACCGCGCAGGCCACGGCATCCGCGGCAGGATCGGCGCCTGCCTCCGGCGCACCGAATACGGCCATCACCGAATCGCCGACGAACTTGTCGACGATGCCGTTGTGCGCGTGCACTTCCGCCTCGACGATACTTCGGAACTCGCCAAGCAGGCTGCTGAGAGCGGCAGGAGTCACGCCCTCGGCAAGCGTCGTGAAACCGCGAATGTCCACGAACAGCACCGCCGCTTGCTGCAATGCGCCCTCACGCAGCCTCCGGTCGTCGATCTGCGCCATCCGGTCAGCAAGCTGCGGCGGCAGGTATCGGGTCAAGGCATTGCGCTGGGTCGTTTCGACGATGGCGCGGTCGACCAGCCGCCGTGTGCGGAATGTGACGCAAACCAAGGTCAGCCCCATGACCAACAGCATCGAAAGGCGCATGAAATTCTGGGGGCGCTGAAGAAGCTCCATGACAGCGGCCGGCGGCTGCGCTTCTTCGAACCCGGAATTCTGCACCCAGACAAACAGACACACGAACACCGCCACGGTGAAGCACAGGGCATATGTCTGCAGCAACGGATTGGTTCGCAAACTGACCAGCGCCAGGATGAGAAATGTCACCACTACGGGCGGCGTCGCAATGAAGTAGTTCGTCGGCACCTTCATCTTCACGACGACGGAAATCGTCAGGCCCGCCCAAAAGCAGAGATCAAGTGTCGTGAACAGCCATGTCATCCATCCACGGAAGCGCCCTGGTTGCGCCAGCACGAATGAGGCGATCCCGACCGCAAGATATCCGATCGAGAATGCCAGGATGTAAGGCAGATGCCTGGCCACGAGGCTGTCGGGAGTCGTGGCCGGTACGATGACAGCGAGGAACAGTGCGCCGGCCGCGCCGCCCAGGCCGCAGCGTACAAGCGCGACGATCCGCTCGGCACTCGTTTCGGCCTCGGTCAACAGCCTGGCGACCTCGGCAGGCACTGATTTGCGGGTCCAGTTCATGGCAACGGTCATTGGCCACATGAATTCCCCCGTCACGATCCAGCGTCACGACCTTGGCGGTTGCCAAGATGTCGGATGAACGACGCTTGCCGGCCTGCATTGACTGGTCGTCTCGCATGGTGCAGCAGCGCTTCAACAGCCCGACGCGATCGCTGGACAAGAGAGATCATACGTTGCCCGCGTATCCCGGCCCGGACATTTCCGATCGGCGCAAAGCAACGGTTCGGGACAGATTTATCGATTCCGCATTTGGGCGACGGATGGAAGTTGAACCGGTTGCCAAGGCAATGATGCCCGCAGCGAGGGTCGCAATCCCGAATTCCGGCGCCCGCCTGACCGACCGTCAGAACTCAAGCGGCTTCAGCGCCTCAACCCGGCGAAAGACGCTGGCAGTCGACGTGATAACACCATGCGCGTTTGACGCAGGGCGCTAGCTGTTCTGCCAGAGCCGGGTGGTGTAGGCGCCCTGGATGCCGGCGTCGATCTGGTCGGCGAGCTCTTTGCCGGCCCCCATCCGCGGCGCGATGATCTTGCCGAAGGAGATGCGGCCGGGCGTCGGCCAGGCGGCGGGATCCCACAGCTTGGCGCGCACGATCGAGCGCGCGCAGTGGAAGTAGCAATGCTCGACGCGTACGCGGGTGGCCAGCAGGGCGGGCTTGCCGAGCGAGCTGAGCGACGCCACGAGGTCGGCGTCGTCGTGGACCTCCGCCGTTCCCGACACGCGCAGCGTCTCGCCCGTGGCCGGAACCAGGGCGATCAAGCCGATCTTGCCGGTGGCGAGGATGTTGAGCAGGCCGAACGCCAGGTTGTTGCCGGCGCGCTCGGGAATGAGCAGCGTGCCCGGGTCCTCGACGCGGATGAAGCCCGGCTCGTCGCCCTTGGGTGATACCTCGACCT
>JAHCJT010000339.1 GCA_026126245.1 Alphaproteobacteria bacterium
TACCAGGCCAAGCAGGCGGCGCTGGTCGCCGAGCACATCAAGGCGCAGGACATCGTGATCACCACCGCGCTGATCCCCGGCCGCAAGGCGCCGGTGCTGGTCAGCGAGGACATGGTGATGACCATGAAGCCGGGCTCGGTGATCCTCGACATGGCGGTCGAGCAGGGCGGCAACTGTCCGCTGTCGGAGTTCGGCACCACCGTGGTGAGGCACAACGTCAAGATCATCGGCCCGGCCAATCTGCCGGCCGGCCTGGCGACCGACGCCAGCGCGCTGTTCGCCCGCAACCTGCTGAACTTCATCACGCCGCTGGTCGACAAGGAGACCAGGACGCTGAAGATCAGCATGGAGGACGAGGTCGTGAAGGGCGCGCTGGTGACGCAGGGCGGTGCCCTGGTGCATCCCTCGCTTAAGGCGGCCGCCTGAGCCATGGCGGCCTATTCATCTGACCGGCCCGGCCGGACTGTGGCGCGTCGTGCCGCGCTCGCGGCAGGCCGGGGGATTTGCATGACGGGAGACTCGGCATGAACGACGAACTCGCCGGCCGCGCGGCCGAACTGGCCAAGCAGGCGGCCGAGCTTGCCAGGCAGCTCGGCCTCTACGCCGACGCTGCCGTCACCGCGGCGGCCACGCCGGCGCCGGCGGCGGTGTCCGGCCACATGCCGTTCATCACCCTGCTGACGATTTTCGCGCTGGCCTGCTTCGTCGGCTACTACGTGGTGTGGCGCGTGACTCCGGCGCTGCACTCGCCGCTGATGTCGGTGACCAACGCGATCTCCTCGGTGATCGTGGTCGGCGCGCTGCTGGCGGCCGGGCTGGCGGGCGGCAGCGGCTCGCAGCTGACGGCCAAGATCTTCGGCTTCGTTGCCGTCGCCCTGGCCGCGATCAACATCTTCGGCGGCTTCATCGTCACCCACCGCATGTTGTCGATGTTCAAGAAGAAAGCCTTGCCGGCGAAAAAGTAGGGGCGGGAGAAGCAGGCAATGACCCAGGAACTCGCGTCCTACGGCTACCTCGTCGCGGCGATTCTCTTCATCATGTCGCTGCGCGGGCTGTCGTCGCCGGAGTCGGCGCGCGCCGGCAACCGCTACGGCATCGTCGGCATGGTGATCGCGATCGCCGTCACCGTCGCCATGCCCGGCGTGATGAGCTGGTGGCTGATTCTCGCCGGCCTGGTGATCGGCGGCGCCATCGGCACCTTCATCGCGCTGCGCATCCAGATGACGGCCCTGCCGCAGCTGGTGGCGGCGTTCCACTCGCTGGTCGGTCTGGCGGCCGTGTTCGTGGCGGCCGGCGCTTACATGTCGCCGGAGGCCTTCGGCATCGGCACGCGCGGCCACATCGCCACTGGCAGCCTGGTCGAGATGGGGCTGGGCACGGCGATCGGTGCCATCACCTTCACCGGTTCGGTGATCGCCTTCGCCAAGCTGCAGGCCATCATGTCGGGCGCGCCGCTGGTGTTCCGCGGCCAGCACCTGCTCAATGCGACGCTGGGCATCGTGCTGGTGGCGCTGCTGGCGTGGTTCGCCGCCAAGGGCTCGGGCACCGCCTTCGTGCTGCTGATCGCGATCTCGCTGCTGCTCGGCTTCCTGCTGATCCTGCCGATCGGCGGCGCCGACATGCCGGTCGTCGTGTCGATGCTGAACTCCTACTCGGGCTGGGCGGCCGCCGGCATCGGCTTCACGCTGGCGAATACCGCGCTGATCGTCACCGGTGCGCTGGTCGGCAGCTCGGGCGCGATCCTGAGCTACATCATGTGCAAGGGCATGAACCGCTCGATCTTCAACGTGATCCTGGGCGGCTTCGGCACCGACGGCGGCACGGCGGTCGCGGCCGCCAAGAGCGACCGGCCGGTCAAGGCGGGCTCGGCCGAGGACGCCGCCTTCCTGATGCAGAACGCGTCCAGCGTCATCATCGTGCCGGGCTACGGCATGGCGGTGGCGCAGGCGCAGCACGCGTTGCGCGAGATGGCGGATCTGCTGAAGAAGGCCGGCGTGCAGGTGCGCTACGCCATCCATCCCGTCGCCGGCCGCATGCCGGGCCACATGAACGTGCTGCTGGCCGAAGCCAACGTGCCCTACGACGAGGTCTTCGAGCTCGACGAGATCAACCGCGACTTCGCCGCCACCGATGTCGCCTTCGTGATCGGCGCCAACGACGTCACCAACCCCGCGGCCAAGACCGATCCGCAGAGCGCGATCTACGGCATGCCGATCCTGGAGGTCGACAAGGCCAAGACCGTGCTGTTCGTCAAGCGCGGCATGTCGTCGGGCTATGCCGGCGTCGACAACGAGCTGTTCTTCCGCGACAACACGATGATGTTGTTCGCCGACGCCAAGAAGATGACCGAGGACATCGTCAAGGCGCTGGAGCACAGCCACTGACGGTGCGTGCCGGACGCCCGGCGGGGCGTCCCGAAACGTCAAAGCCCCCGCACGGGCGGGGGCTTCGCAAGCGACCGGAGGGTCGACGGGGCTAGTAGCCCTCGCGCTCCATGCGCTTGCGCATCAGCTTGCGCACGCGGCGCACGGCTTCGGCGCGCTCGCGCGCCCGGCGCTCCGACGGTTTCTCGTAGTTGCGACGCAGCTTCATCTCACGGAACACGCCCTCGCGCTGGAGCTTCTTCTTCAGCACGCGAAGCGCTTGATCGACGTTGTTGTCGCGAACCAGGACCTGCACGTGTCGCCTCGCTCCTCGCTGGAATGGCATACCGGCCCGGCGCTGACGCCCGGCACAGGAGGGCGGGTTGGTATCACAGCTTGTTGCGGTTGGGAAGCCTGACCGGGCGCGTTTCCCCGCCGCCGGATCGCCGCATTTTCCGCCCCGGGGGGCCCTGCGCGGCGCCGGAAAATGCCTATATCCTGAACGGGTTAGCCAGGAGGCCGCCATGCAGGACAAGCCGGACGCCGCCGACGACCTGCGAGACCGGGTGCTCGATGCGGTACTGTTCCACGTCCCGTTCGACGGCTGGGGGCCGGCGGCGGTGCGGGCGGCGGCGCGTGACGGTGCCGTGACGGCCGAGGAGGCGGCGTTGGCCTTTCCCGGCGGTGCCCTCGACATGATCGAGTATCACAGCCGGCGGGCCGACCAGCGGCTGGTCGGGGAACTGGAACGGCGCGGCGTGGCCGGGCTCAAGCTGCGCGAGCGCATCACCCTGGCCATCCGCGTGCGGCTGGAGCAGAACGCCGGCCATCGCGAGGCGGTGCGCCGCGCGCTGGCGATCCTGGCGCTGCCGACCAACGCGCCGCTGGCGGCCCGGCTGCTGTACCGCACGGTCGATGCCATGTGGTACGCCGCCGGCGACCGCTCGGCCGATTTCAGCTTCTACACCAAGCGCGCCACCCTGGCGGCGGTCTACTCGGCGACCGTGCTGTACTGGCTCAACGACCGCTCCGAGGGTGCCACCGCCACCTGGGCCTTCCTCGACCGGCGCATCGAGGACGTCATGCGCTTCGAGCGCCTGAAGAGCCGGCTGCGCGAGTCCGGTGAGCGCTGGCGCCCGTGGCCGGCGCGCTGAGCCGACCGCACCGCGCGAAGGAGCGAGAAGCTGGGATCGCACCCACTACGCACGCTGTATGCTTGGGCGACGCCTGCAGATCGGAAAAGCCCTATTCTCGGACGACGAGCGTTTCCCAGCCGTCGTATTCACCGCCACATTGCTTGGCTTCGCGCCCGAGGCGAACGGTAAGGGGGTTTATCGAGGCATGATCAGGACAACACACATGTTCAAGCTCGACGCCGAACGAGTCTTTCCTATCAAGATACTGCGTGGCATCGAACAAAGCGCCCACTGACGCCACGAACTGCGCTCGATCTGCCTCAGATGTGAAGTAGGCGTAGTGTCTGACTTTTCGCGACCTTTCAAGTTTGTCGCCGGCTTGCCGCAGTGAAATTTCCACCTTGAGATCCGACAACAGCTGCCACTCGGCTTCGGTGGGAAACAGCTCGTTCCAATAAGCATCGCGCTGTAGATCCAGCTTCGTTGTGGAATGCAATTTGTGCTCGTGCCGCGTTTCGACGTTCTCAACGATCTTCGAAATGCGGTTGGCGTCTGCATCTGTGTAAAAGAAGAAATCCTGCGAGCCGTTAACTGAAATGCGTCCAGCGTAGAGGCTGGGAAGACGACCCATCGTGGCAACCAAGTCATCCTCAATCGCATAGAGCGCCGTAGCTTCTTCCTTCGTTGGCGCTCCCCGCTCATCAGGGTCCCGCAATGTCGCTCTGATCTTTGCAATGTTCCGGTAGGGCAGGGAGGCAATGCTTTCACGAAGACCGTGATTGTAGGTTATCCAGGCTTGGTGGTCGCCCGTAGTGCGGGGATAGGTCTCCCACTGATC
>JAHCJT010000034.1 GCA_026126245.1 Alphaproteobacteria bacterium
CGCATTATGCCGCCGACGCCGGTCGCGGCGCCCTGGTAGGGCTCGATGTAGGACGGGTGGTTGTGGCTCTCCATCTTGAAGATGGCGGCCTGGCCGTCGCCGATGTCGATCACGCCGGCGTTCTCGCCCGGCCCGCAGATCACCCACGGCGCCTCGGTCGGCAGCTTCTTCAGCCACACCTTCGAGGATTTGTAGGAGCAGTGCTCGCTCCACATCGCCGAGAAGATGCCGAGCTCCACCATGGTCGGCTCGCGGCCCATGATGCCCAGCAGGCGTTCGTACTCGTCGGGCGCCAGGCCATGCTCGGCGACGACCTGCGGCGTGATCACCGGCTCGTTGGGCAGCTTGACGGGCGGATTCTGTTCCCAGGCGGTCATGGCTCTAAATCTTTCGCTGGCGTGGCGCGCCCCCAGCTAGACCAGCGCCGCGGCCAAGGCATCGAACAGGCCCTTGCCGTCGGTGCCGCCGAAGCGCGGCTCGATGGCGTTCTCGGGATGCGGCATCATGCCGAGCACCGTCTTGGTCTCGTTGAAGACGCCGGCGATGGAGCGCAGCGAGCCATTGGGATTGCCCGAGGCGAGGTCGCCGTCGTGCCCGCAATAGCGGAAGGCGATCTGGCCGCGATCCTCCATGCGCTTGAACGTGTCCTCGTCGACGAAGTAGTTGCCCTCGGCGTGGGCCACCGGCACGCGGATGATCTGGCCCTGCTGGTAGCGGTTGGTGAACAGGCTCTGGCTGGTCTCGACCGTCAGGTGCACGTCGCCGCAGACGAATTGCAGGTGCGCGTTGCGCATCAGGGTGCCCGGCACGATGCCCATCTCGGCCGCGACCTGGAAGCCGTTGCACACCGCCAGCACCGGCACGCCCTTCTCGGCGCGCGCCTTGACCTCGCGCATCACGGGCGAATGCGCCGCCATGGCGCCGCAGCGCAGATAGTCGCCGTAGGAGAAGCCGCCGGGCAGCACGATCAGGTCGACCTTGGGCAGGTCGCTGTCGCCGTGCCAGACCATGTGCGGGCGGCGTGCCGGCACTGCGCGCGATGGCGTCGGCGATGTCGGTCTCGCGATTGGTGCCGGGAAAGACGAGGACGGCGGCCTTCATGGCGCAGCCTCCGGTGTCGCGACGGGGCGGGTTCCAGCAATGGCCACGACCGTTGCCATCACCCGACCAGCTCGATGCGGTAGTTCTCGATCACAGTGTTGGCCAGCAGCTTGCGGCACATCTCGTCGAGGCGCGTCTTGGCGCGGTTGGCGTCGGTTTCGGCCAGCTCCAGCTCGATGAACTTGCCCTGGCGCACGTCGCCGACCTCGGGGAAGCCGAGCCGGTGCAGCGCGTTGCCGATCGCCTTGCCCTGCGGGTCGAGCACGCCGCTCTTGAGGGTGACATGCACGCGCGCCTTCATGCCGGGCTCCGGATCAAATGGGTGACCGTCGTCTCGCGACGTGCCATCACTGGACCGTCGCCGGGCCGCGGTGGTCGCCGGCGCCGGGGTCGAGCAGGATGCCCAGTCGGCGCGCCACTTCCTGGTAGGCCTCCTCGACCTTGCCGAGATCGCGGCGAAAGCGGTCCTTGTCCATCTTCTCGTTGGTCTTCAGGTCCCACAGGCGGCAGGAGTCCGGGCTGATCTCGTCGGCCAGCACGACCCGGACCATGTCGTCCTCGTAGAGCCGGCCGAACTCGATCTTGAAGTCGATCAGCTTGATGCCGATGCCGAGGAACAGGCCGGTCAGGAAGTCGTTGACCCGCAGCGCCAGCGCCACGATGTCGTCGATGTCCTGCGGCGTCGCCCAGCCGAAGGCGGTGATGTGCTCCTCGGTCACCATCGGATCGCCGAGCTGGTCGTTCTTGTAATAGAACTCCAGGATCGAACGCGGCAGAGGCTGGCCCTCGGGGATGCCGAAGCGCTCCGCCAGCGAGCCGGCGGCGACGTTGCGGACCGCGACCTCCAGCGGGATGATCTCGACCTGACGGATCAGCTGCTCGCGCATATTGAGCCGGCGGATAAAGTGGGTCGGCACGCCGATCTCGTTCAGCCGCGTCATCAGGTATTCGCTGATGCGGTTATTGATCACCCCTTTGCCGGTGATCGTGCCCTTTTTCTGGTTGTTGAAGGCGGTGGCATCGTCCTTGAAGTACTGGACGATCGTGCCGGGTTCCGGCCCCTCGTACAGAATTTTGGCCTTGCCCTCATAGATGCGGCGGCGGCGGCTGCTCATGGCGATCTCCGGGGCGCCTCTGCGCCCGCTGCCCCGGACGAGGCCGGTCCGGGGCCAGCGGGTTCTAGCAGGGGGGTCCGTTGCGGCGCAACAACGCCGCCGGCCGAGTTTTCCCGCACCTCGGTGCGCGCAAGGTCGCGATTTCAGACGCTTTTTTGGTAAAAAGGACGCAGACGTCATATTGTCGGCTCGAGCGGCGTCCTGTAAGTTGCTCGCAACTGTAGACGCTACCGCGCGCCCATCGGGCACGCCGGAGATTGCCATGGCAAGTACCCAGATCACCTACGACGCTGCCTACGACACCGTCGCGCCGGACGACTTTCCCGCCATGATGGCGGTGCCGCGCTACGGCCGCCGTTCGACGGCGTTCGATTCGATCATCTCCCAGACCCACGACCATTTCTGGGATCCGCTCGACAAGGCCTACATCGACTTCGATACGCCGTTCGATATCGACCGGCAGCTCATCATGCCGGAGAGCCAGACGCTGGAGCTGAACTGTGCCGTCGTCGACAAGGTGCCGGCCGGCCAGCGGGTGCGTTTCGCCAACGACCTGATGCTGTTCTCGATGTCGAGCATCCTGCACGGCGAGCAGGGCGCGCTGTCGCTGTCGGCCAGCCTGTGCCACATCCTGCTCGATCCCGGCGCCCAGGAGTACGCCGCCAACCAGGCGCGCGAGGAGGCGCGCCATGTCGCGGGCTTCACCAGGTACATCGGCCTGCGCTGGGGCGAGCCGCTGCCGGTGGGCGCCACGGTGGGCAAGCTGCTCACCGAGCTGGTCACCACGACCGAGGTCTATCGCAAGATCGTCGGCATGCAGATGCTGGTCGAGGGCCTGGCGATGGGCGCCTTCGCCACGCTCAACGCCCAGACCAACGATCCCGTGCTGCGCCGGCTGGTGCAGCTGGTGATGAGCGACGAGGCCTTCCACCACCGCTTCGGCCGCATCTGGGCGCAGCGTACCATCGGCAACCTGACGCCGGAGGAGCACCAGCGCGTCGAGGACTGGACCGCCGAGGTCTTCCAGGTGCTGTTCTTCAATCTGATCAACGCCGAGCAGAAGAAAGCCGTCTACGAGAAGTACGGCATCGACTGGCAGTGGGCGCGCGACGCGCTGAAGGAGGCCTTCAGCGACGACGACCGGCGCGCCCGCATGCAGGACAACACCAACATCTTCCGCGTGCTGATCAAGACCCTGCTGCATGCCGGCATCATCAGCGACCGCACCAAGCCGCTCTATGCGGTGTGGGTCGACATGAAGGAACTCGCCGGCGAGAGCGAGGAGATGCCGGGCGACATCGTGGCGGAGGAAATGATGGTGCTGCTGCGCGACATCAATGCCAAGCGCCGTCGCATCGTCAGCAAGGACATCGCGGCGGCTCCGGTCGCCGCCGAGTAAGGGCGCGGAGATCACGCACACCAGTGTCGGGTGCGCCCGGGCAGCAGCTTGTGCCCGAGGCGCGCACGTCGCACCGCCTCGGGCACGGCCCCGCGACTGGTGGCGGTCTCAGAACTGGTAGCGCCGCAGCCCGCCGTCGACCGGGATCAGCGTGCCGGTGATGTAGGAGGCGCGCGGCGAGGCGAGGAAGCACACCAGATCGGCGATGTCCTGCGGCTCGCCGTAGCGCCCCATCGGGATCTCGTGCTCGGCCTGCCACTTGCGATACTCGGGCGCGTAGTTGCGCAGGATCTGTTCGCTGTGGATGCGGCCGGGCGGGATGCAGTTCACTGTGATGCCGTGCTTGCCGACCTCGCGTGACAGGCCCTTGGCCCAGGAATGCATCGCTGCCTTGGCGCAGAAGGCACCGTTGAGGCCCTCCGGCTCCGACTTGCCGGTGATGTTGATGATCCGGCCCCAGTTGCGCGCGATCATCTGGTCGATCAGCAGGTCGGTCAGCTGCCGGTGGCGCACGAAGTTCAGGGTAAGCGCCTCCGTCCATTGCGCCTCGGGCGTGTGCAGCTTGAAGGCGCGGCTGCCGCCGGCGTTGTTGATCAGGATATCGATCTGGCCCAGTGCCGCCAGCGCGCCGCTGGCGATGACCGACGGTGCGTCGTCGCGCATGAAATCGCAGTCGATGATGGCCGGCCTCGTGCCGCCGGCGGCCTCAATTTCCCGTGCCAGTTCCTCGAGCCTGTCGTGCCGCCGCGCCGTGATCGCCAACCGGACGCCTTCGCCAGCCAGGGCCCGGGCGATGCCGACGCCGATGCCGGCGCTGGCGCCGGTCACCAGCGCCGTCTTGTCCGCCAACTGCAGATCCATGTGCGTTTCCCCTCCGTCCCGATCGACTCCAGACGGAAGAACGCCGGCACCGCACAATCAAGCGAATTCCGCGCCGCGGCGCCGGTCACGGGCGGCGCTGCGGCACGATGCAGAAGCCTTGCGCCTCGACCTGCAGCGGCACGTTGAACTTGCTGCGAAAGTTCTCCAGCGCCACGGCCGCCGTCAGCTCGACGATCTGGGCCTCGTCGAACAGCGCTCTCAGGCGGTCGAACAGCGCGTCGTCGACGCGCTGGCCGGTGATGGTCATGCGCTCGGCATAGTCCAGCGCCGCGCGCTCGGCGGGGCTGAACAGATCGCTCGTCCGCCAGTCGGCGACGGCTGCCATCTTGGCTTCGCCGTCTTCACCCTGCATCACACGTGATGCGTTGATGTCGATTCAGAAGGGACAGCCGTTGAGGGTGGCGACCCGCAGGTAGACCAGCGCCCGCAGCTGTGCCGGCAGCAGGCCGGATGTCTCGACGGCCGCGCCCAGTCGCTTGGCCGCAACCAAGATCGGCGGACAATGGGCCATGACCTTGGTCGAGTTCAGCAGATCGCCCAAGGCGGCGCGTTCCTTGGTGAACGCCTCGGCGAGGATCGGGTCACCGTCATCTTCGGCGATCTCGCGAACGCGGGGCATGCGCACTCTCCCTTGAAACGGCCGACGCGGGGCGGCGGCGGCCCGCCAGGCGGCGCCCACCCCGCTTCAACGCAGACGTTCGACGGTGCCGCCTGTGACAGGCATCACGCGGCGAACGTCACTTTGCCTTGTTGCGCCATGCCACCGCTGGGATCGGCGATCCAGGTGGTGACCGAGCCGTCCGCTTCGACGCGGGCGTGGACTGAAAACGACGCGTTGGCGTAGACCGGCGCCAGCGCGCGGCAGGAATAGGTCGCCACCCTGCGGCCCGGATTGGACCGGCGCGCCAGTTCGATCTGCAGCAGGCTCATCAGAGGCCCGTGCACCAGAAGGCCGGGATAACCCTCGACGCCGGTGACGTAGGGTTGGTCGTAGTGAATGCGGTGCGGGTTGAAGGTCAGCGCCGAGAAGCGGAACAGCAACACCGGATCGGGTTTGATCTCCTTCGACCACGTCGCATCCCTGGGCGCCGGTCGCGGCTCGCGCTGCTTCTCGCCCGGCTTGGGGTCCTCGCGAAACACTGAGCCGCGTTCCTCGGTGATGGCGAGGCCGGATGGTCCATGGATCCGCGCCTGCTGGGTGACGAACACCATCTGCCCCGTGCTGCCGGACTTGGGCTCGATGGAAATAACCTCCTGCTCGCGCCGGACATGGTCGCCGATGCGCAGCGGCACGTCATGGAAGGTGAATTGCGTGCCGGCCCACATGCGCCGCGGCAGCGGCACCGGTGGCAGGAAGCTGCCGCCGGTCGGCATGCCGTCGCGACCCAGCGTCGACTGTGCCGCGGTATCGAGGAAGTAGAGCCAGTGCCAGACGGGCGGCAAGGGGTCGCCCATCTTCGGCTCGGGGTCGCCGGTGTCGAAGGTGGCGATCAGGGCCTTGGGCGGAAACGGCGCGATGAAGTCCTCGTGCGTGCGCCGCTGGCCAATCCAGGCGCGATAGTCAGGGGCCGGGTCGTCCATGGCCGAATCCTCCCGATGCATGATTGTGACGGCACTGTGCCACCCCGGTGTGGCGACCGGCAATGGCGGTTGCGGCGGGGTGGCGCGGTCCGGATCGCATGGCTATATATGAGCACATAAGGTTCGCGGCCCCGACGGCCGCCTGCCACGCCAGTCAGGAGAGGCGCTGCAATGTCCACGACCTTCGACGATCGCGAGAAGGCCTTCGAGACCAAGTTCAAGCAGGACCAGGAACTGCAGTTCAAGGTCAACAACCGGCGCAACAAGTTGCTGGGTCTGTGGGCGGCCGACCTGTTGGGAAAGTCCGGCGACGCGGCCGAAGCCTACGCCAAAGAAGTGGTGATGGCCGATTTCGACAAGCCGGGCGACGACGACGTGCTGCAAAAGGTTCTCAAGGACCTCGAGGCGGGCGGCAAGCCGACCGACGCCGGCCACCTGCGCCGCCAGATGAACAAGCTGCTCGACGAGGCCAAGGCCCAGGTGATGAACGAGGCGAAATAGGCGCCGCTTCCCGGCTGGATCGTACCGGGGCCGCGGATCAGCCGAACACCCGCTGGAAGATCGTGTCGACCTGCCGGGTGTGGTAGCCGAGGTCGAACAGAGCCACCAGTTCGCTGTCTGCGAGAAACTCGCCGATCTCCTTGTCGGCGCGGCACAGCGCCAGGAACGACGCGTTGCCCTTCCAGCTTTCCATGGCATTGCGCTGCACGGCGGCATAGGCCGCCTCACGGCTCATGCCTTTTTGCGTCAGCGCCAGCATGACGCGCTGCGAAAACACCAGGCCGCCCAGCGAATCGAGGTTGGCCTTCATGCGCTCGGGATAGACCACGAGGTTCTCGACGACGCCGGCCAGCCGGTTGAGCGCGAAGTCGAGAGTCACCGTGGCGTCGGGGCCGATAGTGCGCTCGACCGACGAATGCGAGATATCGCGTTCGTGCCACAGCGCCTGGTCTTCCAGCGCCGGCGTCACGTAGCCGCGCACGACACGCGCCAGACCGGTAAGGTTCTCGGTCAGCACAGGGTTACGCTTGTGTGGCATCGCCGAGCTGCCCTTCTGGCCCGGCGAGAAGAATTCCTCGGCCTCGCGGACCTCGGTGCGCTGCAGGTGGCGGATTTCGATCGCGAGATTCTCGACGCAGCCGGCGACAACTCCCAGGGTGGCGAAGAACATCGCGTGCCGGTCGCGCGGGATCACCTGGGTCGACACGGGCTCCACGGCCAGGCCGAGCCTGGCCGCGACATGCGCCTCCACGCGCGGATCGATGTTGGCGAAGGTGCCGACCGCGCCGGAAATCGCACAGGTCGCCACGTCCATGCGGGCGGCCGCCAGCCGCGCCCTGCAGCGGGCGAAAGCCGCATAGTGGCCGGCCAGCTTGACGCCGAAGGTCGTGGGCTCGGCGTGAATGCCGTGGCTGCGGCCGATGGTGACCGTGTCCTTGAATTCCAGGGCGCGCTTCTTGAGCGCCGCCAGCACCTTGTCGAGGTCGGCCAGCAGCAGGTCGGCGGCCTGCGTCAGCTGCAGCGCCAGCGTCGTATCGAGCACGTCCGACGAGGTCAGGCCCTGGTGCACGAAGCGCGATTCCGGGCCGACGAAATCGGCCAGCCAGGTCGTGAAGGCGATCACGTCGTGCTTGGTGACGCGTTCGATGTCGTCGATCTTTGCGACGTGCGTCGCTGGATCGGCGGCCATCGCCGCCATCGCCTTCTTGCTGCCGTCGCGGATGGCCTGCGCCGCCGCCTTGGGGATGATGCCCAGCTCGGCCATGGCGTCGCAGGCATGCGCCTCGATCTCGCACCAGATGCGGAACCGGTTCTGCGGCTCCCAGATCGCGACCATCTGCGGGCGGCTGTAGCGGGGGATCATCGCGTCCTCTGTTGTTGCGACGGTCTTTTACAGCCCTTCGCCAGCCGCCGCCATGCTAAGAATTGCCGCCTCCATTGGCCCGAAAGACCGTCCATGCAGGACCAGCGTTTGCTGCCGCTTTCCGCGTTTCCCGATGCCGACCGCCGCCGGATCCGCGGCCTGTTTACCGACATCGATGAGACGCTGACCACCGACGGCAGTCTCACGGCCGAGGCCTATGCGGCGCTTGAGGCGCTGAGCCGGGCCGGCCTGCTCGTCGTGCCGGTGACCGGCCGGCCGGCGGGCTGGTGCGATCATATCGCCCGCATGTGGCCGGTCGACGCCGTGGTCGGCGAGAACGGCGCCTTCTGGATGTGGCGCGACAAAGCGGCTGGCAAGCTGCGAACGCGCTTCGTGCAATCGGATGCCCAGCGTGCCGAGGGCCGCCGGCGGCTTGAGTCCGTGCGTGCAGAGGTGTTTCGCGAGGTGCCCGGCGCCGGCATCGCCTCCGACCAACCCTATCGCCTGGCCGATCTGGCGATCGACTTTTGCGAAGACGTACCACCTCTGCCGCGCGATGCTGTCGATCGCATCGTGGGCATATTCGAGCGCCAGGGCGCGCGGGCCAAGATCAGCTCGATCCATGTCAACGGCTGGTTCGGCGACTACGACAAGCTCACGACGACGAAGACGATGATGCACGAGTTGTTCGGCGTCGATCTCGACGCCGAGCGTGCGAGCTACGTCTTTTCCGGCGATTCGCCCAACGACGCGCCGATGTTCGGCTTTTTTCCCAACGCCGTGGGCGTCGCCAACGTTCGCGATTTCGCCGATCGCATGACTTGTCTGCCGCGCTGGATCACAGCGGCGCGTTCGGGTGCCGGCTTCGCCGAGCTGGCGCTGGCGTTGTTGGCGGCGCGTTCATAGCGTGTCGCAAAGTACAGAGGTCAGCCGATCGCCTGATGCGCGCCGCTGCCGGTCGCAACCGCGCGTCGGTAGATCGCACAGGCCGCTGCAACGTCCTGCAGCCCCAGCCCGGTGCTGTCGAACAGGATGATCTCGCGCGCATCGACGCGGCCCGGCTTAAGGCCCGCCACGATCTCGGCCAGCGTCGCATGCACGTCTTCGCGCGTGATGATCCCGGCTGTCAGCGCATGGTGCAGATCGCCGATCTCGGCGCACTGCTCCAGAGAATCGACCACAACCCGCGTGCCGGCGAAAAGCGCGGGCGCGATCTCCTGCTTGTCGGGATTGTCGGCGCCTACGGCGGCGATGAAGGTGCCGGGCCGGACGAGGTCCGGTGTAAGGAAGGGCTGGCGTGCCGACGTGCAGGTCACCACGATGTCGCTGTCGCGCGCCGGCTCCAGGTCGCGGCAAGCGCGCACGTCGAGGCGCAAATCATGTGCAAGGTCGGCGGCCAGGGTTGTTGCCGCGTCCGGCTTGGCGTCCCAGACGTACATCCGCTCCAGGCCAGTGGATGCCGCGACGGCGGCAGCCTGGATGCGGCCCTGCACGCCGGCGCCGCAGATTGTGGCGGTGCGTGAGTCGGGACGGGCGAGGTGCCTGACCGCGAGGGCAGTGGCCGCGCCGGTGCGGTTGATCGTGATCTCGATCGAATCCATCAAGGCCAATGGCCGGCCATTGGCACCGTCGGCGAGATAGATGATGCCCTGGACGGTCGGCAAGCCGGTGGTCGCAGGATTGCTCGGAAAATTGCCGTTGATCTTGAAGGCGACGGCCGCACCGTCCGCCGTATGCAGCGCCGCGCCCTTGGCATGGAAAGCGCCGGACGGCATGTCGAGGCTGGTGGCCGGCGGCGCGATGGCGCGGCCCGCCGCTGCGGCAATCAGCGCCGCCTCGACCGCCTCGACGTAGTCCGAAAATTCCATCAGCCGCGCGATCTCCGTGCGCGACAGCACCAGCAGGCCGGCTGTTTGCATCGATTGCACTTGCTGGCTCACGCCATCTTCGGCGGCCATGCATGCGTTTCGCCCTGGTGGTCGCGGCACCAGGCATAGAGGGCGTCGTACATCGTCATTGCCCAGCGCAGCATGGCGTGGTCATCGGCGAACACCGACGACAGTCCCAGCGAGATCGCGAACAGGCCGGGCGATTGCGGGGTGAGGTCCGGACGCGAGGTGTCGGCGCCGCGCACGATCTCGGCCAGCCGCCGCAGGGCCGGCTCGTCGAGCCTGTACTCGGCCAGAAAGGCATCGAAGCTGCATTGCTCGCCGACATGGCTGAACTTCACGCCCGGCACGTCATAGGGGATGGCGCCGGACGTTGCGGCCGTCGTTGCCACCTCAGCGGGCGGCACATAGAGGAACTCGGCGTCCTTGTCGATGAAACGCGCGATCAGCCAGGGGCAGGCCAGCCGGTCGATCTTGGGACGTTCGCGGGTCACCCATTTCATGGCGTCGCTCCTTTTGTCGGTGCCGGTGTCGTGGGCAAGCCGTCGGCCCGCCAGGCGGCGATGCCGCCGCGCAGCGCGACGGCGTCGACGCCGTGCTGTCGCAGCCGCCGCGCCGCGGCGCGGCCGATCTCGAAGCCATAGGCGCAGTAGACCAGCGCCTTGCCGCCGTTCGGCACGGCAGTCGTCATCGCGTCGAGGCTTTCGGGCGCGAAGTGGCGGGCGCGCGGCAGGGTGGTGTTCACCATGGCGTAATCGGCGTCCAAGCGCGCATCGATCACCGCGACTGCCGGATCCGCCAGCATCGCCCGGGCGCTCGCCGTGTCGACGACCGGCACGCCATCGATCTCACTGGGCGGTCCGGAGATCGCCGACGCACCGGTTGCCGCCGCGGTTGCGTATCGCCGTGCCACACCGTCCCATGCGATGTTGGCCATGAAGGCCTCGACGTAGGCGCCGGCATCGGCGCCGAAGTCGAGATGATAGGCGTGCTCATACATGTCGAGCGCCAGGATCGGCACGGCGAACGCCGCGGCGTGAGTGTGATCGGCGGCCCAGTGGTTGCGCAGCCTGCCGTCCTCGAAACCGAGGCTCAGCAGGACCCACCCTGCGCCGCCGGCCAGCGCTTTGCCCATGGCCGTGAATTCAGCGCGCCAGCGGGCCGGTGAGCCGAAGTCGCGCGTCAACACTGCCTCCATGTCGACGCCGAGGGCACCATTGCCGCCAAGGCCGTCGAAATAGAGCTCGTGCAGGTCCGCCGAATTGGCGGCGATCAACTCCTCGCGCTTCAGGCCGTTGAGCGCAAATCCGGGCACCGTGGTGACGTCCGTTACCGCGAGATGTGCGCGGATCGCGTTCAGGCGGCGGATCGCACCGCCGTAGTTGTTCTCGTAGTGACTGGCGATCAGGCGCGGCGACAGGTTGCGCAAGCGCATGGGTTTGAAGGGCAGGGGCCGGGCGTGGCGGTTCATGGGTCTCTCTCCTTGCGGGTGCTCGGAAGCTACGCCTGTTCTGGAAATGATACAAGTGTTGCTTTTCAAGAAACATGTGTTATACACAGAAGCGTGACCGAAAGCGCCGACCCCAGACCCTGGCTCTTGCTCCTGCACCAGCTGCCGCCGCAGCCGGCCTATTTCCGCGTCAAGATCTGGCGCCGGCTGCAGGGGCTGGGTGCCGTGGCCGTCAAGAACTCCGTCTATGCGCTACCGGCGCGCGACGAATCGCTGGAGGATTTCCAGTGGCTGGCGCAGGAAATCGTCGACGGCGGCGGCGAGGCGACCATCGTCGAGGCGCGCTTCGTCGATGGGCTGAGCGACGCGCAGGTCATCGGGCTGTTCGACGCCGCCCGATCCGCCGACTGGGAGCAGATCGCCACCGAGGCACGCCAGATCGGCGAGGCGTGGGGCGGATTGTCCACCGACGAGGCGCGCACGCGGGTCGAGCGGCTGGCCAAGCGTGCCGACAAGCTGGCCGCGATCGATTTCTTCGGTGCCGCCGGGCGCGAGACCGCGGCCGGCCTGATCGACGGACTGCGGGGCCGCCTTGACGGCGACAATGACTCGGAGGCGGACATGGCGGCGAGCGAGACCTCAAGCGCGCAGTGGCGCGAACGGACGTGGGTCACGCGCCGCAACGTGGCGGTCGACCGCATCGCCAGCGCCTGGCTGATCCGGCGGTTCATTGACCGGCAGGCGCGCTTCAAGTTCGTTGACGGTCGAGGCTACAAGCCCGAGCCGGGCGAGTTGCGCTTCGACATGGTCCAGGCCGAATTCACGCACGAAGGCGACCGGTGTACCTTCGAGACGCTGATGCGGCGGGCAGCGCTCGACGATCCGGCGGTGGCCGCCATCGCCGAAATCGTCCACGACATCGACCTGAAGGACGACCGCTACGAGCGCGCCGAGACGGCGGGCGTGGCCACCTTGATGGGGGCACTGTCGAGCGGCACCCTGGATGACGACACGCGGCTGGCGCGCGGCGCCGACATTCTCGACAGCCTGTACGACGCCTTCTCCGCGGCCGCCAGGAAGGGAAAGCGAAAATGACCGCTGCAACCGCCACGGCCGCTGCTGCCGTCGTGGAGCAGGCGCCCGCGCCGGCGCATCCCACGTTCGGCGAGGCGTTGCGTGTCTGGCTCAAGATCGGGCTGCTGAGCTTCGGCGGGCCGGCCGGTCAGATCGCGCTGATGCATCGCGTGCTGGTCGACGAGAAACGCTGGATCGGCGAGGCGCGGTTCCTGCACGCGCTGAACTACTGCATGCTGTTGCCCGGTCCGGAGGCGCAGCAGCTTGCGACCTATGTCGGCTGGCTGTTGCACAAGGTGCGTGGCGGGTTGGTGGCCGGCACCTTGTTCATCCTGCCGGGCTTCGTCGCCATCCTCGCCCTGTCGGTCCTCTATGCCGGCTGGCATAGCGTGCCTGTGGTCGCCGCCCTGTTCTACGGACTGAAACCGGTGGTGCTGGCGGTCGTCATCCAGGCCGTGCAGCGGGTCGGCAGCCGGGCGCTGCGGACGCCGGTGATGTGGGGCATCGCGGCACTGGCGTTCATCAGCATCTATCTGCTCGACGTGCCGTTCCCGCTGATCGTGCTGGGCGCCGCCGCGCTCGGTCTGGTGGGCGGCTGGCTGGCGCCGTCGGCTTTCGCGTCGGTGGCGCATGGCGGGAAGGCCAGTGACACCGTGATCGGCGAGGAAACGCCGCCGCATCTCAAGCCGTCGCTGGGACGGGCGCTGCGCACCCTGGTCGTATGGGGCGTTCTGTGGATGGCACCGGTCCTGGCGTTGTGGGTTCTTGCCGGTCCAGCCAACGTCTACACCCAGTGCGCTGTCTATTTCAGCAAGATGGCCGTCGTTACGTTCGGCGGCGCCTACGCCGTGCTGGCCTACGTCGCGCAGGCGGCGGTCGAAACCTACGGCTGGCTGTCGCCGGGCCAGATGCTGGACGGCCTCGCGCTGGCGGAAACCACGCCCGGTCCGCTGATCCTGGTCCTCGAATATGTCGGCTACCTCGCGGCCTACGGCCAGCCCGGCCAGCTCAATCCCTTCGTCGCCGGCAGCCTGGCGGCGGCGTTGGTGGTCTGGGTCACGTTCACGCCGTGCTTTCTCTGGATCTTTCTCGGCGGCCCCTACGTCGAAGCATTGCGCGGAGTGCGGCTGCTCGATACGGCGCTCTCCAGCATCACCGCCGCCGTCGTCGGCGTGATCCTGAACCTCGCGCTCTGGTTCGCAGCGCACACCTTGTTCGGCAAGGTCGACAGGCTGGCAGCCGGTCCGCTGTCGCTCGACGTGCCCGTCTGGGCGACCTTCGATCCGGTCTTCGCCGTGATCGCCGTGGCGGCGCTGGTTGCGCTGCTGCGCTTCAAGACAAGCCTGTTTGTGGTGCTGGCCGGCGGCGCCGTGGCCGGCGTCGTCTGGCGATTGCTGGCGGCATAGCGGCGTCAACTGCAACGCCTTGTCGCGCGAACGGTGGCGATGACGCAGGCGTGAATCCTGCCGGACGCCGGGGACTTCGCAGCGCCCCACCATCCGGTGTAGGCTGAAGGCGAGCGCCGACCGGAGAGACCGATGCTGCGCCGCCTGATCTGTGTCCTGACCGTTGCCGCCAGCCTGATCGCGCCCGCCATGGCCACCCAGAAGGACCCCGCCCTCGATGGCCTGTTCGCGCGGCTCAAGACCGTCACCGACCCGCAGCAGGCACGGCTGCTGGTGCAGGCGATCTGGGAAACCTGGACGGCCGCGGGCGATCCGGCGCTGGACGCGCTGATGGCACGTGGTCTGTCGCAGATGCAGAGCCGCGATCTCGACGGCGCGATCGAAACATTCACGGCGTTGATCGACAAGGCGCCGGATTTCGCCGAAGCGTGGAACAAGCGGGCGACCGTGTACTGGATGCGCGGTGATCACGATGCCTCGGTCGCCGACATCCAGAAGACGGTGGCGCTGGAGCCGCGCCATTTCGGCGCCTGGTCGGGGCTGGGCATGATCTTCGAGGAACGCGAGCAATACGAGGCGGCGATCCGCGCCTACGAGGAGTGCCTCAAGCACAATCCGCATGGCGAAGGGCTGCGGGCTCACATCGAGGACCTGAAGCGCAAGGCGGCGCGGCAGAAGACCTGACGCGATAGCGAGCCGCCGCCGGTCCGCTAAGGCAGCAGGCCCACGCCGGCGAGCATCTGTTCCACTTTCGGATCGAGCTTACGCGCCCGATCAAGGTCGGCACTGCCAGCCTCGGTGTCACCCTTTGCAATCCTGGCGAGGCCGCGTCCGTACAGAACGTAGGCGTGATCGGGCTGCAGCTTCAGGCCGGAGTCGAAGTCGGCAATCGCGGCGACGAATTTGCCCATCTTGAGGTAGACTGCGCCACGTGCGCCAAAGTAGGCGGCGGTCGTCTGCTCCAGCCGCAATGCCTCGTTGCAGTCGACCAGGGCGTCTTCCAGCCTGGCCTTCTGCAGCAGCTGCCAGCAGCGGTTGGCCCACAGGATGGGCCATGTCGGGTCGCGGCGGATTGCCTCGCCGAGGTCGGCGATCGCCGCATCGATGCGCCGCAGATTGGACTGCGCCGCAGCGTGCCAGCGCCACGCCGTGGCACTTCCGGGATCGAGCGCGATCGCCTGGTCGAATTCGGCGATGGCGCGCTCGTAGTGTTCCTGCAGCAAGAAGACGCGACCGCGGCCGACCCGGGCGGCGACGTGGCGCGGTTGCCGCGCCAGCACGGCGTCGTAGTCGGCTAGCGCGCGCTCAAACTCTTTCAGTTGCAGCAGTGCATTTCCACGCTCGGTGAGCATGTCGACGTCGTCGTGACCCAGGCGGAGTGCCTCATCGAAGTCCACGATCGCGCGACGCGGCTCGTCTTTGCCGGAAAATGCCCGACCACGCAATTCGTAGAGCTGCGCGCTGGCCGGATCGCGCTCGATCGCCTGACTGAAATCGGCGATCGCCTTGTCGTACCGATGCTGTTGCAGCCAGAGGACACCTCGCCCGATGAGGGCCTCATCGCGGGTCGGATCGACGGCGAGCGCCAGACTGCAGTCGGCGATCGCGAGTTCGAACTGTCCGCGGTCATGGTACAGTCCGCAACGCTTGATAAGCGCTGGCACAAGGTCGGGCTGGATTCGCAGGGCGCGGTCATAGTCCGCCAGCGCCTGGTCGAGCTTGCCTGCGCGATGGTGCAGCAGGCCACGGTTCACGTAGGCTCTGGCAAGCCGTGGATTGATTTGCAGGGCGCGTTCGCAGTCGCGCAGCGCCAACTCGTACTTCTCGCGGCTCCGATAAGCCTCGCAACGGTTGGCGAACGCTACGTCCAGATCCGGAGCGAGCTTGATGGCTTGGTCGTAGTCGGGCAGCGCCTTGTCGAGGTCGTCCTTGCGATGGTGGGCGATGGCTCTGTGGAAATACAGGACCGCCGGCTCGCCGCGCTGGAAACGGCCGGCCTGCAGCAGCGCGGTGCAGGCAGCGATGACGCTGTCGGGATCGGCGGACATGGACTCGTAGCATTGCGGTCGCCGCGAATCGCTGCCGGTCCGATTCAGGGTGAACACGGCCGCCGCAACGGCCACGGCCAGAACGACGCTGCCGGCGGCAATGCGGCGGATGGCGGACAAGGCGATCCTCGAAAAATAACTGATCGTGTGAAGTTTATCACGGAATGGTTGTCCGACCGAACTCGTAGTTGCCCATTGGGCCGGGTTCGCCGGCGGTGGACAGTCCGGCGCGTCGACACCCACAGGCGGCATTGCCCTGCTTCGCAGAGGCGAGGCATATGGCGTTGCGCGAGGCGATGACATCGGGGCGGCAAATCATGGACGCGGCACTGTTCGACAAGCGGCGCTATCCCGTGGTCGGCGCGGCGGCCGGCTACGGCGAGTGGGCGGAATCCTACGAAGCGACGGTGGCCGTCGGGCTCGATACGCCGCTGCTGGAGGCCCTAACCTCGATCCGGTGGGACGATGTCGGCAGCGCCGCCGACCTGGCCTGCGGTACGGGTCGCACGGGCGCCTGGCTGGCGGCGCATGGTGTGCGGGCCATCGATGGCGTCGATATCACGCCGCAGATGCTGGCGGGCGCGGCCGCAAAGCGCGTCTTTCGCTTGCTGCAGGTCGGCGACGTGGCGGCGACGCCCCTGCCAACCGCGGCGTACCAGCTTTGCACAATGGTGCTGGCCGACGAGCACCTCGCCGAACTCGGACCCGTCTATCGCGAGGCGGCGCGCCTGCTCGTCGGCGGCGGTCACTTCATGCTGCTCGGCTATCACCCGTTCTTCCTGATGAACGGGCTGCCGACTCACTATCACCGCGCCGGCGGCGAGGCGATTACCATCCGCAGCTACGTGCACCTGTTCAGCGAGCACCACGACGCGGCCCGCGCCTGCGGGCTGTCGCTGGTCGAGTTCCGCGAATGCGTCATCGACGAGGCATGGCTGAAGACCAAACCGAAATGGCGGCCGTTCCTGAACTGGCCGGTCAGCTTCGTGCTGGTCTGGCGGCGCGACGCCGGCTGACGCTCAGACGGCGCGCGACCGCGAGCTAGCGGCGGCTACTTGCTGACGTAGCTGCGGTGCACGACGGCGCCGGTCGGGTGCCTGGCCTCAAGTACCTGCGCCTTGTCGGAGTCGTGCGTTTCGATGATCGTGGCATCGGTCAGCTGGCGTTCGGCGCGCTTGCCGGCCGCGGCGGCGGTGAAGAACGCGCGCAATGCCTCGGTCGATGGCGCGTCGGTTGACGCACCCTCCTTGCGCTCGGCCACCGCCTCGACGGCGCTGGCGCGCAGCAGCTTGGGCCACATCTTGCGGAACAGCTCGGGCGAGCCATAGACGTCGGCGCTGTTGATCTGGCCGTTGACGGCAAAGACATAGCCGATGGCGGCCGGTTCCTTGTCGACGGCGGCCTGCAGTGCGGCCACGTAGGCGTCGGTCGCCTGCCTCAGCTTCTCGTTCTCGATCGACAGCTGCAGGCTGGAAGCCGATTGTGGCGCCGCGACCGGCGCACCGACGTTGCGTTGGAGTTTCTCCTGCATGTCGGCGACGCCGCGCCACACCTTGGTCTGGCTGGTGCCGACCGCGACGCGGTCTGCCTGCTGCGGCGGGTGGCCGGCAACGGGTGCGTTTGTCGGCGTCCGGTGCGGCGCCATCAGCGGCGCCCGGGCCGCGATCTTCATGTCGCGTGACGGCAGCAGGGCGCCCGAGCTGGCGAACGTCGCACTGTCTTCCTGGCCGCGCCGCGTCCAACGGTGCTGCTCGACGCAGAACGACGCGATGGCCACCTTGCCGGAGTGCGGCGGCAGGATGAGGTCGACCGACAGGACGCGATCCTGGCGACCGCCTTTGACGATGTCGCCGGACTGGATGAACACCGCCTGGTCGGCCAGGTTCTCGACCTGCAGCTGGTTGACACTGCCGGTCTCGGCCACCCGCACGAGGCCCTTCTGCAGCGCCTCCTGCAGCGTCAGCGGCGCCGCACCGCCTGCCGTGGCGCCGTGGATCATGAAGACCGTGAGGTTGCCGTGCGTGTAGGGCGCGGAGAAGCGGTAGGTGCCGGGGTCAAGATCGGCGGCGACGCCTGGCGGCGCCAGTACCGCCAGTGCCGTGGCGGCCATGGCAAAGGGTGCCCAGCGGCGCAGGATGCCCGAAACGGTCATGGGGAAGCCTCCCGTCGTCATTGCGACAAAGGGAGTCTCGCGCCGCCATTCCGGCGGACGCACGGTCGCTGTGCGGCGGGATTGTGGCGCTGCGGCTAGCCTGTCTTCGGGGCGCCCAGCCAGCGATCGAGCAGCTTCCAGATGCCCTTGAGGTCGACCAGGGTACGCTCGGCGGCGGTGACGCGGCCGGTGACGAACACCAGATCGCGCGTCACGCGGCTGACCGTGCCGGTACACTCGATCCAGTCACCCGCGCGTCCGGGCGACACGAAGCTGGCCGACAGATCGATGGTCGAACAGGGCTTCTTGCCGGCGGCGAAAAACACCAGCCCGCCAAAGCACTGGTCGGCGAACGTCATCAGCATGCCACCGTGCACTACGCCACCGGGATTGAGATGCTTGTCGACGGCGCGAAAACCCCAGGCAAAGGCGCGGCCGTCGCCGGGCTTGCGCACGTAGAGCGGGCCGATCAGCCGACCGAAGCCGCTCTCGTCGCGCAGCAGTTCGAAATGTGGCGGGATTTCCCCGGCAGCTGCCGTGACGTCGGCGTTTGCGCTGGTCATGCCGGGACCTCCGGGCCCTTGGATCTGTCCCTGAGCGCGACCGTCGCGCTGTAGCTCAGCAGGGAGCTGCCGCCCTGGGTGACGACGCCGGTGGCAAAAGCCACCGATGCCGTCGCACGCGCCAGATCAACAGTCGATTCCAGCGGCGCGCCGATCCGGCTGCCGGCCAGAAATTCGGCCGTGAACATTGTCGTGTAGGGCACCTTGCCGGTATTGGCCGCGACGCTGGTGCACAGTGCGTTGTCGGCGAAGGTCATCAGCATGCCGCCGTGCAGCGAGGCGCCGGAGTTCTGCATATGCGCAAAGGTCGGCTGCAACGCGTGCACGCTCGCGCCGTCCTGGCGGTAGAACATCGGTCCGAGCAGGATGGTGAACGGGCTGGGGCGCAACACGGGCGCATAGCCCACCGGCATGGGCACGTCCGACGGCGGTCCGGCCGGCCGTGTGCCGCCGGGCAGCGGGGCGAGGCCGCTGTCGCTGCGTCGCGCCATCGCCTTGTCGCGCGCCACGTGACGACAGACGCCGCTGTAAGTGGCCAACCGGCGGCCCTGTTGCATGACCGAGCCGCGCACGAAGGCGAGACGACCCGTGACCTGCGTCGCCCGACCCATCGATTCAATGATCGGGCCGATGCTGCCGGCAGCCAGGAACTGCACCGTCAGGCTGAGCGTCATCGAGAAACTGCCCGGCATCTGGCCGCCCGAGGCGGCGTGGCTGGCGGCCGAGCACAGCGCGTAGTCGGCGAAGGTCAGCAGCACGCCGCCATGCAGCACGCCGCCGGCGTTGGTGTGCCGCGCCTCGGTGGGCAGGACGCAGTGCACCCCATCGTCCTGGCGGCGGTAGTAGATGGGGCCGACGTAGTCCTCGAACGGATCGCTCGGGTCGTAGAGCGTGTAGGTCGACAGATCGGGGGCCAGCAACGCGTCCGGCACGACAAATCCTCTTGTGAACCGACTTTGGCGCTGTATTACGGGAAAAGCCAAACAGACGAAAGCGGGCGCGACGGTTCCGCCCTGCGGATGAGCGAAGGAGCGAGGCGGTGGCGGAGCACAAGGTCGAAATCGTGCGCGAGACGCGCCACGGCGGACTCGTGGCGCGGGTGATCTACGACAATGCGCGCCGGCTGAACGTGCTGAACCCGCCGGCACTGGCCGACCTCATCAGGGCCTTCGAGGAGATCTCGCGCGACGACGATGTGCGCGTCGTGGTGTTCTCCGGCGTCGGCGGCAAGGCCTTCATCGGCGGCGCCGACATCAAGCACATGGTCGGCCTGCAGACGCCCGATGCGGCGCGCGCCTTCATCACCTCGGTGCACAAGCTCTGCCAGGCGATCCGCGACTGTCCCGTGCCGGTGATCGCGCGGCTGGAGGGCTACACCCTTGGTGCAGGCCTGGAAGTCGCCGCCGCTTGCGATTTGCGCATCGCCACCGAGAGCGCCGCCTTCGGCATGCCGGAGGTGCGAGTCGGCGTGCCGTCGGTCGTCGAGGCTGCGCTGCTGCCCCGCATGATCGGCTGGGGCCGCACGTCGTGGCTGCTGCTGACGGCCGAGAACATCGGCGCTCGCAAGGCCGAGGAGTGGGGCTTCGTCGAGCAGGTGGTGAAGACCTCGGAGATCGGCGCGGCGGTCGACCGTTGCGTCGATGCCATTCTCGACGGCACGCCCAAGGCGGTGCGGGCGCAGAAGGCGCTGATGCGCCGCTGGGAGGAGCTGCCGCTGGCCGGCGCCATCCAGGCCGGCATCGACTCCTTCGCCCAGTCGGTGACCACCGGCGAGCACACCGAGAAGATGACCGCCTTCGTCAACCGCAAGCGGGGCTGATCGGATCGCTTCGCCGCGTCTTCCCCGTGGCGCGTCGGTTCGGCTTGCCGCGCCTGGGCGAAGATGACCGAAGCCGTCGCGACTTACGGGCGCGGCGGCTGCGCGGTCGGCGCCCAGTTGTCGCGGAAATGTACCAGCCGGAAGCCAGCGCGGATCATGTTGCGGTACGACGGGTTGGGCGCCTGCGGCGTGTCCTCGCCTGTCTCTGTGGCCATGACCCGGCAGCCGGCGTCGAGCGCATCGGCGATGCGGCGTGCGAACAGCGCGCTTTGCCCGCCGCGGCCGCGGTGGCTCGGCAAGGTCGCCCCGAGACCGAACCACGCCGTGTCGCCGACGATGTGCAACGCCGCGGCGCTGACCGGCGTCGCGCCGTCCCAGCCGACATAGGTGCGCCAGCCCGGCCGATGCGCCAGCGCCACCAGCCAGGGCGCCAGCATGGCCGGCATTTCGAAGCCGCCGATGGCCGCCGCGGCGAAAGCCTGGGCGTGGGCGGGCCCAGCTTCCGTGATGCGCAGGCTGGTGGCGGCCTGCGGCGGCTTCTCCCGGCCGCGGATCACCTTCGCCCAGCGGCTGCGCCTGACGACACCGGCTTTGCCTGCCCAGTCGGCAAACGTCGCGTCGGCGTAAGGCGGTGGCTGCAGAAAGAAGTCGGCGGCGCCGCTGGCGCGATGACGCTGCAACGCTGTCGCCCACGATTGTAGCGACACCCAGCCGAACGAGCGGTTGAACAGCGCAACCGGCATCCGGCCGGCGATCAACGAGGCGGCACCCGGTTCCTCGATCGCCGACATCCCCAGGCCGGCGGCCAGCTCGGCGGGGCAGGCACGGACCAGATCGCTCCAGCCGACCGCCTCGATGGCCTCGACAAGATGCGCGGTATCGCCCGCATCCGATGAAGCTGCAACCGGCCCCGGGGTTGCCGGGGCGAGCGGCGGATTCGGGATATTGGGCGATCTGGCCATGCCAAGCTCCTTCAACTTTACATCGTAAAGATCATTGCCATGTGCGCCTTACGACGTAAAGTCACAATCATGGGAGTGCCCAGCAAGAGAACCGGCGGCCGCGGTGCGGCGTCGCGCGAACCGCTGACCCGCGCCTCCATCGTCGAGGCGGCGCTGCGGCTGATCGACGGCGAAGGCCTGGAGTCGTTCAGCACGCGCCGACTTGGCCAGGCGCTGGGCGTCGAGGCAATGGCGCTGTACCACCACTTCCCAAGCCGCATCGCGCTGCTCGATGCCGTGGCCGAGCGGTTGATGGCCGAAATCGACATGCCACCCTCCGCGCCGGACGTGATCGCCTGGCTGCGCGAGGTGAGCTGTCGCTATGTCGCCATCGCGCGGCGTCATCCGGAGGCGTTTCCGCTCCTGGCGGCGCGACGCTTCAACACCGAGGCAGCACTGGGATTCGTCGAGCGCGTGATCGCCGAGCTGGTCGGCGCCGGCGTGCGCATCGACGTGGCGGCCGACATCTTTCGCGGCATTGGCGCCTTCGCCAACGGTGCGGCGCTTGCCGAAATCGCCGTGCGCCGTTCCGCTGCGTCGACGTCGCTGATCGAGCGCGGCATCGACCCGGACCGTTTGCCGCATGTCGCGCGCGCCGGCCGTTGGCTCGGGCCGGCCCAAATCGAGCAGCAGTTCGACCGCAATCTCGACATGCTGCTGGCGGGGGTCGCATGGCGGCTCGGACAGACGGCGCCGGCTTTTGGCGCCCGGCCAAAAGGCGCTAAGAAAGGCGCCAGGAGCCGGGAGGATTGAGCATGGCAGGCAAGACGGTCCGCATCGGCGGCAGCTCGGGCTTCTGGGGCGATACCGAGACGGCTGCCGTCCAGCTCGTGCGCGCCGGCAACATCGACTACCTCGTCAGCGACTACCTCGCCGAGGTCACGATGTCGATCATGGCGGCGCAGAAGCTGCGCAATCCGCAGGCCGGCTACGCCACGGATTTCGTGACCGCGGTCATGGCGCCGCTGGCGCGCGAGATCGCCGACAAGAAGATAAAGGTGGTCACCAACGCCGGCGGCGTGAACCCGCAGGCCTGTCGCGACGCCGTCCTGAAGGCCTGCGAGGCTGCCGGCGTCACGCTGAAGGTGGCGCTGGTGTTGGGCGACGATCTGCTGCCGCAGGTCCAGAAGTTCCGCGACGCCGGTATCCGCGAGCTCGATGGTGAGGCGCCGCTGCCGGCGAAGATCACCAGCATGAACGCCTATCTCGGCGGCTTCCCGATCGCCCGGGCGCTGGCCGAGGGCGCCGACGTGGTGATTACCGGTCGCTGCGTTGACTCGGCGGTCACCCTCGGACCGCTGATCCATGAGTTCGGCTGGACGGTGCAGGACTTCGACCACCTCGCCGCCGGCACTCTGGCGGGCCACATCCTGGAGTGCGGCGCGCAGTGCAACGGCGGCAACTTCACCGATTGGCGGCTGGTGCCGGACTACGACAACATGGGCTTTCCGATCGCCGAGGTGTCGGCCGACGGCAGCTTCGTGCTGGGCAAGCCCGAGGGCACCGGCGGGCTGATCACGACGGCCACGGTCGCCGAGCAGATGCTCTACGAGATCGGCGATCCGCGTGCCTACATGGTGCCGGACGTCGCCTGCGATTTCACCCAGGCGCGCTACGAGCAGGTGGGCAAGGACAGGGTGCGCGTCTCGGGGGCGCGCGGCCGGCCGCCCACCGACAGCTACAAGGTGTCGACGACGTGGCCGGACGGCTACAAGCTGACGTCGATTTTCATGATGGGCGGTATCGACGCGGTGGCCAAGGGGCGGCACAGCGCCGAGATGATCATCAAGAAGACCCGCCGCCTGTTCCGCGAGAGGAACCTGGGCGACTACCGCGAGGTCAGCATCGAGGCGATCGGCGGCGAGGATACCTACGGGCCGCACGGCCGCGCCGCGGAGGCGCGCGAGGTAGTGGTCAAGATCGCCGCGCGCCACGACCAGAAGGAGGCGCTGGCGCTGCTGGGCCGCGAGATCGCACCGATGGCAACCGGCGGTGTCGTCGGCATGACCGGGTCGTTCGGCGCCGGCCGCGTGGCGCCCTCGCCGGTGATCCGTATGTTCTCCTGCCTGGTGCCCAAGACCATGGTGCCGGTCACCGTCGACATTGACGGCCGGGCGATTGCCGTCGAACCGGCAGCGCCGCCGGGCGGCTTCCATGAGGGACTGCTGCCGGCCGAGGCGCCGCCGACGCCGCATCTGCCCACGACAGGACCCAACGCCGCGACCGAGACGGTGCCGCTGGTGGCGCTGGCCTACGGCCGCTCCGGCGACAAGGGCGACAACGCCAATATCGGCATTTTCGCCCGCAAGCCCGAGTACGTGCCGATCCTCGACGCCGAGGTGACCGAGGAGGCGGTGGCGAGGTGGTTCGCCCACCGCATCAAGGGCAAGGTGACGCGCTGGCGCCT
Source organism: Alphaproteobacteria bacterium (assembly GCA_026126245.1). Classification (GTDB taxonomy): domain Bacteria; phylum Pseudomonadota; class Alphaproteobacteria; order Reyranellales; family Reyranellaceae; genus Vineibacter. Next base: position 23,752 of record JAHCJT010000034.1, read on the forward strand.
GCCGGGCATCGGCGGCTTCAACTTCCTGCTGCGTGAAGCGCTGGGCGGCGGCGGCATGGCCTCGATCAAGGCCGACCCGCTGGCCAAGGCTTTCGCCCAGATGCTGCTCGACATGCCGGTGCGGGTGCCGCCGGCGGTGGCGAAGGAGTTGAAAGGCGAACAGAAGGCGGCCTGATCTGCAAACATTCGATCGCGAGCGGCCGGTTTGCAGGCGGTCGTCGCGATTTGCCGTCTTGACCGCGGCCGCCGCCGGGGCCAATAGCCGGCATCGCCGCAAGCGGGAGGAAGACATGGACATCGTCGGCTACCGCCGCATCGTGCCGGGCACCCAGCCGGAGTACCTGCACCCGGCCTATACCTCGTCGGTCAAGCGCTCGCCGACGAAGAAGCTGGTGCAGCTGCCGCACACCCTGACCGAGGTGACGGGGCCGATGTTCGGGCACGACAAGGTGGGACCCGACGACCACGACCTGACCAAGGGTCATGCCGGCGCGCCGATCGGCGAGCGCATCATTGTCAGCGGCCGGGTGCTGGACGGCGACGGCCGGCCCGTGCCCAACACGCTGGTCGAGCTGTGGCAGTGCAATGCGACGGGCCGCTACCGGCACGCCAACGACCAGCACGACGCGCCGCTGGATCCGAATTTTGATGGCGCCGGTCGTTCGTTCACGGATGCCGAGGGCAACTACAAGTTCATCACCATCAAGCCGGGCGCCTATCCCTGGCGCAACCACTTCAACGGCTGGCGGCCGCAGCACCTGCATTTCTCGTTGTTCGGGCCGAGCTTCATGACCCGGCTGGTAACGCAGATGTACTTTCCGGGAGATCCGCTGATCCCGCTCGATCCGATCTTCAACTGCGTTACCGATGCCCGGGCACGCGATCGCATGATCAGCACGTTCGACATCGAGACTACCGTGCCCGACTTCGCGCTGGGCTACCGTTTCGACATCGTGCTGCGCGGTCGCGACGCCACGCCGATGGGGATGTGAGATGAGCAAGCTGACGCCGACTCCGTCGCAGACCGTCGGGCCGTACTATTCGATCGGGCTCAACTGGCTGATCACGACCGATCTGGCCAGGGATGCCACGACGGGCGAGCGCATCGTGGTTTCCGGCCGGCTGACCGACGGCGACGGCGCGCCAATCCCCGACGCCGTGCTCGAGGTCTGGCAGGCCGACGCCAACGGCCGCTACGCGCATGCCGAGGACACCCAGGACAAGCCGAAGGACGCCACATTCAAGGGCTTCGGCCGCGTGCCGACGGACAAGGACGGCAATTTCGTCTTCACGACCATCAAACCGGGCGCCGTGCCCGGCCCCGGCAACAGCCTGCAGGCGCCGCACATCCTGGTGGCGCTGTCCATGCGCGGCCTGCTGCGCCACGTCTATACGCGCATCTATTTTTCCGACGAGGCCGCGGCCAACGCCACGGATCCCATCCTCGGCCTGATCGACGAACCGGCGCGGCGTGCCACCCTGGTGGCGCAGCGGGCCAAGGGGGCCGCCGAGTACCGCTGGGACATCGCCATGCAGGGCACCGGCGAAACGGTGTTCTTCGACGCCTGAGCAGTGGCGGCTGTGCCGGACTGAAATGCAAACGACATCCGCGGGCGCCGACGTCGCGGTGCCGTGAGGGAGCAGGCGCTTCGCTCGGGGTACGGCAGGAGCTGACCGTCGGTGGGTCAGTTGTCCAAGCACTTTGTCCTACAACTTTTGTGTCCGGAAAAGCGCGTTATGATACACAGGTGAGGCGTCACGTGTGGAGCTGACGACATGGGCATTCTGGAGACGTTGGCAACAGTTGTCCGCCGCATAGTAGGCTCAACCGTGCACGCTCCGGTGCCGGAGCGCGCTAACGGCGATCCGCGGGAGGAGTACAGGAGGACGTACGCGGAGGTCGTCAGGTACCTCGAATCGAAACTGACCAGCGCTATGGTTCCACCCTCGCTGGGCCCATCCGAACCGCTTCGGATTCAGACGGAGATGGTAGTTTCACAAGGGGTCCCTCCGCTGGCGGCAAAACTA
>JAHCJT010000340.1 GCA_026126245.1 Alphaproteobacteria bacterium
TTCCTCGGGCCCCGACGCCTTGTCGAGGATATCGAGCAGATCGCGCAGCCACTGGTACTGGCTGCCGTCGGTCGCCGGCGCGCCCTCCTTGTAGGCCCAGTGCGCAGCGGCGCCGTGCTCGGCAATATCGTGCATCTCGCGCGTGCGGATCTGCACCTCGATACGGTTGCCGCGCGGCCCGTGCAGGCCGGTGTGCAGCGAGCGGTAGCCGTTGGGCTTGGGGACCGAGATGAAATCCTTGAAGCGGTTGGGCACGGTGCGGTAGCGGCCGTGCAAGGCGCCCAGCGCGGCGTAGCAGCTCTGGATGCTGTCGACCACGACGCGGAACGCCATGATGTCCGACAGCTGCTCGAACGATACGTTCTTGCTGCGCATCTTGCGCCAGATCGAATACGGCGTCTTCTCGCGGCCCGTGACGTCGGCGGCGATGCCGGCCTCGTGCAGCGCCGCGCGCAGCTCTTCGCAGATGTCGGGTACCAGGGCACGGCCGTGGTCGCGCAGGAACTGCAGGCGGTTGACCACCGATTCGCGGCCCTCGGCGTTGAGCTCGGCGAAGGCCATGTCCTCGAGCTGTTCCTTGACCCGCTCCATGCCGATGCGCGAGGCGAGCGGCGCGTAGATGTCCATGGTCTCGCGGGCAATGCGCCGGCGCTTCTCGGGATCCTCGATGAAGTGCAGGGTCTGCATGTTGTGCAGCCGGTCGGCCAGCTTGACGAGCAGCACGCGGATGTCGTCGGACATCGCCACCACCAACTTGCGGAAGTTCTCCGCGTGCTTGGTGTCGTCCGACTGCAGCTGCAGGCGCGACAGCTTGGTGACGCCGTCGACCAGCTTGGCGATCTGCGGCCCGAACAGCCGCTCGATCTCCTCCAGCGTGGCGTCGGTGTCCTCGACGGTGTCGTGCAGCAGCCCGGTGACGATCGAGGCCGAATCCAGCCGCATGTCGGCCAGCAGACCGGCGACCTCGACGGGATGCGAGAAATACGGATCGCCCGAGGCCCGCATCTGGGCGCCGTGCTTGCGCAGGCCGTAGACGTAGGCGCGGTTCAGCAATTCCTCGTCCGCATTGGGATCGTAGGACTTGACCCGTTCGACCAGCTCAAACTGCCGAAGCATGACGGCGCACCGACCTCCGGCACTATATATAGCCCCGCGATCCTGTCGCCGCCATGAGGCAACTGCATATGGCCGCCGGCGCCACCAGCCATCGGCGCACATGAAAAGCGCCGGCAGGCGGCAGCCAGCCGGCGCTCGTGAGGGTCGCGGCGCGCGCGATTACGGCTGATCGGTGTCGTCGTAGTCGTCGGCCGGCAGCGGCCGCGGCTGAGATGCCTCGGCGCCCTGCTGCGCCAGCGTGGCCGCCAGATGCTCCTCCAGCTCGAGCATCTCGTTGCCCTCTTCCGGCTTGTCGACCTCGCCTTCCTTCTGCAGGCCCTTGACGATGCGCTCGTGCAGCACGTCCAGGTGCAGCTTCTGGTCGGCAATCTCGCGCAGGGCCACCACCGGGTTCTTGTCACGGTCGCGATCGACCAGCAGCGGCTCGCCGGCCGAGATGTCACGGGCGCGCTGCGCCGCCAGCATCACCAGGTCGAACCGGTTGGGCACCTGCACAATGCAGTCTTCGACTGTCACACGGGCCATGGGGCGCTCCGCCAGAAGAGGGAACGCGGTGGATACAGGCGCTGCCGGCAAAATGCAAGCGTGCGGGATATATGCATCATATCAGCCACTTAGCGGTTCGACGCTTTGATCGGGCGGCAACCGGGCAATGAGCGCGGCGATCGGCTCGCCCGACACCGGGTGGCGCCAGTCCGGCGCCAACTCCGCCAGCGGCAGCAGGACAAAGGCCCGCAGGTGCAGCCGTGGATGAGGAAGCACGGCCAACCCTTCACCGGCATTCGATTTCTGCAGGGAATCGTAATCCAGCAGATCAAGATCGATCCAGCGGGCGGCGTCGCGCTCGCCGCGCACCCGCCCGAAGTCATGCTCGACGCGGTGCAAGGCAGCCAGGGTGGCATCGGCAGCCAATCCGGTCCGTACCTCGGCGACGGCATTGACGTACCAAGGCTGGTCGGACGGCGGCACGGGGCTGCTGCGATACCAGCGCGAGCGGCGCACGGTGCGCACGCCCATGCCGGCCAGCCGCGTCAGGGCCCGCGCCAGCGTCCGCTGCGGCGGGCCATGGCGAGGATGGTCAAGATTGGCGCCCAGACCTATATAGATGGGCATGTTGCCTTGCGCGGTGAGCGATTGCTCGCATGTGGTGAGCAGGCGCAGCAATTGTGCGCTTTCAGCACGTCTGCACCTTGCTACCCCTTGGTTCGGTCAGGTAAACTGTTATCTACGACTAGTGTGCTAATTGAAGGTTCCCGCCGTCGGTGGCGAACCGAAACATAATTAAGGTTTCTCCCCCTCACGCATAAAGGAAAAGCGACGATGAAAAATCATTTCTACGCGGAGGAGCGCATCGCCCTGTTTATCGACGGCGCGAATCTCTATTCCGCCGCCCGGGCGTTGGGTTTCGACATCGACTACCGCAAACTGCTGCGCGTCTTTCGCGAGCGCGGCCGACTGGTGCGCGCCTACTACTACACCGCGCTTGTGGAAGACCAGGAATACTCGCCGATCCGGCCGCTGGTCGACTGGCTCGACTACAACGGTTACACGATGGTGACCAAGCCGACCAAGGAATTCACCGACGCCATGGGTCGGCGCAAGATCAAGGGCAACATGGATATCGAGCTGGCGATCGATGTCCTGGAGATGACCGAGCATCTCGACCACGTCGTGCTGTTCTCCGGCGACGGCGACTTCCGGCGCCTGGTCGAAGCGGTGCAGCGCAAGGGTCTGCGCGTCTCGGTGGTCAGCACCATCAAGTCGGCGCCGCCCATGGTGGCCGACGAACTCCGTCGCCAGGCCGACGAGTTCATCGAGCTGGCCGAACTCGCGCCACTGATCGCCCGCTCGCCGGCCGATCGCCCGGCACGTCATGCGCCGCCGGTCAGCAATCGCGAGGTCGACGAGGACGACGACCAGATGGTGCGTTCGGCCTGAGACGACCGGCGCGCCATGGTACCGCGGGGGCCCTCAGGGGCCCCTTGCTGTTTGGCGCCGCCGCCGATGAGACGGGCGCGCGCCGGCGCGGCTTCATGCTACAGCGGTGCGGCTCGCTCTCTGGACTCGCTTGCCCGTGACCTCATCGTCCCCTGCGGCCCCTGCCGTGTTCGATCCGCCGCCGCATGACTGCGACCATTGTCCGCGGCTGGTCGCCTTCCGCCGCCGCCAGCGCGCCGCCTTCGCCGACTGGCACAATGCGCCTGTCCCGTCGTTCGGCCCGCTGGCAGCACGGCTGGTCATCATCGGCCTGGCGCCCGGGCTGCGCGGCGCCAATCGCACCGGCCGGCCGTTCACCGGCGACTATGCCGGCGACCTGCTGTACGCGACCCTGCTGCAGTTCGACCTGGCCGACGGCACCTATCGCGCCGACCCGCACGACGGGCTGGCGCTGAGAGACACGCGCATTGCCAACGCGGTGCGCTGCGTGCCGCCCGAGAACAAGCCGACGCCGGCCGAGTTCGCCGCCTGCCGGCCGTTCCTGCGCGCCGAGCTGGCGGCGATGCCGAATCTGCGGGTCATCGTGGCGCTGGGCAAAGGCGCGCACGACCAGATCCTGCGGGCCCTGCAGCTCAAGCCGGTCGCCGCCTTCCCCTTCGCGCATGGCCGCCTGCACGAGCTGCCCGACGGCAAGCTGCTGGCCGACAGCTATCACTGCTCGCGCTACAACACCAACACCGGCCGGCTGACCGAAGCCATGTTCCACGACGTCTTCCGCGCCGTCACGAGGCGGCTGGGCCCGAGCTGACGATGCCACCGGCCGACGATGCCGTCCTCGCGGCGGCGCTGGCGCATCACCGACAGCCGCATCGCGCTTATCACGACGCACGCCACGTCACGGAGCTGCTCGAGCTGGCGCGCGTGCACGCACCCGACCTGACGCCGGCCGAACGATGGGCGATCCTGTTCCACGACGCCGTCTATGTTCCCGGCGCGCCGGCCGGCCAGAACGAGGCGCTGTCGGCACTGCTGATGCGCGCCACCCTGTTCGCGCTGGCACGCGATGGCGCGATCGCCGCGCCGGATGCGGCGGTGGTCGACGACGCCGCCAGCATTGTTCGCGAGACCGCGCATGCCGAGCCGCCGTCGCCGCTGGCGGCACGCGTCTGCGATCTCGATCTGTGGCGCCTGGCGGCGCCGTGGCCTGATTTCCAGCGCCACGCCGCCGACATCCGCCAGGAATTCC
>JAHCJT010000341.1 GCA_026126245.1 Alphaproteobacteria bacterium
CCTGGGCCGGCTGTGGTCGGCGGACGAGCCGTTCCGGCATCGTCAGGCGGACCTCGCCACTTCTACCCTTGGCCCCACGCCCGATCTGCCCCTAACCTTTGCCCTCGACCTGGTCCGGGGGCGGGCTCAGACGCCGTCCCGGTCCGGAACGTTGCGCCGACGGCGCTGCTCAGGGAGGGGCTCGGATGATCAGGAGATTCCACGTTCTCTACGTCGGCCAGATCGAGCTCGACAATGTCGGTCTCAACGGCACGCCGGCCAATGACCGACGCTATCCCAACGAGCGGCTGAGCGAGGTCTTCGAGACCTGCCGCGACGTGGCGCGGACCATGGACGAGAACGGCTACTACGCGCTGTGGACGGCCGAGCATCACTTCCAGCGCGAGGGCTACGAGTGCCTGCCTAACCTGGTGCAGCTCGGCCTGTGGTTGGCCACGCAGACCAAGCGTCTGAAATTCGGTTGTGCCTTCAACGTCTTGCCGATGTGGCATCCGATCCGGCTGGCGGAAGACTACGCCATGGCCGACATCGTGACCGACGGCCGGGTCATCATGGGCGTCGGGCGCGGTTACCACAGCCGCGAGGTCGAAACCTTCGGCGCGCCGCTGCTCGATGCCGAGGCCAACCGGGCCTATTTCGAGGAGCAGCTCCAGCTGCTGCTCAAGTGCTTCAATGAGGAGTCGTTCCACTTCAAGGGCAAATACTTCGAATGCCCGCCAGCGGTCGACTACCGCGGCTACCGTCTGAAGGAAATCACCATGGTGCCGCGCCCCAAGCACCTGCCGGTCGAGGTCTGGATGCCGATCGCCAGCGGCAAGACCATCGACATGATGGCGCGTTACGGCCTGAAGGGCATGGTGACGCTCAATGGCGAAAAGATTCTCGACGACGTGATCCGCGAGTATCACGCCGCCTGCGCCCGGCACGGTCGACCCAAGAAGCTGGGCGAGGACCTGATCTGGGGCGCCGGCCTGTACCTCGCCAGCAACCAGGAGGAGGCGATTCGCAAGGTCGAGCCGGCGCACGACGAGCGCTACAAGTGGTTCGCGCCCTTCGGCTTCGTGCGCTACGCCGACGAGCAGGGGCGCACCTGGGGCACGCCGGGCGCGCCGGCCTCGATCCCCACCATCCGTGACGGCGTCAAACAGAAGGCGTGGTTCTGCGGCACGCCGGCCGAGGTCATCGACGGCATCCGCTCGATCGAGGCAAAGTACCCCGGGCTCGAGGATTTCATGATCCACTGGGCCGAGGGTCTGTCGCCGGCCGAGTTCAAGGAGCAGCTGCGCTGGTTCGCGCGCGACGTCATGCCGGCCTTCAAGGACGCGCGCATCGCCGCCGAATAGCGGCGACCCCGTCAGGGTCACCGACATGGGCAGCATGCCCTTGCCTGCAAGCGGCGCACGCCGGCGTTCGCCGGAGTCCCGGTACCACGTCGCCGCGGCCGTTCGGCCGGACGACAGGGAGAGACCATGACACCGGTGCCGCGGCTCGGCATCTCGCTCAGCTTCCAGATCCATCCGGCGCTGGGCGAGACGTGGGACCGCATCTACCGCGAAAGCCTGGAACTGGCGGCCGAGGCCAGCCGGCTTGGCGTTGCTTCGATTTGGGTCAGCGAGCATCACGGCGAAGCCGATGGCTATTGTCCGTCGCCGATTGTCGCCGGTGCGGCGCTGGCAGCCGCCGCGCCTGGCTGTCGCATCGGCCAGGCCATTGCGCTGGCGCCGCTGCACGGCCATCCGCTGCGCCTCGCCGAGGATCTGGCGGTGCTCGACAACCTGGCGGGCGGCCGCGTCGAGATCGGACTGGGGCAGGGCTACCGGCCGGCCGAGTTCGAGATGTTCGGCCTGCCGTACGCCCGGCGCACCCGCGCGTTCGAGGAGGCGCTGGACATCCTGCAACTGGCGTGGCGCGGCACGCCCTTCGACTACGCTGGCCAGATCTACAGCGTGACATCGGGCCTGCTGCGCCCGACGCCGGTGACGCCGGGGGCACCGCCGCTGTGGATCGGGGCCACGGCGCCGGCACCGCGCGAGCGTGCGGTCCGCCACCGGGCCGGCCTGATCGTGGCGCCGCTGACCGAACTGGAGCACAGCGCACGTCAGATCGATGCCTTCGACCGTGAGGCAGCGCGGCAGGGGGAGGGCGTGCTGCCGCATGCCATCATGCGCGAGATCATGGTTGGCGACTCGCCAACCGATGCCATCGCGCGCCATCAGCGCTTTCTCGACCATATCTATCGCGTGCAGTACGCCCCGGAGCGCACCGGGCTGACCTATCGCGATCCAGCGACCGGCGAACGCCGGCCGCTGACCAGCGATCATCCGCACTACATGTCGGAGCGCTTCATGCAGGACCGCTGGTTCCTGGGGACGCCGGCCGAGATCGCCGACAAGATCGCCGCCTGGCAGCCGCGCCTGAAGCTCGACCACCTGATCTATCAGCCGCGGCAACCCGGCATGACCCTGCGCCAGGCCGTCGACGAACTGGAGGTTGTGGCCCGGCAGGTCATGCCGGCAATCGCGGCCCGGCACCGGGCGGCCTAGCAGCATGCAGACGATGGTCATGGCGCTGCACGCGGCCGGCACGCGACGAGCGATCGGGATCGACCAATGAGCCGGGCGCGCCTCATCGCCGCGTGGCGCTGGTTCGACGACACCTTCCTCGATCTCGGCCGCGAGTTCCGATTTTCCTACCTGCCGCCGCTGATGGTCTATCTGGCTGCCGGTGTATCTGGTTTGACGGCCATCGTCGGCACCTTCTTCGTCAAGGAGAACCTCAACCTGTCGGCCGCCACCCTGGCGGCGTTGACCTTCTGGGCCGGCATCCCCTGGGCCCTGAAGATGCCGCTGGGCCATCTCGTCGATCTGATCTGGCGGTGGAAGGCGGCGCTGGTCTATCTCGGCGCCACGTTGATCGCGCTCAGCCTGGCCATCATGTACGGCCTGATCACACGGCCGGTGGGCATGGCGGCCGTTATGCCGCTGGAGCACTGGTACATCGTGAGCCTGCTGCTGGCGCCGATCGGCTACGTGCTGCAGGACATCGTCGCCGACGCCATGACGGTCGAGGCGGTGCCGACCGTCGACGCGCGTGGCCAGGCGTACGATGACGAGACCATCAAGACGATGCACACGACGATGCAGACCCTGGGCCGCGTCGCCATCATCTCCGGACTGGTCGTGGTGGCCGTGCTGAACATCACGCTGTTCGCCGGGGTCGCGCAGATGTCGCCGGCCGAGAAGACCGCGACCTACGCGCTGATCTATCTGATGGCGCTGGCCATCCCGGTCATTTCGGTGCTCGGTGTCGTGCTGGCCAGCGTCGTACGGGGCGCGCGCGGGGCACGCCTGCGCCGGGAGGGCCTAAGCCGCGAGCGGATCGTGGCGCTGCTCGATACACGCAGCGAGGAGACGAAACCGGACTGGTGGATCCTCGGCGGGGGGCTGGCCTTTGTCGCCTTCACGCTGGCCATCGGCCTGGCGTCGGTTCCGTTCGACGAGGAGATCATCTTCCTTGGCTCGATGGCCATCGTTCTGTTCCTGATGCGCCAGTTGATCCAGGAGCTGCCACCGGCAGTGCGCGGCGCGCTGGTCGGCACCGCGATCATTATCTTCATCTTCCGGGCCACGCCGCTGCCGGGGCCGGGCGTGGAGTGGTGGGAAATCGACGTGCTGGGCTTCGACCAGCAGTTCCTGTCGGTGCTGAGCCTGATCACATCAGGCCTGGCATTGGCCGGCATGATCGTGCTGCGACCGTTCATGGCCAAGCGATCGATCGCCTACGTGGTGATTGTGCTGACCATCGCGTCAGGCATCCTGATGCTGCCGCTGATCGGCCTGTTCTACGGCCTGCACGAGTGGACGGCGCGCCTGACCGGCGGCGTGGTCGATGCGCGCTTCATCGCTATCCTCAACACGGCGCTCGAATCGCCGCTGGCACAAGTGGCGATGATCCCGATGCTGGCCTGGATAGCCAAGAATGCGCCGCCCACGCTCAAGGCGACGTTCTTTGCCGTCATGGCCTCGTTCACCAACCTGGCGCTGCAGGCCGCGGCGCTGGGCACGAAATACCTCAACGAGATCTTCATTGTGACGCGCGAGGTGCGCGACCGCACCAGCGGTGCCATCACGACGCCGGCCAACTATGGCGAACTGGGCTGGCTGCTGATCGTGGTCGCCGTGCTCACGGTGGCACTGCCGCTGCTGACCATTGCGGTCGTGCAGGCAACGAGACTGCGAACCTCGCAGTAGCCCGGTGCGCC
>JAHCJT010000342.1 GCA_026126245.1 Alphaproteobacteria bacterium
GTCGGGCGCCAGCGAATAGGGCCGGAACCGCTTGTAGCCGTTGAGCGTCGGCGCCGCGAACGCCGTCGCGCCGCGGGCGTGCGCCAGCAGGCCGCCCAGCCAGTCGAGCGCGACGGAAGACAGATCGCTGCTGCCGTCGTGCGCCACGAAGGCGTTGGCGCCGCTGGCATGATCGCGCAGCGACTGGTGCAGATGCCAGCCGCTCGACATCGCGTTGGGAATCCCCGGCCGGCACATGAAGCTGGCGTGATAGCCGTGGCGCCGCGCGATCTGCTTCACGGCGCTGCGCAGCAGCACCATGGCGTCGGCCGGTGCCACGCCGATGCCGGGATGGAAGGTGAGCTCGCACTGGCTGGGGCCGTATTCCAGCTCGATGCTGCGCAATCCCAGCCCGAGCGCCACGAGGTCCTGGCGCAGGATGTCGAACACCGGATCGAACTGGTCGTAGCGCTGCTCGGTGAGATACTGGTAGCCCTGCGTCAGCAGCGCCACCTCGGGCGGCTCGCCGGGCTGGCCGGGCTGACCCGAATCGCCCAGCCGCAGACGCGGGTCGAGCAGCTTGAAGACGTGGAATTCGACCTCCAGCCCGGCGACGAAATCGTGGCCGGTGGCCGCCAGCTTCTCCAGCACGCCGCGATAGAGCTGGCGGGTCGAGAACGGCACCGGCCGGCCGTCGGCGAAATAGAGATCGCACAGCACCCAGCCGGTCTTGGGCGCCCACGGCAGCACCTTGAAGGTGGTCGGGTCGGCAATCATCAGCGCGTCGGCGGCGCCCTGCATCTCGCGCATGCCGAAGCCGCCGCCGGCGGCGAACACCGGGAACACGGTGCGGTGCGCCGTGTCCTTGGCCAGCAGGCTGGTGGTGACGGCACAGCCCTGGCGCATGACGGATGGCGCATCGGCCCCGACCACCGACTTGCCGCGCAGGATGCCGTGCTGGTCGGCGAAGCTCAGGCGCACCACCTCCAGCTCGTCGGCCCGGATGCGGTGCTCGGCCTCGATCGCCGCCTCGACCTGCGCGGCGCTCCACAACCCGTGGCGCTCGACGAAGCTCATGCCCGGACGGGCCCGGCGCCGGCAGGCCGGGCGATCGCATGTGACGAGGTGGCTGTCGTCCTGAGCGCAGCGAAGGACCTTGCGGTGGTGATCGCAATGAATGGCAGTGCCGGTGAATCACCCGTCCCGCCGCGCCTGAACCAGGCACCGCAAGGTCCTTCGCTGCGCTCAGGACGACGGAGACCGGCAGCGCAAGCATCATAGGCGATCGCCCGGCCCGGCGGGGGAAGGTCATGGGGTTCGACAGACGGCATCTGCGATGGCTCGGGCTCGCGAAGCGATAGGCGTATCATCAACTGTCGCATCGCCTGCGGCGGGCGCGCAAGGCGCGCCGGCGTAACCCACGAAACAATCGCGGCCGTCGGCGCAGTCGTGCCGAAACGCGGGCTCGCTAGAACGGTGCTGCGTCCGCCGGGCGCCGGTGGCGTCGCCGGCCGTGGCCGCCGCGTCGGCCGCGTCGGCGAGGGAGAAACCACCGTGACCAATCTGACCGCCAACGCGCTCGTCAACAATTTCGCCGCCGCCTCGGGCAATGGCGTGTGGCCGGGCCTCGCCCGCGCCACCCTGGCGCAGCAGCTCAGGGACCGCATCGCCTCGCCGTCCAGCGTCAACCAGGCCAGCACGCCGTTCTGCGGCCCGGCCTCGTTCGTGCGCCTGCTGGCGCTGGAGAAGCCCGACGCCTACGCCCAGGCGGCGATCGACCTGTTCAACACCGGCGAGTGCACGATCGGCACGCTGAAGGTCAAGCCGGGCGACACGGTGCGCAAGTCGGCGCCGCAGAACAAGACCAGCCAGGCCGACTGGATCATGCTGGCCAGCATCCGCGACTCGGGCAACGCCGTGCTGTCGGCCGGCGGACTGCTGGGCGGCAGCGCCGCCGGCATCACCCTGCCCGGCACGCTCAGCGACTGGTTCACCAAGGCCGGCTTCACGACCGTCGTCAACAAGGCCAGCGTGACGCAGCCGTCGCTGCCCAACGCCCAGGCCTCGCTGGTGCAGTCGGCCAAGACCTACAAGACCAGCGGCCATCACATCGTGATGCTGGTCGACGCCGATGTCCTGAAGGACTCCAACCAGGACGACGAGATCTCGATCTATCCCGACCACTGGATCACGCTGACGACCGACATCAAGGACGGCGGCGAGCTGGCCTACAACGAGCCGATCTCGATGTGGGTCTACACCTGGGGCGACCAGCAGACGATCCCCAAGCTGGCGACCAAGCCGCTGAAGAAGAAATACTTCATGAACAAGTTCTACGGCTTCATCGCGGTCAAGACCTGAGGCATGCGGCCGTAGAGCCGTCGGCTTGGATGCCTTCGAGGCGCATCGCGGGAATTCGGTCCGGCTGTCATGTCGAGCGCACCATAACAAAGCTCCGTATCGCCGCCGCCGGTCGCCAGAGATCCCGCGCGGTGCCGGGCATGACAGGCAAGAGCGCGCGTGGGGCGCTGTGCCCGTCCCGCTTCCGGGCGAAGGTAGCGACAGGGTAGGCTTCGATCTCGGCGCAGGCGGCGCGCCTATGGCATTCTGGCGGCGGCGACGCGGAACTGGGTGCGCTGCCCGATGCTGGTGAAATCGAGCGGATCGATTCCCTTGCGGATGGCGTCGGCTTCCGCCTTGTCCCGCACGTTGCGCATGATCTTGATGATGCAGTCCATGTCGTCGTCGGAAATCCAGCCGCTCATCAGGATATTGATCGCGTTCAGCTTGGCGGCGGTGGAAAGCCGCGCGATGTCGGGACCGCCGTGGCTGTTGACCCAGTTCCGCACGTTGTCGTCGTCGTTGACCCACCACGAGCTGGGATTGTTTTCGGCGGCGACGTCGCCCACGTTCTTGCTCTCCAGACCGCCGCCGTGCTCGGCCATGATGTTGCCGTTGTAGCCGGACGTTGGCGTGGTGTGGCGCGGCGTGCCCAAGGCCTGCCGGACGTCGCCGACGTCCTCGGTATAGCGGTCGTCGAGCCCGATGACGTGACCGAATTCGTGGGCACAAACCCACGTGTAGACGTCCTGCGACGTGGAATTCAGCGTCATCTTGCGGCCGCCCCCGCTCGACGCCACGTTGGAGGCGCCGCTCATCTTCTTGACTTCGATCTGGGTGGCGTTGCCGGCAGCGCTGCCCGGCCCGCGGTAGGTGACCGTGACGCTGGTTTGTACGAGATAGCCGTCGGGGAAAGTCTTCGTCCAGGTCTTGTTGATGGAGTCCTGCACCGACTTGGCGCGCTCCGCATTGGCTTCTTCGCCATACATTTCCATGCTGCCGGTGATGACGACGCTGCCGCCGTTGATGTCGACCCACAGGCCGGCGGATGGCGAAAAGCGGCTGACCGGAAGGACGTCGCCCATGGTGAATCTCCCCCAGGAAGGCACGGGCCGGCACAGATAGTTGATATTCTATTGAGTGATTGCTCGCTAGTCAAGCCCTGCGGTGTCGTCCAGCCAGCCGCGATCAACCGCTGCGGCCCCGTCCGCCGACAGCGAAGATGTCCGGCCACGCCGAAGGGCAATGGCGCAAGAGACGCCGGCTGCGGTGTCTGACCGCGGGCCGGTCGCGGCATCCCCTTCCGACCGATCGCCGGGCGCGGGACACCGCGGTCCAGCCCGCGGCGTCGGCGTCACGGCCGCGGCCGCGGCCCGAGCAGGTCCCATTTGTTGCCGGCGATGTCGAGGAACACCGCGACGCGGCCGTACGGCTCGTCGCGCGGCGGCGTGGTGAACGTGACGCCGGCGCCGACCATGCGGGCGTACGCCGCCGCGAAGTCATCGACGCGCAGGAAGAAGCCGACACGGCCGGCGACCTGCCGGCCGACCACCGCGGCCTGCCCGGTGCCGTCGGCCTGGGCGAGCAGGAGGCCGGTCGCCGCCCCGGGCGGGCGCACGACGACCCAGCGCTTGGGCCGGCCGTCGTTGGTCTGCGCCGGCGAGTCCTCGACCAGCTCGAAGCCGAGTACGTCGACGAAGAAGCGGATCGCCGGGTCGTAGGCCGCGACCACGATCGTCACCAGCTCGATGCTGCTCATGGCGATCCGTCCCCCAACAGCGCGCGCGGCGCCGGCTTCCGTTCCGCCGGCGGGCCCGACAAGGGCCTATTGCGTTTTCCAAGTCGTCCTGAGCGCAGCGAAGGACCTTGCGGTGGTTTGATCAAGACCACTGGGACCAGTGATTCATCGGCGCTGTCATTCACCGTCATGG
>JAHCJT010000343.1 GCA_026126245.1 Alphaproteobacteria bacterium
TCCAGACAAGCTGTGGCTGGCCAGCCTTGTAGGTGGCGGCAAACGAGTCGAATTCAGGGAAGACGGTCATGACGGAAGCCTCATCGATGGCCGGGAGCGTGTCCCGCGCTGCGTCAGATGTGGACCCGGGCTGCCGAAGCCATCGGATCACACGGCTCGCGAACAGGCTTCACCAGCGCCATCGATGAGGAAGCAGGGCGCACAAGGGCGCGGCACGCGTCGGGAGAGGAGAGGACCGGGCCATCCCTACTGCTCGAGACGGAACAGCGACGCGAACGCGCCGGCGTCGCGCTGTACGCCGTAGCGGCGCTCCAGCGACGCCACGAACTGGGTCGCAAGGTCATTGGCGGCGGCGCTGTCGAGTTCCTTGCCGAGCTTGTCGGCGTCGGTCGGCGAGGTTTCCGGGTCGGCCGCGACGATCTCGCGCAGGCGCAGGACCACGGCACCGTCGTTCCGCGGCAGGGCGGCCGCCTTGCCTGGCGCAAGTTCAAACAGCTTGGCCACCAGCGGTCCCTGCAGGCCGGTGGCGGGATCGGAGTCGACGCGGGTCACTGGCTTCGACGTCTTGACCTCGGACCTTACAGTGCGGGCCTGCTGCGCCAGCTCGGCGACGGCATTGACCCGATCGGCGATTTCCTTGGCACGTGTCAGGGCCAGCTTGGTCCGCTCTGCCGCCGTCCATGCCGCGATGACGCGATCCTTGGCCTCGTCAAGCGTCGGCGTTCGCGAGGGCGTCACCTTGTCGGCGCGAGCCACGTAGAGGTGGCCGGCCTTGGTCTCGCCGACGCCACTGACCTCGCCTTGCTTGAGGCGGAACGCCGCCGTCAGCAGATCCGGCGCCCACGGCCCTTCGATCAGCGGCTTGCCGTCCGGTCCCCGGCCGTCGGCATCGACGTCCTCGGCCTTGCGCAGGGTGATATTGAGCTGCTGGGCGGCGGCATCGAGATCGTCCGACCGCGCCAGCGCCTTCTCCAGTTCGCCGATCCGCTTGGCCAGAATGTCGGGCGCCAGCTGGGCGCGGTACTCCTGCTCCAGGCGCGCCTTGACGGACTCGAAGGTGGCCGCCTCGCCGGGCTCGATCTTGTTGACCCGCGCGACGAGCCAGCCCAGTCCGGTCTTGACCGGCTGAGTCAGGCCCGGTGCCTTGAGGTCGAAGGCGGGCTTGGCGAGATCTTCCGGCAGGTCGCGTCGGACGACGGAACCCAGCTTGATGATGTCCTTGCCCGCAGCCTCCTTGCCGGCATCCTCGAATGTCTTTCCGCTGGCGACCAGCTCGACAATCTTCTTGGCCTGCGCCTCGTCGTTGACCAGGAACTGGTCGATGTCGCGTTTCTCCGGCCGGTCGAACTCGCCCTTGCGGTCGTTGTAGATGGACCGCAACTGGTCTTCCCCGACCTGCACCTCGCCAGCCACGTCTTCCGGTGTCAGCGCGGCGTAGGTCAACGTACGGCGCTCGGGCAGGTCGAAACGTTTCATATTGGCGTCATAGTACGCCTTGATCTGTTCCGCGGTCGGCGCCGGCACATCCGCCATTTTCGCCGCCTCGACCTCCACGATCTCGGCGATGCGCTGCTCCCGCCGGTACCGGTAGAGCGCGTCGCGGATCACCTTCGGCATGCTGACGCCGCCGGTAATTCCCAGGATCTGGCTGAGCGCGGTGTCGCGCCGCAGGTCGGCGATGTATTGCCGCTCGCTGATCCGCACGCTCTCCAGGATGCGACGGTACTGCACGGGATCGAACTTTCCGTCGATGCCCTGAAACGCGGGGGTCTGTGCGATCACCTGCTGGAGCTGGGCATCGGATATGACGATCCCGAGGTCGGCGATGGCATGGTCGAGGAGGATTCGTTGCTCCAGGGTGCGCAACGCCCGCGACGACAGGCCCAGCGCGATGGCCTGCTCGCGTGTCAGGCGGACGCTGGACCGGCTGTTGAGCTGGTCCAACTCGCGCTCGAATTGGCTCTGCAGCTCGCGACCCTTGATCGTCGTACCGCCTACAGTGAAAGGCCCGAGATGCCAGCCGCCGATGCGCGAGATCACGGGATCCGAGCTCGCGACGCGTAGCGCGCTGCCGACGCCCGCAACGTCGCCCAGCACGAAGGCGAGCAGGATGACGCCCAGCAGCAGGGCCAGAACGATCGAACCCGCGATTTTCCTGAAACTGTACATGTCGCTCCGACAAGCGGTGGCCGCGCGGCCCCAGCGGCGCATAGCTAGCATCCGCACGCCACGACCGGCAACGCCGAATCACCGCGACTTTTCAATGCCTTCGCACCCTGGGCGTAATTCGTGGCGGATCGTGGGCGGAGGTTGGACGGGCCTAGGCGGCGTGTTAGACGAAGCGCCCGCCCGGATGACTGAGAGGGAACGCGATGGCCCGCCGTACGCTGATTGCCGGCAACTGGAAAATGAACGGCCTGATTGCCGACGGCATTGCGCTGGCACGGGACGTCGCGGCCGGGGCAGCCGCCGCCGGCAAGGCCGAACTCCTGCTGTGCCCGCCGGTGACCCTGGTGTCGTCAGTCGCGGCGGCGCTGAAGGGATCGGGTGTCGCGGTTGGCGGACAGGATTGCCATGCCAAGGCCAACGGTGCCCATACCGGCGATATCAGCGCCGAGATGCTGGCCGACGCCGGCGCGCAATACGTCATTGTCGGCCACTCCGAACGTCGTACCGACCACGGTGAGACGGACGGCGTGGTACGGGCCAAGACGGAGGCGGCGTGGCGTGCCGGTCTGAGCGCGATCGTCTGCATTGGTGAGACGTTGGCGCAACGGGAGGCAGGCCGCACCTTGCCTCTGCTGGAGGCCCAGCTCAGGGGCAGCATTCCGGCCGGAGCCACGGCAACGAAGCTGGTAGTCGCCTATGAGCCGGTCTGGGCGATCGGCACGGGCAAGACGCCGACGGTCGCCGAAGTCGCCGACGCCCATCGTCATATCCGCGCCGTACTGGGCGGTCTGACGACCGGCGCCGACGCGGTGCGCCTTCTGTACGGCGGCTCCATGAAACCGGCCAATGCGCCGGAGTTGCTGGCGATCGCCGATGTTGATGGTGGCCTGATCGGCGGCGCCAGCCTGAAGGCCGGTGACTTCCTCGCGATCGCGGCGGCGTCGACCACGAATTGACGCGCGAGGCGCGGCACTGGCGCGGCGCGCACCGCTCAAGGGCCGCGCATTCTGTTGCAGTTCTGCAACAGTTTCCTGCATGTGCGCGTCAAACAGTCGCGCAGTGCGAAAGTGGCGGCCACATCGGATCAAAATCGTCGCGATCCGCCACGATGATGCTGGCATCGCGCCTTCAAAGAGCCTAGAAAACTCATAAGAGTGAATCACGCCGAGGAGACGTGCGGTCGGCGCGATTCGAGGATCGAGTCATGTTGGCGATTCAGAATGTTGTGCTGGCGATTCATGTCCTGATCGCCATCGGATTGGTCATCGTCGTGCTGCTGCAGCGGAGCGAGGGAGGCGGCCTGGGCATGGGCCGGACCGACTCCTTCATGAGCACCCGTGGCCAGGCCAATCTGCTGACACGCACGACCGCGATCCTCGCCGGCACGTTTTTCGCCACGAGCATCGCACTGGCTATTCTGGCGGGGACCCACAGCAGGCCATCGTCGCCGATGGACCGCGGCCAGCCGCCTGCCAGCTCGAGCACGCCGTCCACCGGCGCGCCGCCGGCGCCAACGACGCCCAGCACGCCGACGCGCTAGGGGCGCACCGGGTTTGACAGGAAGGGGCGGACGCCTGGGGCGTTCGCCCTTCTGATTCCGCCGTACCGGGGCGGAACAGCGCGCCTCGGTCGTCGCACAGCGGTTTTCCACAGTAACCCGGTCACGGAAAAAAAACGTGACCGCCATACCCTACCCGTAGTAGGTGGAAGGTCCATGGCACGCTTCATCTTCATTACGGGCGGCGTGGTTTCCTCTCTGGGGAAAGGTCTCTCGTCGGCAGCGCTGGGCGCCCTGCTGCAGGCCCGTGGCTACCGGGTCCGGCTGCGCAAGCTCGATCCCTACCTGAACGTCGATCCGGGCACGATGAGCCCGTATCAGCACGGCGAGGTCTTCGTCACCGACGACGGCGCCGAGACCGACCTCGACCTCGGCCACTACGAACGCTTCACCGGCGTCGACGCCAAGCAGAGCGACAACATCACCACTGGCCGGATCTATTCGACCGTCATCGCCCGCGAGCGGCGGGGCGACTATCTGGGCGCCACGGTTCAGGTCATCCCGCACAT
>JAHCJT010000344.1 GCA_026126245.1 Alphaproteobacteria bacterium
GCGCCGGTGTCCTCCTCGCGGCCAATCGCCAGGTCGCAGCCGACGATCGGCTGCACGCCGGCCGCCGTGGCGTATTGCGCGAACTCCAGGGCGCCGAACAGGTTGTCGCGGTCGGTCACGGCGACGGCCGGCATGGCCATCGACCGCGTCAGTGCCGTCAGCTTGTCGAGCTTGATCGCGCCCTCGGCCAGCGAATAGGCCGAGCGCACGCGCAGATGGACGAAAGGGGCAAATGACATGGCGATCGAGGGGCAGGTTGATTGGTTGAGGGACATCATCCGGCATCAGGCTGTGGATAGTCTGCGCCGAGAGTGCCACGATGTCGGCCGCACCGGAGATGAACCATGAATGTCACCGGCCTGAGAGCCTCGCTCGCGGCGGACGCGCCGCCGGCCGACCTGTCGCCGCCGCTGGTCGCGCTGTGGTGGGCCGCCAAGGGCGACTGGAACAAGGCGCATGCGGTCGCGCAGCAGAACGACGATCGGCCCAGCGCCTGGGTGCACGCCTATCTGCACCGGGTCGAGGGCGATCTGTCCAACGCCGGCTACTGGTATCGCCGCGCGCAGCGCGAGGCGCACACCGGACCGCTGGACAGCGAGTGGACATCCATCGCCACGGCGCTGCTGCGGCCCGACGCACCCGCCTGATGGCTTGCCTTCCGGCAGCGATCACATCGGCGAGCAGCCACGCGCCGGCTGCGCTGTGAAGCGCTTCAGCGCCAGTGTCAGCGGCGCCAGCTAGACCTGAGCTTGCGCGCCGCACCGCGGTCGCGGACCACCTGCTGAGAAAGGGCACGACGCATGCATCCGACAAGAGCACTGGCCGTGGCAGCCGCCGTTGCCGTGGCGCTGTGCGCCGGCACCCTCTCAGCAACGCCGCGCGAACCGGCGGCGATGGCGAAGACACTTGCGCCCTCAGCCCAGCAGCTCGCCCAGGCAGCGCCGGAGGCCTCGCGGAAACTGACCGGCCAGGCGGCAATGAACGCCCTGATCGGCAATACCGCCGTTGTGACCGGCCCGCCGGGCGGCAAGGATGTCGTCTGGTACTTCCTGCCGGACGGAACGGTGAAGGGCCTGGAGAACAACAGCCGGAACGTTCAGCTCGCCACCTGGAAGCTTGACGGCGAGAAACTCTGCTTCTCTTCGGGCGGGCAGAAATTCGGCTGCTTCGGCATCGAGGTGAACGGCGCCGGGCTGATCCTGACGAACACCGACGGCAAGAGTGCCTCCGGCACGATCCTGAAGGGCAACGCCAGGAACATGTAGC
Organism: Alphaproteobacteria bacterium; assembly: GCA_026126245.1. Lineage (GTDB taxonomy): Bacteria > Pseudomonadota > Alphaproteobacteria > Reyranellales > Reyranellaceae > Vineibacter. Next base: position 1,267 of record JAHCJT010000344.1, read on the forward strand.
GCCCTGCGCCAGCGGCGCCGGTTCCGTCACGCGGCCAAGTCGCGGCATGACGGAACCGGCATTCCTCCGGCCGGCGCCCGGTCCGGCTGTCGAACCGGGCGTCGCGGGTTTACGCGGCCTGGACGCCCATGACGGCTTTCAGCTCGAGGAACTCATCAAGGCCCCACTCGCCGTATTCGCGACCGTTGCCCGACTGCTTGAAGCCGCCAAACGGCGCGGAAATATCCATCGGCGTGCCGTTGAGGTGCACGTTGCCGGCCCGCAACTGGGCCGCCACCTTGCGAGCGTGCTCGACGCTGCCCGATTGCACATAGGCCGCCAGGCCGTAGGGTGTGTCGTTGGCCATCTCGATCGCCTGCGCCTCGGTCTCGTACGGCAGGATCGAGAGCACCGGGCCGAAGATCTCCTCGCGCGCGATGGTCATGTCGTTGCGCACGCCGGCGAACACCGTCGGGCGCACGTAGTAGCCGCGGTTGAAGCCCTCCGGCCGCCCCGGCCCGCCGGTCACCAGCTTGGCGCCTTCAGCGATGCCAGCCTCGATCAGCCGCTGGATCTTGTTGTACTGCGTCTCGCTGACCACCGGTCCGAGCGCCGTGTCGGCGGCCGTCGGGTCGCCGACCTTCATGCTTTCGGCCGCCGCCTTGGCGATCGCCGCGGCGCGGTCGTGCTGCGCCGACTGCACGAACATGCGGGTCGGCGCGTTGCACGACTGGCCGCTGTTGCGCATCATGCTCACCACGCTGCTCGACACCGCCTTCTCCAGGTCGGCGTCCGGCAGCACGATGTTGGCCGACTTGCCGCCCAGCTCCTGGTGCACGCGCTTGACCGTGTCGGCCGCCGCCTTGGCGACCAGCACGCCGGCCCGGGTCGAGCCGGTGAACGACACCATGTCGACGTCGGGGTGGCTGGCGATCGCCTGACCGACCGTCGGGCCGTCGCCGTTGACCAGGTTGAAGACGCCCTTGGGCACGCCGGCCTCGTGCAGCACTTCGGCGAACAGGATGGCATTGAGCGGCGCGATCTCGCTGGGCTTGAGCACCATGGTGCAGCCGGCGGCCAGGGCCGGCGCCACCTTGCAGACGATCTGGTTGATCGGCCAGTTCCACGGCGTGATGAAGCCGCAGACGCCGACCGGTTCCTTGGCCAGCAACGTGCTGCCGCGCACCTCTTCGAAGGAGAACTCCTTGAGCACCTTGATCATCTGGTTGAGGTGGCCGACGCCGGTGGCGGCCTGCGCCTTCATGGCCAGCGTGATGGGCGCGCCCATTTCCATCGAGATCGCCTTGGCGATGTCGTCGTAGCGCTTCTTGTAGGCGGCCATGATCGCTTCCAGCAGCGCCACCCGCTGCTCCCGGGTCGTCTGGGAGAAGCTCGCAAAGGCGGCGCGGGCCGCCTTCACGGCGCGATCGACATCCTTGGCCGTGCCCAGGCTGATGCGGGCGCAAGGCTCCTCCGTCGCCGGATTGATGACGTCGAGCTGCCGCGGCTCCAGCGGCGCCACCCAGGCGCCATCGATGTAGAAGTTGAGATAATTGGACATTGCATCCCTCCTCGGTGTGGCGGCGCCGACCGGCGACCGCGTCCATCGGCGCGCAGCCTGCACCGAACCGCCGCCGGCTGGCTAGAGGCGGATCGGCGCATCCCTGCGCGCCGCAAGGTCATATCCGCCCGGCTGCCCTGCAACCCGGACCGCGCCGGCTAGGCCGACACCAGGACGCCCGCCTCCAGCCGCAAGACGCGGTCCATACGCCCGGCAAGGTCGGGATTGTGGGTGGCGATCAGGGCCGCCAGGCCGGCGTCGCGGGCCAGCGCCAACAGCTGGCGGAACACCGCGTCGGCGGTGGCGTGATCGAGGTTGCCGGTGGGTTCGTCGGCCAGCAGCACACGCGGCGAATTGGCAACCGCCCGTGCAATGGCCACGCGCTGCTGCTCGCCACCGGAAAGGCGCGCCGGCCGGTGGCTCTCGCGTTCCGACAGGCCGACCATGTTGAGCAGCTCGCGCGCCCGCGCCCGCGCCGCGCCGCGCGCCACGCCGGCATCGACGCGGCCCGCGCAGAAGTCGCACTTGGTGACCACACCCACGCGCGCCTTGTCGGCCAGCCGGCCTTCGTGCGGCATGGCCTGCTCGCCGAACGCGAACACCGTCTCGTCGACCATGTAGCGCGCGTCGTAGGGGCAGGCCATGATGCAGGCCGAGCAGCCGATGCACAGCGTCTCGTCGATGGTGACGATGCCGTCGCCACGCTTGCGCGTTGCCGTGCTCGGGCACACCTCCAGGCAGGGCGGCTCGTCGCAATGCTGGCAGCCGGTGGGCATGAAGCTGCGCCGCACGTCGGGGTACTCGCCGGTCTCGATGTCGAGCACGCGGCGCCACTGCACGCCCGGCGGCGTGCCGCGCGTCTCCTTGCAGGCGGCGGTGCAGGTCTGGCAGCCGACACAGCGGCGCAGGTCGGCCACCATCGCGTAACGGGTCATGCGTGTGCTCCCGCCGGCGCTGCCTGCAGCCGCCAGCCATGGGTGTAGACGACCAGGCTGGCGCCGCGGGCGAAGCCCACCAGCGTCAGGCCCAGCTGCTGCGCGCTCTGGATCGCCAGCGCCGTCGGCGCCGACATCGCGGCCAGCACGCCGGCGCCCGCCGCGGCCGACTTCAGCACCAGCTCGTAGCTGGCGCGGCTGGTGACCAGCAGCGCGCCGTCGGCCGCATCCAGGCGCTGCAGCGCCAGCGCACCGATGGTCTTGTCCAGCGCGTTGTGGCGGCCCACGTCTTCGCGCAGCGCCTGCGGCTCCACGCCCCCGGCGGCCAGCCAGCCCGCGGCATGGGTGGCGCCGGTGAGCTCGCGCAGCGGCTGCGTGCGCGCCATCGCCTGCATCGCCCGCGCGAGACGCGCGGCCTCGATCGGCGGCGGGGCGGTCACGGCGGCCGGGACCTGGTCGACGTGGCGGAGGCTCTCGACGCCGCAGA
>JAHCJT010000345.1 GCA_026126245.1 Alphaproteobacteria bacterium
CAAGGCGCCTCACCCGACTAGTCACAGTGGACTGCCTCAGCCACCTCTTGTCCTGGCGAGCTGACAGTGAAGGGTTTCCGCCTCTTAGGCCTCTGCGCCGACACCACACGCCGCCGCCTCGCGGCCGACGCGCATGGCGGCGTGGCGATCCTCGTGGCCCTGGCGGTGCCGGTGCTGATCGGCGCGCTCGCGTTGGCGATCGACACCGGCCATTGGTACACGGTCAAGCGCCAGGCGCAGCAGCAGGCCGACTCGGCCGCGCTGGGGGCGGCGCGCGCCTTGCAGAGCGGCGTCAGCACGGCCGACGCCCTGCGCGTCGTGGCGATCAACGACGCCGCGCGCAACGGCTTCGCCAACAGCGCGCCCAACACCCTGACCCTGCACTGGCCACCGGTGTCGGGCGCCTACGCCGGCGCCACCAATGCCGTCGAGGTCGTCGTCCAGCAGCAGATTGACTCCTTCTTCGCCAGCATCTTCGATCGCGCGTCGGTCACCACGACCGTCCGCGCCGTCGCCGCCATGACCATGACGGACGCCTGCGTGCTGGCGCTCAGCAACACCGCCGCGCGAGCCCTGCAGTTCTCCGGCTCGTCGACCATCAACGCGCCGGCCTGCGGCTTCGCCGCCAACTCCGCCGCTAGCGACTCGCTGTACGTCTCGGGCTCGACCGGCCTGGAAGCCAAGTCGCTGACCACCTCCGGCGATGTCGACCTCGGCGGCAGCCTGACGCTCAACGAGCCGACCTTCACGCACCAGCCGCACACCCGCGACCCCTACTCCGGTCTCGGCACGCCGAGCATCGGCTCGGCCACCGCCAACAATTTCTCGCTCAACGGCAGCGGCGATCAGACGATCAATCCCGGCGTCTACAGCGGCGGCATCAAGATGAACGGCTCCGGCACGCTGTACATGAACAAGGGCACCTACATCCTCGATGGCGGCGACTTCACCATGCTGGGCAACGGCCGCATCCGCTGCGGTAACTGCACGGCGGCCAGCGACGGCGTCACCATCGTGCTGACGGCCAAGAACGGCAATGTCGGCACCGTCAACATTTCCGGTTCGGGCGACGTCGAGCTGTCGGCGCCGGGCGACGCCAGCAATCCCTACCAGGGCGTGCTGATCTACCAGGACAAGGCGGCGACCCAGGGCAACGCCGCCAAGTTCAACGGCGGCAGCAAGATGAAGCTGAGCGGCGCGCTCTACCTGCCGCAGGCCGACGTCACCTACAGCGGCTCCAGCTCGCTCGCATCGGGCAAGAACTGCGTCGTGATCGTCGGCTACACCACCGGCTTCACCGGCAACTCCAGCCTCAGCCAGACCGACTGCGCCATCATGGGCACCAAGACCGTCGACGTGGCGCGCACGCTGTCGCTGGTCGAATAGCGCCGCCCCGGCTCACACCGTCAGCAGCCGCCACAGCAGGCGGCGCAGCAGCGCCTTGGACTCCTCGGGCGTGCGCTCGCAGGCCTCGCGCAGGTAGCGCCAATTGTTCCAGTCCGACACCAGGCATACCTCGTCGAACAGGTCGCGCTGCATGGCGTATGGCACCCGGCGGAATTCGTCGGCGAAGACGTCGGCCACGAAAGCCCGCATGTCGCCGCGGCCGCGCCGGATCAGGCCGGCCATTTCCGGCACCAGGCGCGACATCTGCACCGTGCGCACCCACAGCCTGCAGAAGCCTTCGCAGACCTCGGCGCGCAGGTCGATATAGGCGGCGATCCGCGCCTCCAGCGGCAGGCCCTTGGGGAAAACCGCGTAGCGCGCCGCCACTTCGTCCAGCACGTCGATGGTCGAGGCGGTGACGACGCCGCCGACGCTGCCGAAATACTTCATAACGATGCGCGGCGAGACGCCGGCGGTGCGCGCAATCTCCTCCAAGGTCGGCTCGCGCGGTCCGATCAGGAACAGCTCGCGGGTGGTGCGCACGATGCACTGGCGCGTGCGGATGCCGCGCAGCACCCGGCCGTCGGTTCTGGATACGTCTTCGGGCGTCGCCAGGCTACGAAGCACCTTTGCGCTCCTCTTGCGATGTCAAGCCGCGGCGGCTACCCGGTCGGGCCGTCCGCCGCAAGCGGGCAGCTTGACGCGGGGCGCATCATCCGGCGCGGCGGCGGCACGCCATGACGACTGTTGATGTCGTGACGGCAGGGGCGCCAACACCCGGGCGACAGGCCCAACAGCTGAGACGACAGGAATGCCACACGGCAGGGCCGGCCGGGGCCGTCGCGGCCCCCAAGATGCTCGCCGGCACGGCACCGGCCCCCGCAGCACGCACAATAACACAGGGGGTATTCATCACCAGCGCGCTGACCGCCTGTTGACGGCGGCGGCCCGCGACGCCGTGGCACGGCTTAAGGGGCGGTCTTGAGGCTGAGGATATAGGCGATGACGTTGCGCGTGTCGGCGTCGTCGAGAATCAGGTTCGGCATGGCGCGGTGCGAGGTGCGCAGCGCCGCCAGCAGCGCCGTCTCGGTCATGCCCGGCGTGGCCGCGATAGCCGCGAACGGCGCGGCATCGGCGTGCGGCGATCGCATCTGGCCGCGGTCGATGGCATGGCACGTCGTGCAACGCGCCTCGGCCAGCGCCCGGCCGCGGGACGGCTGGCCGGCCTGCTGCGCCATGGCACCGCCCGTGCCCGCCGCGACGGCGAAGACCGACGCCAGCAGCGCCACGTTCCAAGCCCGGCCGGCGCAGGGCCGCCGACGTCGCGATACACGGCCTAACGCATATGCTCCCACAGGTCGCGTTCCTCTTCGTGGCGGTTGAATTCGAGTCCCTTGAAGTCGCCGCGCGACACGACGCCCAGGATGCGGCCACCCTTGACCAGCGGCAGGTGGCGAAAGCCGCCGTCCCACATCAGGCGCAGCGCGTCGATCGCCGACTGGTCCGGCGCCATGGTCGCCGGTTTGGCGGTCATGACGTCGCCCAGCTTGGTGGTGGCCGGATCCAGCCCGGCGGCCAGCACGCGGCAGACCGCGTCGCGGCCGGTGAAAATGCCGGCGAGGCCGCCGCCGACGTCGGTCACCAGCACCGAACCGGCCTGCCGGTCGCGCATGCCTGCCGCCGCCTCCTTGACCGTCGCCGTCGAGGGCAGCACGAGCGGCTGCTGGTTCAGGATGATGTCGGACAGCTTGCGGATCATGCCTACCTCCCCGCGCCGCGCGCCGGCGTCATGCTGCATCTGGCACGAATGGCGCGCCGCGTGGTTGCTCCAGATCAAAGGCCGATCGCCGCGCCGCGTCAAACGCACGCCCGCGTGGACGCGCGCCGCGCCGTGGCGCATCGTAGCGCATCGGGCAGGCAACGGAGGTTGCGGATGGCGAGGATCGAAAAGGCCGAACTCGCGATCGTCAACGACTACGTCGAGAAGTACCGGCATTCGCCGGCCGAGATGGGCGAGATGTGGCTGGCGATCGGCCAGCTCTCGCGCACGCTGTCGGCGGTCATCGACGAGCTCAACGCGCGGCACCGCGCCGAGAAGTCGAAGAAGCTGTTCGGCGACTGAACCGCGACGCGTCCGGCCGCAGGACGCGGCGGACGGCGACGCTAGCGCGGCGCGAAGCGGTAGCGGAAGGTGCAGCTCGGCGCGCCCTGCATCAGCGTCTGGGCGCGCTCGAAGCTGACCTCGCCGGTGCCGGCCGCGGCGGTCTCGACATCGGTCTGGCAGACCAGCAGCGCACCCAGCTCCGGCTCGTTCAGGTCACGGAAGAACTCGGCGAAGCGGCAGCGCGTGACGTCGAACTCCAGCGCCTCGCTGTCCTTGCGCCGCATCTCGGCCTCGACCTCCGGCGCCGAGATCGCGTTCAGGGCGCCCTGCATGGCCGCCCATTTGCGCCGCGGACCGCCCTCGATGCCGGCGCCGATGGCGGCGAACAGCTGCCGCGACCAGTCGCGCAGCGCCTGTGCCACGATGGCGTCGGCCTTGTCCCTGCCCAGCTCGGCGCGCAGTGCGCGCAGCACCGGCACCAGCACCTGGGCCTGGATGCGCGCCTTGTCGAGCAGCGAGACCTTGGGGTCCACGAGATAGTCGTCGAGCACGCCGGGCATGGCCTTCTCCTGGGCGAACGTCACCGGCCAAGGCGGCGACGGGCGGCGCCGGTGCCGCCGTTGCTGATCCTCGCGGCCCCCGCCCGTGCGGTAAAGCGCCAACGGCCCGGCCGCGCGATCATTCAACCAATCGGTTGACTTTTGTGGCGTCGGTCTTTATATTCAACTACATGGTTG
>JAHCJT010000346.1 GCA_026126245.1 Alphaproteobacteria bacterium
CAGAGGTCTCGAAGCCCCATAGTACCGCCATGACCGGCCTGGCCGACATCGACTGGCGGATTTCGGATGAACCAGTGCCCTATCCCGAGGCGCTGGCGGCGATGGAGGCGCGCGTCGCGGCGATCCACGCCGGCACCGCGCCCGAACTGGTCTGGCTGCTGCAGCATCCGCCGCTCTATACTGCGGGCACCAGCGCCCGGCACACCGACCTGCTGATGCCCGACCGCTTCCCGGTCTACCCGACCGGCCGCGGCGGGCAGTACACCTATCACGGTCCCGGCCAGCGCGTTGTCTACCTGATGCTCGATCTGCGGCGGCGCGGCATCGGCGTGCACCGCTACGTGCATCGGCTCGAGGACTGGGTGATCGCCGCGCTGGGCCGCTTCAACGTCCGGGGCGAGCGCCGCGCCGACCGCATCGGCGTCTGGGTGGTGCGGCCCGACAAGCCGCCCCTGGTCGCGCCCGACGGCACAACGCGGCCGGCCGAGGACAAGATCGCCGCCATCGGCGTGCGGGTGCGCCACTGGGTGGCGTTTCACGGGGTGTCGATCAATGTCGATCCCGACCTGTCGCATTTCAGCGGCATCGTGCCCTGCGGCATCGCCGAGCACGGCGTGACATCGCTGGTCGACCTCGGCCTGCCGATCACCATGGCGGATCTCGACGCCGCCCTGCGCGCCACCTTCGACGAGGTCTTTGCGGCGGCGAGCGCCGTCGCGGCGGGCGGCGACGCCCGACTTGTCACCGCCTGATCGCGACCATCGCCCGGTAATGTCGGCAAGCCGGCAACGGCGGCCATGGTCGTGGCGAGACGGTTCCACGACGACGCGCCTTCGGCGCCCCGCTCGGGAAGACGGGCTTCTTCGGCTCGGCCGAGCCCTGCGGGCAATCAGGTGTCCGACAGTCCCAGCGACGGCGGGGAATTCACCCCCTATGCGATAGCCCCGCCACGCCAGCTGGTCCGGCGCCGCCTCAGCGCTGCACCGGTCCGTCCTGCGGCGATGGCCGGCGCTGCTGCTGTTGCTGCTGTTGCGGCCATTGACCTTGCGGCGGCTGCTGCGGCCACTGGCCGGGCGGGGATTGCGGCTGCTGCCACTGGCCTTGCGGCGCCTGTTGCGGCGGGTATTGCCATTGCCCCGGCGCCTGCTGCGGCTGTTGCGGCCACTGCCCCGGCGGCTCCTGGCCCATCGGCGCCTGCGGCGGCATCGGGTAGCCGCCCGGACCAGCGGGCGCCATGCCGGCCGGCATGGTGGCCTGTCGCGCCGCGCGACGGCCACGGCCGAGGAACCACAGCCCGACCGCCATGGCGATGCCGACCAGCAGCACCAGGATGCCGATGACCGGCCGGTAGTACAGCCACGCCACGGCGATGGTCAGCGATGCCACGACGGCGGTCATGGCGAAGCCGATGGCGCCGGTGCCCAGCCGGATGATGTCACCGAGGATCGGGATAACGTCGGCCAGCACGCCCAGCGGCCGGAAGAACAGCGCAAAGCCGATGAACATCACCACCGCACCGACCGCCCGCAGCGCCCAGGTCAGCACCGTATTGGCGTCCTGCGCGTGCTTGAACATCTGCGCCGCCGGCACCAGCCCCTTCTCGACCATCAGCAGCTCGTCGCCGGCCGTCGTCTGGTACGGCCCGAAGCCGTTGCCGGCCTGGCGCGCCACGACGCTGATCTGTGCCGCCGTCACCGTCTCGTAGGAGATGCGCAGGTCGCCGATCTGCGGGCTGGCGGGATCGCGGCCAACATAGATCAGCCCGTCGACCACGCGCGCCGCATCGCCGGCCGTCTGGCGGGCCCGCGCCTCGGCCGCGGGATCGACCGGCAGCGGCTCGCCGCCGCTGAGCAGCCGCAGCGTGTCGGGCGTCAGCTCGAAGGCGCCGAGGCTGGCCTTGGCCACGGTGAAGTCGCGGCCGCTGAAGCGCATCGGCGGATTGCGGTGGTTGGACGGCTGCTTGAAGCGCGAGGAGTCGTTGAGGCGGGTGTTCCATTCGCGGACATAGGTGTAGGTGGTGACCGTCTCCTCGCCGCCACCCAGCTTCTTGCGCGTCTCGCTGCGCGTCTCCTCTTTCCACTGATACATCTCGACCTTGCGGATCAGGCGCACCGCCTGGGCGGTGACGCCGAACTCGGCGTCGGACACCGAGCCGCCCAGGGTCAGCGGCCCCGAGACATGCACCAGCTTGTCCTGGTTGGCGGGATCGACGCGCTCGGGCGACACGGTGCGCACGACGCCGGCGCCCTCGGTCAGCGAGCGGGCCGTCGTCACGGCGCGGCCCTCGTTCCAGAACAGCAGCGCCACGGCAATGGGGATCATCACCAGGCCGACGAGTACGCCGGTGATCGCCTGGCCCAGCCGGCTGGTCCACGACCGGCTGGTCGTCTCGGTGAAACTGTCGCCGCCAATGCCGCCCGAGTCCGAACTGTCGGACCAGGAGTCGGAGGAACCAGAACCGCTGTCGTCGGACATCGACGCTCTCCTCGCTGCATCGGGCGACGCCCGATGACGACATGCGCGCACGTTCCCGTCCGGCGCTTGCACATCCCGTGCAGCTGATTTAACGCTGGGGTTGGAGCCTGTCGACGGCCGTCTGGACGGCGATGGACCAAATTCAATGGGAGGACCCGATGCGCCGCTTGATCATCGCCTTTTCCCTGCTGACCCTGGTCGGCGCCGCGGCATTCCCGACGGTCATGGTGAGCGACGCCAACGCCCAGGCGACCTGCCGCGCCAAGTGCACCGACGAAGAGCAGGCCTGCCTCAAGCGCACCGGCAACAAGGGCCAGTGCGGCGACAAGGCAACGCAGTGCCTGGCCAAGTGCAAGTGATCGGCGCCCCCCTGCCCCGCGTCAGTGACCGTCAGTAGGCCGCCGGCGACCGCCGCCCCGGCCACCCGGCTCAGGCGGTCGGCCGCAAGGCGAAGCCGTCGTCGGCCGGCCAGGCAGCCGGCTCGATGTCGATGCCGTCGGTGCGCGCCAGCGTCGGGCCGCGGCGGCAGTCGGCGATCATGCGCTCGACGGCGGCACGCGGGCCGGCAAACACCGCTTCGACCGACCCATCCTGGCGGTTGCGCACCCAGCCGCGCAGACCCAGCGCGTCGGCGCGACGCATCGTCCAGTCGCGATAACCGACGCCCTGCACCCGGCCCCGGATGCGGGCACGCAGCGAGATCAGGTCGTCATCGCCGTCGGCGCTGGCCATGTCCCGTTCCCGCCGGCGTCAGCCTGACAGCGCGCGCCAGCCGTTCTGCACCGTCAACACGATACCGGAAGCGGCGAGCAGCAGCAGCACGATGCGCCGGAACTGGTCGGGCGAGACGCGACCGTAGGCGCGGGCGCCGAGCCAAGCGCCGGCAATCAGCGCCGGCAGCAGGATCGCAAAGCGCCACAGCGCCGCTGCGCCGACATGGCCAGCCACGACAAGGCCGGTCATGGCCACGACGTGGCAGAACGTGTTGAAACACAGAAACAGTGCCCGCTGCCGTTGCTTGCTCCAGCCGCGCACCACCGCCCACATCGCCGGCAGCACGCCGCTGAGGCCGGCCAGGCCGCCCAGCACGCCGCTGATGCCGCCGATGATGCCTTCGACAACGTCGCCGCCGATGCGGATCGGCCACAGCCGCGGCCCGACCAGAAGCTGGAAGGCGGCGAACCCGACCAGCAACAGCCCGACGCCCAGCCGGAAGGCGCCGAGATCGACATGCGCGATCAGCACCGTGCCGACCGGCAGGCCGACCGTCGCGCCAACGACGAACGGCAGCAGCAGGCGGAACTCGATGTGGCGCAGGATGCCCGGCATGGCCGTCGCCTGCGACACCAGCGAGCCGAACACCACCAGCCCCGCCAGATCGGCCAGCGGAAAGCGCCAGATCCAGAACGACAGCGACACCAGCCCGAAGGCGAAGCCCGACAGACCGGACACGAAGGCCGCGATGACGGCGCCGGCCAGCAGGAAGACCAGGTCAGCGGCGGCCATCGCCCCTCGCCTCTCCCGCTTGCGAAAGAGGTCGGCGCGTCGGCGCGCCGCGTGAGGGCATCACGCACAACGCCTCGCGTGACACGCTCGTCTTTCCATCGCGCTGCAAAGCTAGTGCAGATGACGAATTGGCCGTCGTCCTGAGCGCAGCGAAGGACCTTGCGGTAGTGATGACAGTGAATGGGAGTGCCGGGGGCGCACCGAG
>JAHCJT010000347.1 GCA_026126245.1 Alphaproteobacteria bacterium
ACCTCGTAGGTCCGCGCCGCCGGCACATAGCCATCGAAGCCGGCGCGGAAATGGCCGCGGCTCTTGACGACGATGGTGCGGGCCAGCGCCGGATCGAGTCCGAACTGCTCGAACTGCATGGGATCGAGGCATTGCTGGCGATGGCTGATCACCACCAGTCTGATGCCGTCCAGATCGAGCAGCGCCGATGGTCCCATGTCGCAGGCCATGCCGCGGGCCAGGCCGCGCCGCCCGACATAGCGGCCGTCGGACAGCGCCGCCACCGTCGCGTCGCACTCCCAGGGCTGGGAGAAGGCGTCCTGTTCGCGGGTATTGAAGCGGGCACGGAACGTCTTGCCGCGGCCCAGACGGTGCGCTTGCGCGGCAACGGCGGCATCGTTGAAGACGCCGCAGATAACGCCCCTGGCGCCCGCCTCCTTCAGCGCCCGCAGCAGGTGCACGGTGTTGCCGCGCGCACCGCCACCGGGATTGTCGGCGACGTCGGCCAGGATGATGGGCGGCCGGGCGGGATCGTCGCCGGCCTCGACCGCCATGCGCACCGCGTCGGCCAGCGGCGTCATGCGGCGCTTGAAGCGCTCGCGCATGTCCCAGGCGCGGCCGCAGATCTCGAGCGCCAGCGATCGGGCCAGCGCCTGATCGCCATCGCGCGTCGTGACGATCGTGGTCAGACCATTCTTGGGGCTGTCGCTGTAGGAAAAGCCGGCCATGACCGAGACGTTCATCACCTTGCCGCCGACCTGCGAGAGGCCGTAGTTCATCACATCGGCGTACGGCCCCGCGGCGGTCAGCAGCGAGATCTGTGGTGCGACGAGGGGAATCTTCACCATCGCCGTCGCCGTGCGCGTCCCGCCCAGCAGCTCGCGCATGTGCTGCGCCGCCTCGACGCCGCGTTCGCGGATGTCGGTATGGGGATTGCAGCGATAGCCGACGAACACCGAGATATTGTCGACCATCGGGCGCGAGACGTTGGCGTGCAGGTCGAAGGTACCGATCACCGGCACGTCCGGTCCGACGATGCGGCGGATCAGCGCGTACAGATCGCCATCGGGGTCGTCGTTGTCGGTGGTCAGCGCCGCCCCGTGCGAGGAGACATAGACGCCGTCGAACGGCCCCCGGTGGCGCAGGCCGTCCTCGAACTCCGCCATCAGCTCACGGAAATAGCCGGCCTCGACCGGCCCACCCGGCTGTGCCGAAGCAACGCGCAGCGGCACGGGCGTCCAGGCGCCGCTGCGATCCATCTCGCTCACGAATCCCGGCATATCCGGCATCAGTCCCGGCGCGGGCCGGCGCGCTTCGGCCAACAGCGCGTTGCCGCGCATATCGACGTCGGCGGCGAAATCCTCGCGCGTGCTGACCGGCGCAAAGCGGTTGCATTCGATGGCGAAGCCCAGAAGCGCAATACGCGGCGATGCCGAAGCCAACGTTTCCTCCTCCGATGACAAAACAGACTACCGCACCGGCCACGTCCAGGCCGGTCTCTCGTCATCCTCGACCACTGTCTCACCCAACGCCTTCTCCAGGACGATCCGACGCGCGCGCGCCTTGTCGGCAAGCTCGCATACCAGCATCGCTGCATGGGTCACGACGATGATCTGCGTCTGCGTGGAAGCCTGCAGGATCAGTCGCGCCAGCGGCGGCAGCAGATCGGGATGCAGGCTGGTCTCGGGTTCGTTGAGGACCATGAGTGCCGGCGGACGCGGCGAGAGCAGCGCGGCGCTGAGCAGCAGATAGCGCAGCGTGCCGTCGGAAAGTTCCGCCGCGCCCAGCGGCCGCAGCAGGCCATGCTGGCGCATTTGCAGCTCGAACGCCCCGGTGATCTCCACTGACGCGCCGGGGAAGGCGTCGTTGATGGTGTCTTCCAGCGCGTCGGCATCGCCGATTTCGCGAATGGTCTGGATGGCGGCGGCAAGGTCGGCGCCGTCGCTGGCCAGCACCGGGGTGTAGGTCCCGACCTGCGGCCGCCGCGCAGGGGCCACACGGTCGGTCCGCAGATGGTCGTAGAAGCGCCAGTCCCGCATGCGCTCGCGCAAGAGCAACAGCTCAAGCGCGTCGCGCGGATCGCCGCACTGCGTCATCATGCTGTCGAACGATGCCAGGTTCTGCAGGACCTGCCGCCACTCGCCGGCGCTGCTGCGGATACGAACGCTGGGGCCGTTGCGCGCGGCGAACACGTTTGACCGCCCGAGCACTTCGCCAGTCCACAGGCTTTCGGTCTTGATTTCCGGATCCTTCGAAAATGCCGAGCCGGAAGGCCGGGGCAAGCCGAGATCGATCGCGTAGCCGTAGTCGTCGCCCGAGAAGCCCAGTTTCAGGCTGACCACGTTCCGGCGCAACGTGCCCTGGACCGGCTGCTCGCCGCGCTTCATCGCGCGCGAAAACGACTCCGGCCCCGCCCATAACGTCGATTCCAGGCCGCCTTCCGCCGCCAGCGACTGCACCACGCGCCCCTGGGCGACGTCGGCCAGCAGACGTAGCGCCCGATAGAGGCTCGACTTGCCGCTGCCGTTGGCGCCGGTGACGACGTTCAACGACTCGAGCGTCAGCCGCACGTCGCGCAGCGACCGGTAACCCGCAATGGCCAGCCGCGTGATCATGGATCGGCCGTGCTGATCGACTGGCCGTCAGGGTGGCGCGGCGTTCAGCCCCGCGATGGCCTGACGAACGGCCTGATGGCCGCGGAACAGCACCATCTCCTTCCACTCGTCGGTGTCGGGGTAGAACTGCCTGCGCATGGCGGCCCGGATCGGGGCCGCCTCCGGTCCCAGCGGATCGCCGTACTTGTGCAGCCAGTGATCGCCGCGAAACGCACGCCGACCGCTGTCGCGATCATAGGTGCCGAACTCCAAAGTCGCCATCGTGAGCCGCGCGTCGGGCAGCGCCCGATTGTAGGCGTAGTGGCCGAGTCCGTCGCGCGCCTGCGAGGCGGTCTGGCCGCGCTTGGACTCGGTCACCGACTCGCCCCAGAAAGCACGCACGCGTTTCGAGCCATCGGTTTCGGGATCGTAGTGCGTGATCAGCTCGCCGTAGCCGAACGGTCCCAGCCCGGTGTGGAAGTCGATGACCGCGATGTCGCGGCGTCGCGCCAGATGGCGATCGATGATGGCGTGCGTCGTGCGATTGGACCATGACGGGCCGCCGCCGCCGAAGAAGTAGCCGTCGGGATGGGTATACTGCCCGCCCGACATCGCGCGATGGAACGCCACGTCGCCGACCCGCTCACGGTAGGCCTTCAGCCTGGTTTCAGCGGCCTCGAATACCGGCCCGCTGAGTGCTGGCGGCACGAGGGCATCGGCGATCTCGGCATAGCCGGGATTGTCGGGATACGGTTTGGTGTGGTCGACGAAGTTGCGGTTGAGGTCGTTACCCTCCTCCGTCACGCGGCGCAGCCAGGCGAAGCCGTAGGGATTGATGGCGTGCACGAACAGCGCCGCCGTGCCGCGCGGCAACGCCGCCGATCCCTTGCGCGCCAGCCAATCGACCTGGAAGCCGGAGCCGCAGAAGCCCTCGACGCCATGTGTCGAGGAAATCGTCACCACCACCCTGGGCGCGTCGTCCGGCCCCAGCCACGCGACATCGGTTGACAACGATTCGCCTTGCGGCCCCTTGGTCGGCGTATCGTAGCGTCTTGTCGCGGCGCCGGCGATGCGCGAAGCGGCCAGGAATTTCTCGCGGGCCTCGCTGTAGTCGGCGGAAAAGCACGGAAACATCGCCATCGGAACCCCGCAGCGGCTTGGGCGCGCATTATGGCGGTTCGCTTCGACGACGCGAGGAAATTCCGGGTGCCGACGCGCCGAGTCATCCTCGCGTGACAGTCAAGGACCGGCAATCACGGTCGACCGTCCCGGCGCCATTACAAGACCGAATGCTGACGGGGGCCCACGACTCTCGGTGCAGCCGCAACCCGCGTCGCGCCGGGACCCTACCGGTCGAAGACGTCGAGCGGCAGGACGGCCGAGACGGTCATATTGGGCACGTCGACGACCTGGCTGATGCGCAGATCAACGGCGACGCTGGCGAGGCAGTACGCCTGCTCGCGCGAGAAACTGTAGGCATCGGCGATGTAGTCGATCATGTTGAGCAGCGCATTGCGCGCGGCAAGCGTGATGTCCTCCGCCTCTGCACGCCCGTCGGCGCGCAGCGACATGCCGGTTGTGGCGTAGTAGCCCTTGCTTGGCGAAATGCCATG
>JAHCJT010000348.1 GCA_026126245.1 Alphaproteobacteria bacterium
CGTTGCGCGGATAGAGATCCAGGACAAACCAGAGTCCCAGCGCCACGGCCGGCGCCAGCGCCAGCTTGGAGATGAAGTCCTGGTCGCGCGGCCGCACCCAGCGCCAGTCGCCGAGTTCGCTCAGGGCGATCATCGCGAACAACGCGACGCACAGCGTCCAGGCGATGCGGTGGTCGCTGCCGACGGGGTAGGAGCGGGCCTGGGCGATCGACCAGCACAACGCCACCACTTCGATCGCCAGCAACCCCCAGTCGAGCGGCGTCGTGTCCTCGACGCCGCGGTCGACCGCCGCGACATCGAGCCCCGACACGACGGCTGTATAGAGGCAGATGGCGACGATCGCCCATCGCGACCATGCGCGAGGGCCGGTCCGCCAATAGACAACCTTGTTCATTCCACGGTGCTTTCGCCCGTCGAGCCTTGAGCGACACATCTGACGCCATCGTCCTGACCGCGGTCTGACAGGCGCCGGCGGCGCGTGCCTCTCGCCGCGGTGCGGCGTCGGCATCGTGGCGCGATGCAGCACGTCGCGATGCGCGATTCGTCGGCGCGTGCTTGCACGGATCGACTTGGGCGTTGACAAGTCGTTCGGTTGGACGAACCCTGCCGCGCAGTCAACCCGTGCCATTCGCGGTTGCCGGCCTCGCCGATAAGACGAACAAGTTGCGAGCCCGGGCTTCCTTCATCGCTGGCACGAGTGACTGCGCGTAGCACCGTAAGAACAACAGCGACTACCGGTTCGCATGTGTGCGCAAGGTCAGGGAGGATCACTGTCATGCAGTCTAGGAAACTGTCTCGTCGTCGCGTCGTGGCCGCCAGTGCGGCCATCGGTCTTGTTGGCGCGCCGTTCGTGCGTGGCGCGAACGCCGCGGGAAGCCTCAGCATCGGGTTGTGGGATCACTGGGTTCCCGGCGCCAACGATGCCCAGACGGCGATCATCAAGGAGTGGGCGGATCGCGAGAAAGTCGACGTCAAGGTCGACTACATCACCAGCCAGGGCAACAAGCTGCTGCTGACGCTGGCGGCGGAGTCGCTGGCCCAGTCCGGCCACGACATCATGGAATTCACCAACTGGGATCCGGCGCAGTACAGCGCGCGGCTCGAGCCGGTCAACGACCTCATGGACAGCATCGTGGCGAAGAACGGACCGATCGATCCGGCGGTCGCGTATCTCGGCAAGATCGATGGCAAGTGGCTGGGCGTGCCGATGACGCGCGGCACGCTGCTGCTCGGCTGCTGCTCGCGCTTCGACATGATGAAGGAGTATGCCGGCATCGACGTGCAGGCCCTGTACCCGGCCGGCAAGCCGCCGCAGGACGCGAGCTGGACATGGGACGCCTTCCTGACCGCGGCCGAGAAATGCAAGAAGGCGGGCTTCGGTTTCGGTCTGCCGCTCGGCGGCACGACCGACACCAACCAGTGGGTCGGCGCCCTGTTCCTCGCCTACGGCGCGGATCTCATGGACGCCAAGGGCAACGTGACGGTCAAGTCGGACGCGGTTCGACAGGTGCTGGACTACGCCAAGAGGCTGTTCGCCTTCTGCCCGTCGGACGCGGTGGCGTGGGACGACGCGTCGAACAACAAGTGGCTGATCTCCGGCAAGGGCGCGCTGATCTTCAATCCGCCCAGCGCCTGGGCGGTCGCCAAGCGCGACGCGCCGCAGGTGGCGGAGAAGTGCTGGACGCATGGCTTCCCGAAGGGACCCAAGGGCCGCTTCAATCCGATCCTGCCGCGCTTCTACGGTCTGTGGAGCTTCTCCAAGAACAAGCCGGCGGCCAAGAGCCTGCTGCAGTTCCTCGCCTCGCGGCAGAACGCCGAGAAGCAGGTGGCGGCCAGCCAGGGCTACGACATTCCGCCCTATCCGAAATTCAACGACTTCAAGACCTGGGACGAGGAGGGGCCGCCCAAGGGATCGATCTCGCACTATCCGATCAAGGGCGGCGATCAGGTCGCCGGCGTTACGTGCTCGCCGGCGCCGCCGACGATCGCCGCCCAGATCTGGGCGAATTCAATCCAGGCCAAGATGATCGTGCGCTACGCCCAGGGCGAGGCGATGCAGAAGACGCTCGACTGGGCCGCCAGCGAACTCGAAGGGTTCAAGCGCACCTGATGGCACGCGACGGCGACGGCGCTTGTGCGCCCGTCGTCGTCGCCGACGCCTGCCGCGCCGGGGTGCGTCGCTGACGGCACCGCCCCCGGCGTTGCGCTCGCAACATCCGGAAATTGCCGTATGATTGCCGGGCGCCCCGACGCGCGTCGATCCTGTCAGAGGACGCGATGGCCGCCCATGCCCGTCCCGCCATGATGCTGGTCGCAGCGGTTGCCGCCGGTTGTCGCCTTGCCGTGGCCGATGCCGCGGCGCAGCCGGCGTGCGGACAATACGCCTGGTCGAGGGGCCATCAGGCCGATTTGTTCGCCGATCATCTGCCGACGTTCCAGAACGGCGACGCCATGCCCAAGGAAGGCGTCTTCGTGATGGCGCTGCGATCCAGCGCCGAGGTGTTCTACCCGGTCAGGAGCGGCGAGGGCCGCTACGGCGGCTACGGCGCCATCGTCACCATCGAGAACATTGCCGCCGGCCGCTACCGCATCGCCCTGTCCGGCCCGGCGCGGGTGGATGCGGTGCAGGACTATCGGCTTCTGCCGCAGGCCCTGGCGGCGCGCAATCCGGCATGTCCCGGCGAGGTCCTGAGCGTCGAGGTGGCGGCCGCCGACGGCGCGCTGACGCTGCAACTCAGCGAGGCGACCAGCCCGCACCTGATCATTGCGGTCTATCGGCGCTGGCCGGACGGCTGGACCTGGTAGCGGCGGCGACGCCCGCTTCAGCGCGCGCCGCTGGATGGCGTCTTCCGGGACGCTCTAGCCCGATCGCCTGCCGGCGCGATCGCCTTGCATCGATCCGACCGACACCAGCAGGGGTGCGGCGCAATGCGGACAGCAGAGCCGTCGGGCCGCGTCCTGCACCAGCGGATCCGGCTCGCCGAGCTGGCGGGCGATCTCGCCCGGCGCGAAGCGCACGTTGCGGATCGGCCGGCAGTGGGCGCACAGCGCGCCGAGGTACAGGCCCAGACCGTAGAGCTCGCGCACGCGCTGCCGGTTGGGCGGCGGCGGCGTCGTGCGCGAGGATCGCGACGCCGCCGTGACGTTGCCCCGCGCGCCGCACCGCGAGCAGCGGAAGCGGACATCGCGCAGGCTCATGTCGAGGTAGCGCCCGGGCAGGGTCCGCGGATCGATCGACGTGTTGTGTCCGCACGCCTGGCATGACGCGATCAGCCGGCCGCCGCGGCGGGCGATGGCGCCGATCTTGGGGCCGGAGTCGCGGGCCATGCCGGGCGGCTAGGGCATGTTCGGTTGCTGTGGACGCATGTTGCCGCTGGTGCCGTCGTCCTTCGCGCCGCGAAGGAGCCTGCGATGCTGGTTCAGGCCCGGCGGCAGCGGCGATCGCCGGCACCGCCCGTCGCGCCCGTCATCGTCGCAAGGTCCTTGCCTGTTGGCGGGCGTGCGCCTGGATGGGCACTGGCGCGGGAGACGGATTCAACTTCTCCCGCGCCACGGTCGGCGCGTGTTTTCCGGCGCTGTCGCCGCCGATCGCGTTGCCGGTCGGGGCGGCGGGTCCGGCGCCGGGCGGCGTCGCTCAGGTGCTCTCGGCGTGCATGACCTCGCCGAACAGCTCCCAGGTCTGGCCCTTGAAGCGCTGCAGCTGCACGGCCTGGATCGGGTAGAAGTCGGTCGGGCTGGTGTTGATCAGGATGCCGGGCAGCAGCAGCGGCACGCGGAATTTCTGGAAGCTCGCCGCCTGCTTCATCAGGTTGGCGCGGGTCAGATTGTCGCCGCAGCGCCTGAGCGTCTCGTGCAGCAGGGTCGACACGGCATAGGCATAGATGTGGTTGGCGTCGGCCCTGTTGGCGGTCGGCATGTGCTTGTCCATCCAGGCCCGCCACGTCTTCATCTCGGGGTGGTCGTCCCACTGCTTGTCGGTGGCGTCCATCAGGTACGACGCCGTGATGATGCCCTGGGCGTTTTCGTAGCCGGCCGGCTTCATGACGGCGGCGACCGACACCGAGACGTTGTTGAGGTAGTGCACCGGCTTCCAGTTGATGTCGGCGGCCTTGCGGATGCCTTGCGCCGCCGCCTTCGGCCCCGCCAC
>JAHCJT010000349.1 GCA_026126245.1 Alphaproteobacteria bacterium
AAATCGCCGCTCAGCTCGGGCTGAATGGTCGGCACGACGCCCAGCCTCACCTCGCCGGTCGAGCCGTCCAGGGTGATCGGCTCGCCGGCCTTGACCGTCGTGCCGCGCACGCTGAGCGTGCCGGCCTTGGCGTCGATGCGCACGTCGCCGGCGCCGGCGACGCACGGCTTGCCCATGCCGCGCGCCACCACGGCGGCGTGGCTGGTCATGCCGCCGGTCGAGGTCAGGATGCCCTGGGCGGCGTGCATGCCGTGGATGTCCTCGGGGCTGGTCTCGCGCCGCACCAGGATCACTTTCTCGCCGTCGCGCCCCAGCTTCTCGGCCGCGTCGGCGGTGAACACCACCTTGCCCGACGCCGCGCCAGGGGAGGCCGGCAGGCCCTTGGCGATCACCTTGCGCTGCGCCTTCGGATCGAGCGTCGGGTGCAGCAGCTGGTCGAGCGACGCCGGCGCGATGCGGGCCACCGCCTCCTTGCGGTCGATCAGGCCTTCCTGGACCATGTCGACGGCGATCTTCAGCGCCGCCTTGGCCGTGCGTTTGCCGTTGCGCGTCTGCAGCATGTAGAGCTTGCCGGACTGCACCGTGAACTCGATGTCCTGCATGTCGCGGTAGTGGCGCTCCAGCCGGTCGCGGATCTCGGCGAGCTGGCGATAGACTTCCGGCATCACCTCTTCCATGGCCGGCTTGTCCGACTTCTGCGCCTGCTTGCCCTGCACCGTAAGCTGCTGCGGCGTGCGGATGCCGGCCACCACATCCTCGCCCTGGGCGTTCACCAGGTATTCGCCGTAGAACAGGTTTTCACCGGTCGAGGGATTGCGGGTGAAGGCAACGCCGGTGGCGCAGTCCTCGCCCATGTTGCCGAACACCATGGCCTGCACGTTGACCGCCGTACCCCAGCTTTCCGGGATGTCGTGCAGGCGGCGGTAGGTGATGGCACGCTGGTTCATCCACGAGCCGAACACCGCGCCGATGGCGCCCCACAGCTGCTCCTGCGGGTCCTGGGGAAACGGCCGCCCCAGCTCGCGCTCGACCACCTTCTTGTATTGCCGGATGACGTCCTTCCAGTCCTCGGCCTTCAGCTCGGTGTCGAGGAAGACGTTGAGATCGTTCTTCTTCTGCTCCAGCACTTCCTCGAAATTGTGGTGATCGACCTCGAGCACCACGTCGCAGTACATCTGGATGAAGCGGCGGTAGGAATCGTAGGCGAAGCGCTCGTCGCCGGACGACCGCGCCAGCCCCAGCACGGTGGTGTCGTTGAGGCCGAGATTGAGCACCGTGTCCATCATGCCGGGCATCGAGGCGCGCGCCCCGGAGCGCACCGACACCAGCAACGGGTTGTCGACATCGCCGAACCTGCGGCCGACGATCTTCTCGACCTGGGCCAGCGCCGCCGCGACCTCGGCCTTCAGCTCGGCCGGATAGGCGCGGTTGTTGGCGTAGTACCAGGTGCAGACCTCGGTGGTCACCGTGAAGCCGGGCGGCACCGGCAAGCCGATGCTGGACATCTCCGCCAGGTTGGCGCCCTTGCCGCCCAGCAGGTCGCGCATCTCGGCCTTGCCGTCCGCCCTGCCGCCGCCGAAGCCGTAGACCCATTTCGTCATCGAACATCTCTCGAAATATGACGGGCGCCAAGGAACCAGCCGCCCCATGATACACTGCGCCGGCGCGCCGGCACTGACCGGACGGCAGCCGTCACCCCTCGATCCTCGAGAAATCGGCGACGCGGTCGACGGTGGCGCGAATCCGGTTCAGCAGCTTGAGGCGGTTGAGGCGCAGGTCCGCATCGTCGGCGTTGACGGTGACCCTGTCGAAAAAAACGTCGATCGGCGCCCGAAGTTCCGCCAGCGCCGTCATGGCGGCGGTGAACTCCTCGCTCTCCAGTGCCGGCAGGGCGCGCGCGTCGGCCGATTCCAGCGCCGCCGCCACGGCCTTCTCCTCGACCGCCTGCAGCAGCGCCGTGTCGACGCCGCCGGCGAGCTTGCCTGCCAGCCCCTTCTCCTTCTTCTCCTCGGCGCGCACGATGTTGGCGGCGCGGTTGTAGGCGACCAGCAGGTTGCGGCCGTCCTCGGTGCTGATGAAGGCCTGCAGCGCCTTCACGCGCGCCAGCAGCCGCACCAGATCGTCCTCGCCGCCCAGCGCAAAGACGGCATCGACCAGGTCGTGCCGCACGCCCTGCTCACGCACCTGCACCTTCAGCCGGTCGGCGAAGAAAGCCATCAGATCCCGGCGATCGGCCTTCTTCTTGTGGCCGCGCTCGGCCGCCTCGAATAGACGATCGAAATCCAACCGCAGGCTGTTCTCGGTGACGAGGCGGATGGAGCCCAATGCGGCACGCCGCAATCCGAAGGGATCGCGCGAGCCGGTGGGCTTCTCGTCGACCGCCCAGAAGCCGACCAGCGAGTCGATGCGATCGGCCAGCGCCACAGCGACCGACAGCGGCGCCTTGGGACAGACGTCGTTGGGTCCCTGCGGCGCGTAGTGCTCGGCAATGGCGTCGGCGACCGCCGCCGGCAGGCCCTCGTGGCGCGCGTAGTAGCGGCCCATGACGCCCTGCAGTTCGGGGAACTCGCCGACCATGCCGCTGGTGAGGTCGGCCTTGCACAGCCGCGCCGCCTGCTCGACCTGGTTGAGATCGACGTCCTTGAAGAAACCGCTCTTCTCCTGTGCAACGATCTCGCGGGCCAGCAGCGCGATGCGCTCGGCACGCTCGAACTGCGTGCCCAGCCTGGCGTGGAAGACGATCTGCTGCAGCGCCGGCAGCCGGTCCTCCAGCTCGACCTTGCGGTCCTGGTCCCAGAAGAAGCGCGCATCGGCCAGCCGCGCGCGCAGCACGCGCTCGTTGCCGGCGATGATCTCGGTGCCGCCGTCCGTGGTGATCATGTTGGCCACGACCACGAATTTCGGCGCCATCGCGCCGTCGATGTCCAGGGTCGCGAAGTAGCGCTGGTGGGTCCGCATGGAGGTGACCAGCACTTCCGGCGGCAGATCCATGAAGGCGGCGTCGATGCTGCCGATCAGGGGCACCGGCCATTCGACCAGACCGGTCACCTCGTCCAGCAACGCCTCGTCATGGCGCAGCCGCACACCGTTCTGGATACAGAGCGTTTCGACCTTGGCGCGGATCACGGCGGCCCGCTCGACCGGATCGACAATGACGCGCGCGGCGCGCAGCTGGCGGATGTAGCCGGCCACCTCGTCGACCGTGATCTCGCCCGACGACAGGAAACGATGGCCGCGCGTGCGGTTGCCGAATCTCAGCGGCCGCATATCGCCGCCCAAGTCAAGCTGCCCGACCAGCGGCTTGCCGTCGAACAACGCCAGAATGGCGTGCAGCGGCCTTACCCAGGCGAAGCTGCCGCTGCCCCACTTCATCGACTTGGGCCACGGCAGTGCCTTGATGGCGTCGAGCAGGATCTGCGGCAGGATCTCGGCCGTCGGTCCACCTTTTTTGTGACTGACGGCGAACCAGAATTCGCCCTTGTCGGTGGCGCGCTTCTCGGCCTGGTCGAGCGAGGCCAGCCCGGCACCCTTGAGAAACCCCTTGATAGCGTTGTCCGGCGCGCCGACCCGCGGGCCGCGCTTTTCCTCGGTCACGTCAGGCCGGATGCGCGGCAGGCCGTCAACCACCACTGCCACGCGCCGCGGCCCGGCGAGGCCGCGCGTGCCGGCATAGACCAGGCCGGCGGCTGCCAGCCCGTCGGTCACCAGGCGCTGCAGGTCCTGCGCGGCACGCGCCTGCATGCGCGCCGGGATTTCCTCCGACAGCAGTTCGAGCAGGAGCTTAGCCATGGTTCAGGCGACCTTGCCTCCCCACGGCACGGGGATGGAACGACGTTGCGAGCTTCACGCGCCGCCCTCCAGCCAGGCTTCGCAGCAGGCCTTGGCCAGCGCGCGGACGCGGCCGATATAGGCCTGGCGTTCGGTGACGCTGATGACGCCGCGCGCATCGAGCATATTGAAGGCGTGACTGGCCTTGATGCACTGCTCGTAGGCCGGTAGCGCCAGCTTGGTATTGGCGTCGCCCAGCAGCGCCGCGCACTCCTTTTCCGCGTCGGCGAAATGGCGGAACAGGATCTCGGTGTCGGCGCGCTCGAAATTGTAGGCCGACTGCTCGCGCTCGTTGCGCAGGAACAC
>JAHCJT010000035.1 GCA_026126245.1 Alphaproteobacteria bacterium
GCAGATCACGCCGCGCACGACGCTCACCAAGATGCGCGAAGCCGTCAAGGCCAAGAGCTAGAGCACCGGCCCGGGCCGGCGCCCGCGCTCGGTTCGCACCTGATCGCGCGTCGCCTACAGCAGCGGCGGCGGTCCGGCCATGCCCAGCTCGTGCTGGCCGAACAGCGTGCCCTGAACGTCGGGCGAGAACATGATGTGCGCGTTGGCGGCGTGCGCGTCGCGGAACAGCCGCTGCATGGCATTGCCGAGATAGAGGCCGCCGGAACCGGCGATGCCCATCAGGATATCGACCGCCTCCAGGCACAGCCGCACGGAAAAGAAGGCGTCGCGCCGGTAACGCAGCTTGTCGGCGTGCGCCGCCTCGGCGCCGGCCTGGGCCACCGCCATGGCGTGATCGCAGGCCTGCCGCATGATCAGCGCGGCGGCGTCGATCCGGGCGCCGGCCTCGGCGACCTTGATCTGGATCGTCTGGCTGCCGCTCACCGGCAGGCCGGTGGTGGTGGCGTTGCGCTTGCGTGCCGCGCCGACTGTCATCTCGTAGGCGCCACGGGCGCAACCCAGCATCACGCCCGACAGCACATAGGGACCGAGCGCCAGCAAGGGCAGGCGAAAGAGCGGCCCGGGATTGGTGGCCGAGCCGGGGTGCGGTTTGCCGTTGAGCGCCCAGGCCGTGATCGTGCGGTAGTCGGGCACGAACAGGTCCTTGATCGCCACGTCGTTGGAGCCGGTGCCCGACAGGCCGACGGCCTGCCAAGTGTCGATGATCTCGTACTGCGAGCGATGCACCCGCGCGACGCGCTGGTCGACCGGCGGCCCGTCGTCGCGCTCCCGCACCATGAAGGCCAGCATGTTCCAGTCGCAGTTGTCGACGCCGGACGACAACGGCCAGCGGCCGGACACCTGGTAGCCGCCGTCGACCTTGCGGCCGCGGCCGGCGGGAAACACCAGCGAGGTGGCGATCAGCACGTCCGGCGAGACGTCCCATAGCTCGTCCTGCGCCGCGGGCGGATAGTAGGCGAGCATCCAGTGGTGGCTGGCGAGGTTGCCCAGATTCCAGGCGGTCGACGGGCAGACGCGCGCGATCTCGGCGCAGACATCGACGAATACGCCGACATCGAGCTCGGCGCCGCCGACGCGCGCCGGCTGCACGATGCGGAACAGACCGGTGCGGTGCAGATCGGCTTCCGTCGCATCGGGCAGGCGGCGCAGTGCCTCGCACTCGGCCGCACGCTCGGCCAGAACGGGCACCAGACTGCGTGCCCGCTCGAGCATCTCGGCGCGTGCGACACCGGCGAATGAGGCCGGCTTCCGAGGCAGTGTCGCCGACGGGCGCCAGCCCGCGGCTGCATGGGTCGACATCGACGTTTTCTCCCGCGGCGCGTCTCTTGTTCTGACGCAACGATGCGCGGCACGTCGGGCGCGGTCAACCGATCCGCTCACGCGGCGGACCGGGCGAGACCAGCGCCCCGGGTCGGGCGTGCCATTGCGTTCCGACACGCGGGGCGATCGACCGCTGCGCACGGTCCGTCCGGCTTGCGGCGCACCCCGGCGCTCTGCATGCTGGCTGTCCGCTCACAGTGCCCCGGAGCCGCCGCCATGCCCGACAGCACGACCGCTCGCGCCGCGCCGGCGGCGCGTCCCTTGATGCCGACCGGCGTCGGCTACGCCGACGGCGACTACGTGCCGGTCGAGCAGCTCAGCGTGTCGGTGCTCGACTACGGCTTCACACGGTCCGACGTCACCTACGACGTGGTCCATGTCTGGGATGGCCGTTTCTTCCGGCTGGAACATCATCTCGACCGGTTCCTGAAGTCCATGGCGGCGCTGCGCATGGCGATCCCGCACGACCGCGATGCCATCCGCGCCATCCTGATGGAATGCGTGCGCCGCACCGGCCTGCGCGAGGCCTATGTCGCGATGGTGTGCACCCGCGGCCGGCCGCCGCCGGGCGTGCGCGACCTGCGCCAGTGTCGCAACCGCTTCATGGCCTATGCGCTGCCCTTCGTCTGGATCGCCAGTCCGGAGAAGCAGCGCAGCGGCCTGTCGGCCGTCATCGCCACGCGGCCACGCATTCCACCCCAGTCGGTCGATCCGACGGTCAAGAACTACCACTGGCTGGACATGGACCGCGCCCTGTTCGAGGCCTACGACGCCGGCGCCGACACGGTGATCCTGCCCAGCCTGGAAGGCACCGTCACCGAAGGGCCGGGGTTCAACGCCTTCGCCGTGATCGGCGACGTCGTGGTCACGCCCGACAGCGGCGTGCTGGAAGGCATCACGCGCCAGACGGTGATCGATCTGTGCCGGCGCAAAGGTATCGCCATCGAGGTGCGGCCGGTGACCCTGGCCGAGTTCCGCGATGCCGACGAGATCTTCATCGCCTCGACCGCCGGCGGCGTGATGCCGGTGACCCGCCTGGACGGCCGCATTCTCGGCAACGGCGCGCCGGGCGCCGTCACCAGCCGGATCCGCGATCTCTACTGGGCATGGCACCGCGACGCGGCGGATACGACGCCGATCGCCTACGAAGATTGAGCGCAGGAACCCGCAACGTGGCCATGCCCGTGCCCAATGCCGCGTGTGTGCCGAGGATCGGAGGATGACCGGCGCAATGGAAATGTCGTCGGCCGAGCGGCTGGCGGCGCTGTTCGATCACCTCGGCATCGGCCGTGCGCATGTCGCCACGCAGGTGCCGGCCGACATTGCCGGCCTGGCGCGCGGCGCGCCGGCACGCCTGGCCGGCATCGTCGCCTGCGTGCCGACGCGGCTCGATCCGGCGCCGTTTGCCGGCGTTGCCGGGCAATTGCTGATGATTTCAGGCGCCAGCGGTCCGACGGTCGGTGCCACGACTCGCGCCGCCGAGCGCCTGGCCGGCGCCGAACGGGTCGTGCTGCAGGGCTACGACGCGCCGGGCTGGGCCGACGTGGCGGTCGACCGTGGCGATGCGCTCGTGGCGGCGATGACCGGCTTCTTCGACCGGCTGGCGGCGCGCGGCATCGCCGCCGACGCGCCGCGCATGGCCGCGCGCGCGGGTACGCATGCCGGCATCACCTGGCGCGTCGAGGGCAGCGGGCCGGCGCTGGTGCTGCTGCCGTTCTTCCTGGCGCCCTCGCAATGGGCGCCGATCGTGCCGCGCCTGGCGGCGCGCTACAGCGTCGTCGTGCTGGGCGGACCGCACCTGGGCGGTGTCGCGGCACTGGAGGATAGGGCGCGGGCGCCGACCTATCGCGCCATGTTCGGCACCCTCATCTACACGCTGGCACCTTCCGAATCGGCGGCGATCCTCGATGTCGGTTGCGGCGCCGGCTCGCTCGACCGGCTGCTGGCGCGTCGCCTGACGCCGGGCCAGCGCCTGACGGCGCTCGACACCAATCCCTTCCTGCTGCGCGAGGCCCAGGCGCTGGCGGCGGCCGACGGCTTGGACGGCCGTATCCGCTTCGTCGAGGGCAACGCCGAGAAGCTGCCGTTCGATGACGCGTCGTTCGAGTGCGCCTTTTCCATCACCGTGCTGGAGGAATGTGACGCCGACCGCGCCATTGGTGAACTGATGCGGGTCGTGCGGCCGGGCGGTCGCGTCGGTGTCATCGTGCGCGCCATCGACATGCCGCAGTGGTGGAACCTGCCGGCACCCGAGGACATCCGCCGCAAGATCGACGTGCCGCCGCAGTCGGTCGGCGCCACCGGGGTGGCCGACGCCAGCCTCTACCGCCGCATGCGCCGGGCCGGCCTGCGCGACCTGGTGTGTTTCCCCACGCTGGTCACGCTCGACCGGCCCGAGGGGCCGATCTGGCGCTACCGCGAGGACCACGTGCTGTCGCTGTTGGCGCCGGACGAGATCGCCACCTGGCACGAGCTGACCGGCACGGCCCGCGACGAGGGCCTGCTGTTCATGGGCCACCCCATGCACTGTGCCGTGGGCACCAGGCCGGTCGGCTGATCAGGCCCGTTCGCTGGTCCGGATCTGGATTTCCGATGTGAGCGTGCGGTGCACCGGGCACATGTCGGCGATCTGCAGCAGACGCTGGCGCTGCGCTGCGTCGAACGGGCCGCGCAGCACGATCTCGCGGTCGATGCGGTCGAGCTTGCCGGTCTTTGTCTCGCACTCTTCGCAATCGGCGGCGTGAATCTTGGTGTGCCGCAGATGCACAGAGATGCCTTCGAGCGGCAGGTTCTTGCGCTCGGCGTACAGCCGCAGGGTCATGCTGGTGCAGGCGCCCAGCGCCGCCAGCAGAAAGCTGTAGGGATCCGGGCCACTGTCGGCGCCGCCGACCGAGACCGGTTCGTCGGCCAGCAACCGGTGCTTGCCGACCACGACGCGCTGCTGCAGGCGGCCGCCGCCGGTCTCTTCCACCAGCACGCCCTCGCCGTGCTGCGGCTCGGGGCTGGCGGTTGCGGTGGCCAGCGCGAGGTAGCGGCTTGCCCAGGCCGCGATGACGTCGGCGACATAGGCGGCATCGCGCGGCCGGCTCAGCAGGTGGTCGGCGTCGTCCAGCGACACGAAGCTCTTGGGGTGTTTGGCGGCCGTGAAGATGGCGCTGGCATTGTCGATGCCGACGATCTCGTCGCGTGGCGCGTGCAGGACCAGCAGCGGCTTGTGCAGCCGCGCGATGCGGTCGCTCAGCCGGTGATGCGTCACGTCGTCGAGGAACTGGCGCTGGACGCGAAACGGCCGGCCGCCCAGCGTGACCTCGACTTCGCCCTTGGCGGCGATGTCGGCCAGCTTGTCGCCCAGCAGGTGCGTGACGTGTCCCGGATCGCTGGGTGCGGCGATGGTGACGACGGCGCGCACCCCGGAGATGTCGGCGGCCGCCGCCAGCACCGCCGCGCCGCCGAGGCTGTGGCCGATCAACAGCTGGGGCGCGGCGTGCGTCGCGCGCAGATGCTCGGCCGCCGCCAGCAGATCGGCGATGTTGGACGAGAAGTTGGTGTTGGCGAACTCGCCGTCGCTGGCGCCCAGGCCCGTGAAGTCGAAGCGCAGCACGGCGATGCCCTGCTGCGTCAGGCCGCGCGCGATGCGCGCCGCCGCCAGCACGTCCTTGCCGCAGGTGAAGCAGTGGGCGAACAGGGCGTAGGCACGCGGCGGACCGTCGGGCAGGTCGAGCAGCGCCGCCAGTTGATCGCCGCGGCCGTTGGGGAAGTCAAATCGCTGGGCCGGCATGACGCCCTCCGGGCCAAAATCAGGACGGGTCATCTGGGCATATTGCGGCGGCCGGCGGAAGATCGCCTGCGTGCTGGCACGGCGGCACTTGGCCGGCGCCGCGGGCATTGATCGGTCCGCGGCGGCGGGGTTCAATGGCGCCCCCTCCGTCGAAGGATTGCGCCGCCGTGTCGCGTATCGTGCGCCCGCCGTCACGCGGGCTGGACTGGTCTGACCTGGCGCGTGACGCAGCCGATGCGGCACCGGGCGACGAGGCCGAGATCGTCGGCTGGATGGCGCCGGTCGAGCCGGCGGAACGTCACGCCTATTTCCTGCTGACGCCGGAGCCCGTCTGTTGCTGGAGTTGCCTGCCGGGCGATCCGCGCCGGGCGATCGAAGTCTTCGCGCGCGAGCCGCTGGCCGTGCCGTCCTGCCCCGTGCGTCTGGCAGGTCGCTGGCATCGCCTGGCAGATGACGATCCGGCCGGCTGGCGGTGGCAGATGCGTGATGCGGTCATCGTGGCGCACTTGCCGCGGCCCGACGACGGCGTCGGACTCAGTCGCCGCATGGTGCTTGCTGCCGCGCCGCTGCTCTATGCTACCGGCGCCGCCGCGCAAGGTCCCAGCGACTTGCCCGGGCCGCAGGAAAGACCCGACAGGGCGGAACGACTGGAAGCTGCGCGGCAGCTTATCGCGCGGACCGTCACGGTCGACATTCACAGTCATGCCGGACGGATCCTCGGCATGGCGCGGGTCGCCAGCCGCAGCCCGTTCGAAGCCGTTGCCGAGCCGATGCGTCAGGGCGGCATGTCATTGATCTGCCTGGCGATGGTGGCCGACACGCCGGTGACGCGTATTCTGCCGGAGCGGCGCATCGTACCGACGCGCGTACCCGAACCCGGAGAGCTCTACGCCTGGGGACGGCTTGCCTTCGGGCGGGTCATTGATCTGGTGCGCCGGCAGGAACTCGCGGTGGTGACGGACGGCGCAAGCATGGAACAGGCGCGCCGTCGCGGGCCCGCCGTGGTGATCTCCGCCGAGGGTGCCGACTTTCTGGAGGGACGCATCGAGCGGCTGCATGAAGCCGCCGCGGCCTGGCAGCTTCGCCATCTCCAGCTGACGCACTACCGCGTCAACGAACTGGGCGACATCCAGACCGAACCGCCGCAGCACGGCGGCCTGTCCGATTTTGGCGCGGATGTGGTGCGCGCCTGCAACAGCCTGGGCGTCGTGGTCGATGTCGCTCATGGCACGTTCGATCTCGTGAAGCGGGTCGCCGCGGTGACGAGCAAGCCGCTGGTGCTGTCGCACACGTCGCTGAGCGGCAAGCCCGGGCCGCGCAGCCGGCTGATCTCGCCCGACCACGCGCGCATCATCGCCCAGACCGGCGGCGTGATCGGCATCTGGCCGCCGACCCCGATCTTTCCCGACATGGCGGCCTATGCCCGCGGCATGGCGCGTATGGTCGATACTGTCGGCATCGACCACGTCGGCATCGGCAGCGACATGCTGGGGCTGCTCTCACCGTCCGCGTTCGACAGCTACAGCCGGCTGCCGGAACTGGCGGTGGCGTTGCTCGACGCCGGCTTCAAGCCGGAGGACGCCGGCAAGATTCTCGGCGGCAACTACGCGCGCGTCTTCGCGGCCACCACTGGCTGACCTCACCCGTCGCGGCGCCGGACACAGGCTGGCGACGGATCACCGTCCGCTGTCAGGCGGCCGCCAGGGCGTAGACGCCCTGCACGCCGCCCGGCAGCTGGTGCTGCTGCCAGGTCTTGCCGCCATCCTCGGTGCCGAACACCTGGCCGCGGCGCGCGGCGCACCACACGCGATCGGGATTGGAGGCGCTGGGCGCGACGATCATCAGCGTGCTCTCGATCGCCACGTCATGATCGAAGCGCTGCCAGCTCTCGCCCAGGTCGCGGCTGCGGTAGAGCGAGCCGGCGTCGCTCACGGCGGCGATGCTGAGGGCGGCGTACATGGTCTTCGGATCGTGCGGCGAGACCGTGACGTCGCGGGCATAGGTCAGCGGCGAGAAGCGGCCGATGTTAAGTTCCTTCCAGTGCCTGCCGCTGTCGTCGGTACGAAACAGGCCCATGCGGTTGGCCAGGAATACCGTGCCCGGCAGCGCCGGGCTGATGGCCAGCGCGTGCGAATCCATCATGCCTTCGGTTTCGGTGTCGCTGACGATCTTGCTCTTCAGCCGCGGCTGCTCGGCCTGGTGCAGCAGGTCCTCGTTGCAGCCCTCCCACGTGTCGCCGCCGTCGCGGCTGTGCATGACGCCGCCGACTTCCAGCGCGGCATAGAGATCGTCCGGCTTGTTGGGGTCGATCGCCAGCCGGATGACGCGGCAGGGGAAGCTCATTTTGACCATGCCGTGCGGCGCCGGCGGCGACAGTTCCTTCCACGTCGCGCCGCCGTCGCGGCTGCGGTAGATCGTGGTGCCCTGGGTGCCGGCGTAGATCGTCTGCGGGTCCTTGGGATGCAGCACCAGCGACCACACCAGGCGTTCCTTGCCCGGCAGCTGCATCGCCGTCCAGGTGTCGCCGCCATCGGTGCTGCGATAGGGGCCGGCCTGCGTGCCGACATAGACGATGTTGGGCGCGCCGGGATGCAGCACGATGCAGCGCGCCTCGACCTTGTCGGGCAGGCCGCCGGCCAGCGACTCCCACCGGTTGCCGCCGATCTCGAGGCGATAGACGCCGGACATGGGGGTGCTGGCGTCCGCCCCGAACGACTGCGCGACGCCGGCGTAGACATAGCTCTTCATGATCTCCTCCCTCTCGTCGCTGTGCCGATGCTTGGCGGCGAGCCTAGCGCGGCGCTGCGCCGGGGAGAAGGCAGGCGGCGGCAGCGTCCGGCACGCGCCTGCCCTGTGCGCGATGCAAGACATGGCGCGGCGCGCTGTACCGCTGCAGGCGTGCGCGATGGCGGCTGGCGTTTCGCGATGGATCGCGCGCGGCACTCTCGTTGCGTCGGCGGCAGAGCCGGGCCCGCGCTCCGATTGCGGCGGGCGCCGGCTGCGCTCTGGTCGGACCACGCCGGACACGAATCACGCTTGCGCCGGCGGCGGGCCGCCTGTATGAACGGCGCCGACGTGGGATTTGAAGCCGACCGGCTTGCGGCCACGTAAAAAACCGCTAAAAGGTCGGGAGCGCTTTCGAAAAAGCCCCGCCCTTGATCGGTCGGGGCTTTTTCGTTGCGCGGGCTGCGGCCGGCGCGACCCGGGAGGGCGTGATGGACGGCGATTTCCGCGGGCGGCGCATCGAGACGCGACAGGACGAGGGCATTGCGGGCTGGCGGCCGCAGACCAGGGCGGTGCGCGGCGGTTTGCGGCGCAGCGACTTCGAGGAAACATCGGAGGCGCTGTTCCTGACCTCGGGCTACGTCTACGGCAGCGCCGAGGAGGCCGAGGCGGCGTTCTCCGGCACGCTGGACCGCTTCCAGTATTCGCGCTTCGGCAACCCGACGGTTTCGACCTTCGAGGACCGGCTGGCGGCGCTGGAGGGCGCCGAGGCCTGCCGCGCCACCGCCACCGGCATGGCGGCTGTGTTCTATTCGCTGCTGGCGCTGCTGCGCGCCGGCGACCGCGTCGTGGCGGCGCGCCAGCTGTTCGGCTCGTGCCACTACATCGTCACCGAGCTGCTGCCGCGCTATGGCATCGAAAGCGAGCTGGTCGACGGCAAGGACCTCGCCGCGTGGAAGACGGCGCTGTCGAAGCCGGCCAAGGCGGTGCTGTTCGAGACGCCGTCCAACCCCATGCTCGACATCGTCGACATCCGGGCCGTGGTCGAACTGGCGCACGCCGCCGGCGCCAAGGTGGTGCTCGACAATGCCTTCGCCACGCCGATCCTGCAGCGGCCGATGGAATTCGGCGTCGATATCGTGGTGCATTCGGCGACCAAGTACATCGACGGTCAGGGCCGCACGCTGGGCGGCGCGGTGCTCGGTCCCAAGGCCTACATTCTCGACCAGCTGCAGCCGATCACGCGCAACACCGGCCCGTCGCTCAGCCCGTTTAACGCCTGGGTGCTGCTGAAAGGCCTGGAGACCCTGTCGCTGCGCGTCGAGCGGCACAGCGCCAACGCCGCCCGCGTGGCCGACGCGCTGGCCGGTCACCCAGCCATCGCCCGCGTGCTCTATCCCGGTCGCAGCGATCATCCGCAGCATGCGCTGGCGATGCGGCAGATGCCGGCTGGCGGCGGCATCGTCGCCTTCGAGCTGAAGGCCGGCAAATGGGCAGCCTTCGAGACGCTCAACCGGCTGCGGCTGATCGACATCTCCAACAATCTCGGCGATGCCAAGAGCCTGGTGACGCATCCGGCGACGACCACGCACAAGCGCATCGGCGAGGCCGAGCGCGCCAAGTTGGGCATTGGCGACGGGCTGGTGCGGCTGTCGGTCGGGTTGGAGGATCCTCAGGACGTGATCGACGACCTGGTGCAGGCGCTGGCGGGCTGAGCGGCACTTGCGTAGCATCCGCCGCCACACCGGGGGAGGCGCAGCGGATCTCGCATGAACCTGTCGCAGAAACTGTGGGCGGCCAACACCGACTGGGCGCAGCGCGTGCTGGCGCATCCGTTCGTGCGCGGCCTGGCCGACGGCAGTCTGCCGGTCGAGAGCTTCCGGCGTTACGTGGCGCAAGACGCCTATTTCCTCGAAGCCTTCGCGCGCGCCTACGCCTACTGCCTGGCGCAATCCACGACCCGCACCGACCTGCAGGCGTTCGCCGGCCTGATCGCCGGCGTCATCGATGAGCTGAAGCTGCACGCCGCCTACGCCGAGCGCTGGCAGGTCGACCTCGCCAACGTCACGCCGGCGCCGGCAACGCGCGCCTATACCGAGTTCCTGATCGAGCTGGCGCGGATGGGCGGTGTCGGCCTGACGACCGCGGCGATGACGCCGTGCATGCGGCTTTATGCTTTCCTGGGCCAGGAACTCGCCAAGGGCCCGGTCGCACCGACCTATGCCGAATGGGTGCGAACCTACGCGGCGCCCGAGTTCGGGGCGCTGGCCGACACGCTGGAGGGCCTGCTCGACTGGCATGCCGGCGACACGCCGGCGGTGCAGGCGGCCTACCGCCGTGCCATGGAGCTGGAGTACGGCTTCTTCGACGCCAATCTCTGAACGCGGCGCGGCGCGCCTCAGGCCGTCGCGCTGACGCGCTCCAGCGAGTGGTCGAGCAGACGCTGCAGCTGGCCGATGGCGTCGCTGCCGACGGCCGCGCGCAGCGCGCTCTCGGCCTGACGCCACAGCGGCACGGCGCGCTTGAACATCGCCTTGCCCTCGGCCGTCAGGATCACGGCGCGCTGGCGGCGGTCCTCGCCGGCCACGAGGTCGACCCACCCGGCCCGAATCAAGGGCCGCAGGTTGCGCGTCAGTGTCGTGCGATCCATGCCCATCATTTCGGCGAAGCTGCCGATAGGCATCGGCGGCTGTCCCATCAGGCTGCCCAGCAGGGAATACTGCGTGACGCGCAGTCCCAGCGGCGCCAGGTGGTGGTCATAGATCTGGGTCACGCGACGGGTCGTACGGCGCAGCCGCAGCAACGTGCACTGCGGTGGCTGCAGTTCGCGAGGTGTGTCGGTTTTTGCCGGCTCGTTCATTGCCGTCGGCGACCGTGCCGTGGATTTCCAGGTAAAGGGTCGAAGCCATGTGCAGCATAGCGCAGGTCTTGCGCTGCCGGAATGGAAAAGTGTATATACACAGTTATCGGGTCGAGGGGGTCTCAATGCCTGATTCAGCTGCGTCGCGGGGCACGTTGGAGGCGCGCTACGGCGTCGTGCCGCTGGAGCAGGTGCGCGCGATGTCCGGGCTCGAGCTGCTGCAGGCACTGTGCGACGGCCGCCTGCCGACGGCGCCGATGTGTCGCGTGTTCAACGGCGACATCGTCGAGGCCCAGTTCGGGCGTGTCGTCTTCGAGGCGACGCCGACGCGCGAGCACCTCAACGTGATGGGCTCGGTGCACGGCGGCTATGTCGCGACCCTGCTCGACTCCTGCCTCGGCTGTTCCGTGCACAGCGCGCTGGCGGCCGGCCAGGGCTACACCACGGTCGAGGTCAAGGTGAACTTCGTGCGTGGCCTCAGCGAGCACACCGGGCCGGTGCGGGCCGAAGGCAAGGTGATCCAGGTCGGCGGCCGCATTGCCACCGCGGAAGGGCGCCTGACCGACGCCGCCGGCAAGCTGCTGGCGCATGGCACGACCACCTGCCTGATTTTCGCGATCTGACGACACGACGTGGTCGTACTACGAGGCGACAGTTCCGCATCGCGCGCTTGAACGCGCCCGGCGCTATCCCATCTATTGCGTTCGGACAGGCCACAGGGGCTATCGGTCGTCTGGCGATGGACGGCGGGCGGCGATAGAATCGCTCTCGACGATGGCTGGCAACGGCTACGGAGTGCAGGATGTTCAGTGAGGAAACGCGCGCCATTCGGGTGACGGTGGCGCCGACCTATCTCGAGGACCAGTCGGAGCCCGACGAGGGCCGCTGGGTCTGGGCCTATACCGTGCGGATCGAAAATCGCGGCACCGAAAAGGTGCAGCTTCTGAGCCGGCACTGGATGATCACCAATGCCCGCGGCAAGCGCGACGAGGTCCGCGGTCCCGGCGTGGTCGGCAAGACGCCGATGATCGAGCCGGGCAAGTCGTTCGAGTACACCAGCGGCTGTCCGCTCGACACGCCATCCGGTTTCATGACCGGGACGTATCAGATGGTGGCGGCCAACGGCGAGCGCTTCGACATCCGCATCCCGACGTTCTCGCTCGATCTGCCGCGGGAGCATCGTTCGGAACTGTCGCAGGAACATCGCACGCTGAACTAGGGCGGCGGCGAGGGGTGTCGCCAGGAAGGGGATAGGGGATGAACAAGGTGCTCAAGAAACCCGTCCCGGGTCTGGCTGCGGCTGCTGCGTCGCAGGCGAGGCCGTCGCGCGCCGAGGCCGAGGAAGCGGTGCGCACGCTGATCCGCTGGGCCGGCGACGAGCCCGATCGCGAGGGCCTGATCGGCACGCCCGAGCGTGTCGTGCGCGCCTACGAGGAGTTCTTTGCCGGCTATGCCGACGATCCGCGCGAGATTCTGGCGCGCACCTTCGAGGAGACCGACGGCTACGACGAGATGGTGGTCCTGCGCGACATCCGGCTGGAGTCGTATTGCGAGCATCACATCGTGCCGATCATCGGCAAGGCGCATGTCGGCTACCTGCCGGCGCACCGCGTGGTCGGCATCAGCAAGCTGGCGCGGGTCGTCGAAGCCTATGCCAAGCGGCTGCAGATCCAGGAAAAGATGACGGCGCAGATCGCCAACTGCATCCAGGAGGTGCTGGAGCCGCGCGGCGTCGCCGTCGTCATCGAGGCGGCGCACCAGTGCATGACGACGCGCGGCATCCGCAAGCCGGGCGTTGCCATGGTCACCAGCCGCATGCTCGGCGCCTTTCGCGACGACGCCTCAACCCGCCGCGAGTTTCTCGCCATGATCGGTCGGGGTGGCGCCGGGGGCTACGCCTGATCGGCGCGACGGAGCACCATCAGCGCAGGTCGAGCGCGTTGGTCAGGTCGTAGGCTCGCGCGTCGCGCGGGCCGAGCGGTGCCAGGCCGTGACGCAGCTCGATCAGCCTGAGGATTGACGTCGTGTCGTAGGGCGTGTGGTCGACGAAGCCACGACGCGCGAAGGGCGAGATGACGATGGCCGGCACCCGCATGCCCGGCCCCCAGCGGTCGACGCGCGGCGGTGCGACGTGGTCCCACTGGCCGCCGTTCTCGTCGTAGGTGACGATGATCAGCGCGCCGGGCCATTGCGGGCCGTCCATGATCGCCTTGACGAGATCGGCAGCTTCGCGATCGCCGCTCAGCACGTCGGCGTAGCCGGGGTGCTCGTTGCGCACGCCGACCGGCTTGTAGAACGACACCGGCGGCAGCGTGCCGGCGGCGATGTCGCGGCGGAAATCCTCCGCGTCCTTGAGGTGGCGGCGGCGACCTTCGGTGTCGGGGCCGTAGTTCGCGAAATAGGCGAAAGGCTGGTGATGCGCCTGGAAGCGGACCTTCGGATCCGACTTCCCGGCCAGCGCGTCGTTCCAGCCGCCGGAATAGTAGGCCCAGCCCACGCCCTTTTCCGACAGGCGGTCGCCGATGGTCGGCATGGTCTGCGCCGGCAGCCATTCGCGCGGATCCTTGGCCCACGAATGGCGCGGCGCGATCGCCGAGGAGATCGTGTTCACGGCAAAGCCGTCGGGCGTCACCAGGATGCGCTTGTCGAGGCGGCCGGGACCTTCGTCCCGGGCGCGGATGCTGTCGGGTGCATTGCGGAACACCGGCGTGCAGGCGCAGGCCAGCCACATGTGATTGAGGAACGAGCCGCCGAACGCGGCATGGAAGAAATTGTCGGCCAGGGTGAACTGCCGGGCGTAGCGCCACATCGGCAGCTTGCTGCCGTCGAAGTAGCCCATCACCAGGCCATTCTCGTCGACGGCGGCGAACTTGTTCATCTTGCCGCCGTTGATCTGCGCCTGCTGGTGATAGAAGAGATGCGTCATGTCCGAATGCAGGGCATCCAGGCCGGATCGCGCGAACAGATCGAGCCGGAAGGGTCGGTTGGGCAGCTTGTTCGGGAAGCGCGTGTCGGGGTCGCCGACCTCATGGTCGCCGACCCGCCGCTTCGTGACGATGGGCGGCAGCCACGTGTAGGGCTTGCCGTCGTTGTCGACCTGCAGGGCGGCGGTGCCGGCATTGGCGATGCCATCGGCGCCGGGAAACAGGCCGTACAGATTGTCGAAGCTGCGGTTCTCGAGATAGATCACGACGATCGTGCGGATGCGTTCCAGGTCGGGCCGTGTCGCCGTGGCTGGCTGTGGGCCCGGACCCTGGCCGCCGGTCGGCGGCGGCGCGCAGGCCGTCAGTGCGTTCAGGGCGGCGGCGGCCAAGGCCGCGGCTGCTTTGTGTTTCATCGGTCGCTCCCCCCCGCGCCAAGACGCTCGTCGGCGGATGGTGATCCCGTTGCCGCCGCCCGCGCAAGCAGCCCGTGCCACGGCGTGCGCATCGCTTGATTCGGACCGGCGGGCATGCGGATATCGCCGCTTGGCCGGTCGCCCGGCCGTCCACGGTTGCCAGGGAGTACGCTCAATGCCGGGAGAAGTCGTGAGTTCGAGGGAAATGCTGCGCCGCCTGGTGGCGTTCGACACGACCTCTCGCGACTCCAACCTGGCGCTGATCCACTACGTACGCGACTATCTCAAGGGCCACGGCGTCGACTCGACACTGGTGCCCAACGAGGACGGCAGCAAGGCCAACCTGTTCGCCACCGTCGGGCCGGCCAGGGAAGGCGGCGTCGTGCTCTCGGGCCACACCGACGTCGTGCCGGTCGACGGCCAGCCATGGGAGACCGATCCGTGGACGCTGACCGAGAAGGGCGACAAGCTCTACGGCCGCGGTACCTGCGACATGAAGGCGTTCTCGGCCATCGGCCTGGCGATGGTGCCCCAGTTCCAGCGCGCGAAGCTGAAGGTGCCGATCCATTTCGCGCTGAGCTACGACGAGGAGGTCGGTTGCCTGGGGGCCCATTCGCTGGCCGAACGGCTGGCCGGCACGGTGCCGCGGCCGCACGTGATCGTCATCGGCGAGCCGACCATGATGACGGTGGTGCATGCCCACAAGGGCGCGCGCGGCTACGTGACGACGTTCACCGGCGTCGAGGCGCATTCGTCGATGACGCATCTGGGCGTCAGCGCCATCCATTTCGCCGGCGAGTTCATCGCCTTTCTCAACCGGCTCGAGGCCGAACTGGAGGCGCGGGCGCCCAAGGACAGCGAGTTCATGCCGCCGATGTCGACCATCAATGTCGGGACGGTGCAGGGCGGCACGGCCGGCAATATCCTGGCGCGCGAGTGCACGCTGCTGTGGATCTCGCGCCTGCTGCCCAGCGACGACCAGGAGGAGATCGAACGCCGCGCCCACGACTACCTGCAGAACACGTTGCTGCCGGCGATGCGCCGCCGGCATCCCGATGCCAACATCGTTACCGAGGCGCGCTCCTCGACGCCGCCATTCTCGCCCGAGGGCAACGAGGAGGCCAAGGCGCTGGCGCGCGCCTGGTCGGGCTCCAACGTGGTCGGCAGCGTGCCCTACGGCACCGAGGCCGGCATCTTCCGCCGTACGCTCGGCGTGCCGACAGTGGTGTGCGGCCCCGGCGACATCGCCCAGGCGCACCAGCCCAACGAATTCATCCTCACCTCGCAGATCACCGCCTGCGAGAGCTTCATGCGCCGCATGGTCGAATGGGCCGAGCGGCAGTGAGACGCCGCGCCAGCCCCGGCACCGCTGCGTGCACGGCGAGAAGGTCAACCGCATGACGTTGCAGACCTCGAGCGACATGCTGGCGCGTCTGGTCGGCTTCGACACCACGTCGGCCAGGTCGAACCGCGCCCTGATCGACTGGGTGCGCGACTACTTCGCGGGCCACGGCGTCACGGCGACGCTGGTGCCGGATGAAGCCGGCGGCAAGGCCAGCCTCTATGCCTCCATCGGCCCCGACGTCGAGGGCGGCGTCGTGCTGTCGGGCCACACCGATGTCGTGCCGGTCGACGGCCAGCCGTGGGACACCGATCCGTGGACGCTGACCGGGAAGGACGGGCGGCTCTACGGCCGCGGCAGCTGCGACATGAAAGGCTTCATCGCCTGTGCCCTGGCTGCCGTACCGCGCCTGAAGGCGGCGCGGCTGAAGCAGCCGGTGCACTTCGCGCTGAGCTACGACGAGGAGGTTGGCTGTCTGGGCGCCCATTCGCTGGCCGAGCGCCTGATGGGCAGCGTCAAGCGGCCGCGCGCCATCATCATCGGCGAGCCGACGATGATGGGCACGGTCAAGGGCCACAAGGGCCAGAACAGCTACCATGTGGCGTTCACCGGCTTCGAGGCGCATTCGTCGATGACCCACCTGGGCGTCAGCGCCATCCATTTCGCCGGCGAGCTGATCCACTTCATCAACCGCCTGCAGGAGGAGTTCGCCGCCCGCGCCACCGACAACGGCTACATGCCGCCCTGGGGCACCATGAATGTCGGAACCCTGAGCGGCGGTACTGCCGGCAACATCCTGGCGCG
Organism: Alphaproteobacteria bacterium; assembly: GCA_026126245.1. GTDB lineage: Bacteria > Pseudomonadota > Alphaproteobacteria > Reyranellales > Reyranellaceae > Vineibacter. The sequence continues at coordinate 16,226 of JAHCJT010000035.1, forward strand.
CGACTGCAGCCTGATCTGGGAGTACCGCCAGATCCCCGGTGACGATGCCGATGAGGCGCGCCGCCGCGTGCAGGCGCATATCGACGAGGTGCTGTTGCCGGCGATGCGGCGCCGCCACGAGTCGGCCCGCATCGTCATGACGCCGCGCTTCGTGGTGCCGGCTTTCCGGGGCGAGGCGCGCGGCGAGGCCGAACAGCTGGCGCGCGCCTGGAGCGGCGCCAACGACTCGACCATGGTGGCCTACGCCACCGAGGCCGGCATCTTCCAGGGCACCGGCGTCTCGACCGTCGTCTGCGGTCCCGGCGACATCGCCCAGGCGCACCAGCCCAACGAGTTCATTCTCGCCTCGCAGCTCGCGGCCTGTGATGCCTTCCTCGATCGCATGATCGAGTGGGCCGAGCGGGGATGAGGGAAACCGGCCGCGCCGGGCCACCGCCGTCGGAAGCCACCATCATGGCGGGCGACGGGTAAGCCGGACGCCGGCGACGTCGCGCTACTTCACGAAGCGCGGCAGGTAGGCGCGCACGTTGGCCTCGAACAGCGGCACGAGGTTGTCCATCGCGGCAATCAGCAGCTCGTGCCACACCGCCGAGCGCTCGGTGTCCTTGATGTCCTCCGGCACGGTACGCCAGGCGGTCGACTGCGCGCTGGTGCTGCCGACGGTCGCGCCCAGCCGGTCGCGAACCTGCAACGATACCGCCAGCCTGAGCGTGAACTTGTCGGAGTCGGAGCGGATCAGCGATTCGATCAGTCCCTTGCGGCTGGCGATCTTCTCGCCCACCACGCTGGCGTCCTCGATCACGAATACCGCCGACGAATCATCGCGCCCGGGCGCCGCCGCCTCGAGGTGGCGCCGCGCCCAGTCGTCGATCGTGGCCAACGGGGAGACCATCATGCGGTGCTCGACGTTGGGCGCCTGCTGAGGCGGTGCGTAGGCCTGAACCACCTCGATGCGCGACACATCTAGCCGCAATGGCGCCGAGCCGAAATCAGGCACCGAGAAATCGAACGACCGGCGCTTGGCCGGCGCCGCGGTCATGGGCGGCGGCGGCGCCTCGCGCGGCATGGTGGCGCTCTGCGGCGCGGTCGATTGCGGCGCCAGCGATGGTTGCTGGGCGGACGCCGGCGCGGCCAACAGCATGGCCATCGCCCCGATGACCGCGACCACGGCGCCGGGACTGATGCGGACGGGGCGGTCGAGCGCCGACATCATGACGGCGCAGTGTACGCCCGTTTACGGCGCCAATACGGCGGCGCGACACCGGCCGGGGGTGGCACAAGACCGGCGTTGCGGCCGGTTGTTTCAGGCGATCTGCAAGGCGTCCAGATCAGCGTCGGCGTAGCGATAGGTGGCGGCGCAGAACTCGCACGTCACCACCACCCGGCCGCCGGCGTCGCGCAGGTCATCGAGCTCGCTGCGCCGGATGGTGCGCAGCACGCGGTCGATGCGCTGGCGCGAGCAGCGGCACTGGTCGCGCACGGCGCGGCGATCGAAGGTGCGCACGCCGTCTTCGTGGAACAGTCGCAGCAGCAGCGCCTCGACCGGCAACGCCGGATCGAGCATCTCCGCTGTGGTGGCGCTGCCCAGCAGCACGACGGCGCGGCGCCAGCGCTCCTCGCGCTCATCGGCGTCCAGCTCGGCGAGGAACTGAGCCGAGGGCAGCGCCTGCAGCGCCAGAGCCGCGGCCCGCCAGCGGCCGTTGTCGCGCCCGACTGCCAGCATGAGCCCGGCGGCCAGCTGTTCGGATTGGCGGAAATAGTGATGCGCGCAGGCTGTCAGGGTCGGGCCATCGAGTGCCACGACGCCCTGGTAGCGCTCGGTCTTTGGTCCCTGGTCGACGGTGAAGGCCATATGGCCGCTGCCCAGCAGGCGCGGCACCGGGTTGGCGGGCAGCAGCGAGACGGGATCGCACGGTGTCTCGGCGAGCACCGCGGCCAGACGATCGGCATTGACCTGGGCATAGCCGCGCAGTGCGCCCTCCGACGTCATGTCGACGACCAGCAGGCGGATCGGTCCGTTGCCGCGCAGCTGCAGGGTGAAGATGCCGTCGTATTTCAGGGACGAGGCCAGCGCCGCGCCCAGCGCCAGCGCCTCGCCGAGCAAGGCGGCGGCGGCTTCGGGATAATCGTGCCGCGTCAGGATGGTGTCGACGGCCGGTCCCAGACGCACAGCCCGGCCCCGCACGCCCAGGGCGGCCAGCTGGAAAGGCAGCACGCAGTCGTCGCCGGTGGCGGGAACTGAACGCTGAAACGCAGAGCTCATTCGACAAATCCCATTGCACGCACTGGACGCGCCGCCACGCGCATGTCCGATGGGCGCAGATCCGGCGTCGCCCCATCGCGACGCATTCCCTGACCGATATAGTCAACGGCCGTGCGGCCGACCAGCCCGCTCAGGCTTGGTCCAGACACCAGGCCAGGATTCCCTTCTGGGCGTGCAGCCGGTTCTCGGCCTCGTCCCAGACCACGGATTGCGGCCCGTCGATGACGTCGGCCGTGACCTCTTCGCCACGATGCGCCGGCAGACAATGCATGAAAAGCGCATCTTTTTTCGCCAGCTGCATCAGCCGGCTGTCGACCTGATAGGCGCGCAGCAGGTTGTGGCGGCGGCCGAAGCTGGCCTCGTCCTCGTCGCCCATCGAAACCCAGGTGTCGGTGACGACGCAATCGGCGCCGTCCAGCGCCTCGGCCGGGTCGTGCACCACGCGCACCCGCGCGCCACGCGCGGCCGCCCACGCCAGCACGTCGGCCGGCGGTTTCAGTTCCGGCGGGCAGGCGATGCGCAGCTCGAAGTCGAACTGGGCGGCGGCATGGATCCAGCTGGTCGCCATGTTGTTGCCGTCGCCCGACCAGGCCACGACCTTGCCCCTGATGGGGCCGCGATGCTCCTCGAAGGTCATCACGTCGGCCATCAGCTGGCAGGGATGCGTGCGGTCGGTCAGCCCGTTGATCACCGGCACGGTGGCGAACTGCGCCATCTCCAGCAGTTTGTCTTCCCGAGTGGTGCGGATCATGATGACGTCGACGTAGCGCGACAGCACGCGGGCGGTGTCGGCGATGGTTTCGCCGCGACCGAGCTGCGTGTCGGCGGTGCCCATCATGATGGTGCGTCCGCCCAGCTCGCGCATTCCGACCTCGAACGACACGCGCGTGCGCGTCGAGGGCTTCTCGAAGATCATGGCCAGCGTCTTGCCGGTCAGCGGCTGGTCGTGGCCGCCGTTGCCGCGGGCCCGCTTGTAGTCGCGGCTGCGGTCGAGGATGTGTCGCAGCTGGCTCGCGTCGAGCCGGTCAAGGTCGAGAAAGTGCCGCGGCTCACCCATGCGCCGCTCCGGCCGGCTGCGCCGCGGCGAGCTTGGCCGTCAGCGCCTGGCAGGCATCGTCGATGATCGACAGGCCGTGCTCCAGGTCCGCCCTGGGTGCGATCAGCGAGGGGTAGATGCGCACGACGTTGTCGCCGGCGCCGACGGTCAGCATCTGGCGCTCAAACAGCGCGTTGACCATGTCGCCGCTCGGCACATGGCAGCGCAGGCCGGTGATGAAGCCGCTGCCACGCACCTCGGCCAGCACCTTGGGATACTTGGCGACCAGCGCCTCGAGCCTGGGTCGGAACCAGTCGGCGCGCTCGCGCACGCCCTCGAAGAATCCCGGCGCCAGCATGATGTCGAGCACCGCGTTGGCGGTGGCGGTGGCCAGCGGATTGCCGCCATAGGTCGAGCCGTGGGTGCCGAACACCATGCCGGCCGCCGCCTTCTCGGTCGCCAGGAAGGCGCCCAGCGGAAAGCCGTTGCCAATGCCCTTGGCGACGGCCATCACGTCCGGCTTGACGTCGAACCACTCGTGCGCCCACAGCCGGCCGGTGCGCCCGAAGCCGCACTGGATCTCGTCGAAGAACAGCAGCAGGCCGAACTCGTCGCAGATCTGGCGTAGCGCGCGCAGGAACTCGCCGGCGCCGGAACGCACGCCGCCCTCGCCCTGGATCGGCTCGATCAGGATGGCGGCGGTCTCGTCGTCGATGGCGTCGCGTACGACGTTGCTGTTGTTGAGCGGCACATGCACGAAGCCCGGTGCCTTGGGGCCGAAGCCCTCGAGGTACTTGGCGTTGCCGGTCGCCGCCAGCGCCGCCCCGGTGCGGCCATGGAACGCCTGGTCGAAGCAGATCACCTTGTAGCGCTGCGGCTTGCCGTTCACGTACTGGTACTTGCGCACCAGTTTGATGCCGCCCTCGATCGCCTCGGCGCCGGAATTGCTGAAGAACATCGTGTCGGCGAACGAGTTCTCGACCAGCCGCTGCGCCAGGCGCTCGCCGTGCGCGATGCGGTACAGGTTCGAGGTGTGCCACAGCCTGGCGGCCTGCTCCTGCAGCGTCTTGACCAGATGGGGATGGCAGTGCCCCAGGTTGTTGACGGCAATGCCCGAGGTGAAATCGAGGAATCGTCGGCCATCCAGCGCGTAGAGATAGGAGCCTTCACCGCGGTCAAAGGCGACGTCCTTGCGATCGTACGTCGGCATCACGGCCGGTATCACGCGATCCTCCATCGTGCTGCTGGCGGCGGGCACCAAAAAAACGCGCGACGCTCCGAGCCTCGGACTGCGCCGACCGCCGGATAACGCCGCACGCCGGCACTATCCGGACCGGCCCCGGCGCTGTCAACCGCAGGGCCTGACCGGCAACCGCGCCTGTGGAGACGCGCACCCGGGTCGGTTACAAGGCCTGCCATGACCGCTGACGGGCGCGCCGCGCCGCTTGTATGGCTGCTGACCGGCGACAAGGGTGGCGATGCTGCGCAGCTCCGCCTGCTGGGCCGTGCCCTGGGTTGGCCGGTCGTCGAAAAGACTTTGAAATTCAACGGCTTGTACCGATTGCCCAACCGCCTGCTGGGGGCCTCGGTGCTGTCGCTCGCCGATGCCGGGGGGGCCGGCCTGGTACCACCTTGGCCAGATATCGTGCTGTCCGCCGGGCGGCGCGCCACCCCGGTCGCGCGCTGGATTCGCGCCCGCAGCGGCGCCCGTGCGCGGCTGGTCAACATCGGACGGCCGTGGGGGCCATTGGCGGCGTTCGACCTGGTCATCGCCACACCGCAATACGGCCTTCCGCCGCGGCCCAACGTGCTGCCGGTACGGTTGCCATTCAATCGCATGGATGCATCGGCCGTGGCGCAAGCGGCGGCAGCGTGGGCAGCGCGCCTGGCCACCCTGAAGCCGCCCTATCTGGCCCTGCTGATCGGCGGGCGCGCCAGGCCGCTGCGCTTCGACACCGAGACCGGCCGCACCATCGGGCGGCTGGTCGACTTGCTGGCGCGCGGCCTCGGCGCATCGGTGCTGGCGGTGACCAGCCGCCGCACGCCGCCCGATGCGGCCGACGCGCTGCTGTCGCAAATCTCGGCGCCGTTGCTGGCCCATCGTTGGCAGGCGGGCGACACATCGAATGCCTACGCGGCGATTCTTGGCCTGGCCGACCGGATTATCGTGACCGGCGACAGTGCCTCGATGCTTGCCGAGGCCTGCCGCACCGGCAAACCGGTGACCGTGGCGCCGGTGCCGTTCGACGACGGGCCGCGCGAGCGCTTGCCACGGGCACTGCTCGGCCTGCTGCCGCGGCGGCTGATCGATGCCCTGCACGCCGCCGGCTGGATCGTGCTGCCGCGCGACATCACGGCGGTGTGGCGGCCGCTGGCGCGCGATCACCACGTGCACGTGCTGGGCGAGCCGTTGGCGGCGACAACAACGCCGCCCGACGAACTGCCGGCGGTCATCGAACGCCTGCGCGGGCTGCTGTCTTAGGGCGCGGCGGTGGCAGGCGACGGTTCGGGGGCAGACGCAGCTTCGCTACGGGTGCTGCGAATGCGCGCGTTGATCGAGCGGATGACCGTCCAACCGAACACCATGGCGGTGAGGACCTCGGCAAGAATGCGCGACGTGGCCGCTCCGGCCAACCCGAACTGCCATGTCAGCAGCACCAGCACCGGCACCGAAATGAGTGCCAGCAGCGTGGCCAGTTTCAGGTTGCGTATGGCGCGGCCCATGGCCAGCAGTGCGGGCGCGAACGGCGACATCAGGGTCGTGGCGACGCGCGATACCATCAGCAGCAGGCCAGGCACGAACGCCTCGACGAAATGATGCTGCGTCGGCTTGAAGAACATCAGGTCCAGCAGCGTCTGGCCAATCAGCGCGAACAGGCACACCACGAGCAGCGCGCCGACCGCCGACGTGCCACTGCTGCGCACGACCAGCCGCCGGAAGCCGCGAAAATCGCGGGCGCTCCATTGCCGGGCAAGCTGCGGATAGATCGATACCACGAACAGCCGCGCCGGACCGCCCAGCACGGAGGCGATCTGCTTGGCGATTCTCCACAAGGCGGCGCCGGCCGGTCCGGTGAACGCCGCGACGATCATGTCGTCGGACTGCTTGGTCACGACGCCCAGCGAGATGCGCATGTTGTTGGCGATGACGAACTTCCACAGGCCGGGATGCCCTTCGCTGTGTCGCGTCAGCAGGTGGCGCCAGCCGGGCATCAGATCGCGGCGATACAGTTCGCGCCAACCCAGCCAGATCATGATCGCGCGGTCGACCGCCGACGAGGCGAGGTAGGCAGCCCCGAACGCCCAGATACCCCAGCCGAGCTGATAGAAGAGCGCGCACAGCCCCAGCCGCACCAGCGGTCCGAACGGTTCTGCGACGGCCAGCAGACCGAAGCGGTCGAACAGCCGCAGCACGCCCAATGGCGTCGCGCTGACAGTGAAAAAGGCGCTGAGGCTGAGGAACAAAGCGTAGTGCAAAAACTCGTGCGGCACCTTGATAAGCGGCAGCACGAAATGGGCGAGGCCGCCACAGACCACCAGCGCCGCGACGGCGGTACCGAAGTCGAGCAGCGTGTTGAACGCAATCAGCCGCCGGAAGGCTTCGGGATCGTCGCGTGCCAGATCATCGGCGCCGTACTTCACCACCGCTTCCCAGGTGGAGAATTTCAGCGTGTTGCCCACCAGGCTGGTAAAGCTCAGGATCGCGGTCAGGATGCCGAACTGCCAGAGCCCAAGGCCGGCGGTGGTGAACCAGATCGCGCCCAGCCCGATGACGGCGCTCAGCGCGTGACCGGAAAACAGCTTGGCGATGTTGCCGTAGAGCTTTCTCAGCGTGGCGTCCTGCCGCCAGGCCCACATGCGATGAAACCAGGGTCGCCGTCCCGGCTCGGTCGGAATTAACGGTGCAGGCGAGGGCATTGCCGGGATCGATTGGAGAGGAATTGCGGCAGGAGTGAGGAGCGGGGATTGAGCGTCGGCGCGGCAAATACCGACTGTTTCATCATACGCCGGCCTGGCCGGCAACGCACGCGCCGGCCGGCCCTCGCTTGTGAGCGTGGACGGCATTTGCTACACGACCGCCGCTTCCGACAACCCGCGCAGGACCGCCCCAGGGCGGCCGGGATGCGCATGTCACGCTGCTCAAAGGCCAGATGACTCCGACGCCGACTCGAAATGCCGCTCTACCGTACCGGCGCGGGGGGTTCGGCTGCCTCGCCGAGGCGCTCGACTACGCGGCGCTGGGCGAGACAGGGGTCAGCTTCTTCGACGCCCGCGGCCGGCTGTCGGCGGCGCCATCCTGGCGGGAGACGCGCGAGCGAGCCCATGTGTTCGCGCGGCGACTGATCGGCGCGGGGTTTGCCGTCGGCGATCGGCTGCTGATCACGGCCGACACATGGCCGGGATTCCTCACCGCCTTCTTTGGCGCCCAGTATGCCGGCCTGTTGCCGGTGCCGGTGTCGCTGCCGGCCGGCCTGGGCGCACGCGATGCCTATATCGAGCAGCTCCGCCGTCAACTGACCGCCTCGGGCGCCGTGGCGGCGCTGGCGATCGATGGCCTGGCTGGCTACCTCGCCACCGCCGCCGAAGGCACCGCGGTGCGGCTGGCGGGACCGATGTCGGCATTCGAGTCGCTGCCGGAGAAGGCCGTCGATCTGCGGCCGCTGGGGCCGGGGCAGCGTTGCTATCTGCAGTTCTCGTCGGGCAGCACGCGCTTTCCGCTGGGCGTTGATATCTGCCAGGACCAGTTGATGGCCAACGTCGATGGCACGCTGTCGGAGCATGGCATCGATCTGCGCGCCGAGGATCACCCGGTGAGCTGGCTGCCGTGGTACCACGACATGGGCCTGGTTGGCTTCCTGTTGGCGGCGATGTGTGGCCAGCGATCGATCGACGTGATGTCCTCCAGCGACTTCGCGCGTCGGCCGTTGCAGTGGCTAGCGCTGGCCTCGCAGCGGCGCGCCACCGTCACCTACAGCCCGAGTTTCGGCTACGACCTCACGGCGCGGCGGGCGCAGACCCAGTCGTTGCCGGGTCTCGACCTCTCGGCCCTGCGGCTCGCCGGCATCGGCGGCGACATGATCCAGGCGCCCGTGCTGCGGCGCTTCGCCGAGACCTTCGCGCCGTTTGGCTTCGATCGCCGCGCCTTCCTGCCATGCTACGGCATGGCGGAGCTGTGCGTTGCGCTGTCGTTCACCAGGCTGAGCACCGGCTTTTCGGTCGACATGGTGGATCGCGCCGGGCTGGTCGAGCGTGGCGTCGCGACTCCGGCGTCGGGCGCCAACACCCGCGAGTTTGTCATCTGCGGCAAGCCGCTGCCCGGCCATCCGGTCGAGATCCGCGACGAGGCGGGCCGGCCGCTGGGCGAGCGCCGCGTCGGGCGCATTTTCGCGCGCGGTCCCAGCATCATGCCGGGCTATTTCGGCGAGCCGGAGGCCAGCGCCGCCGTGCTCGACAACGGCTGGCTCGATACCGGCGATCTCGGATACTGGTGCGATGGCGAGATTGTCGTCACCGGCCGCGCCAAGGACCTGATCATCGTCAATGGCCGCAACATCTGGCCGCAGGACATCGAATGGGCGGTCGAGACCATCGCGCCGCTGCGCCGAGGCGATGCCTGCGCCTTCGCTCTTCCCGAGGAGGACGGCACCGAACGGGTCGTGGTCGTCGTGCAAGCCTGGCCGATGAACGCCGACGAGCGCGTCGCCTTGCGCGATGCCATCGCCCAGAAGGTCAAGGAGACGGTCGGCGTCGACGGCCACGTCGAATTGATCCTGCCTTCGGTCGGCCTGCCGCTGACCTCGTCGGGCAAGCTCAGCCGCTCGCGGGCCCGCGCCAACTGGCTGGCCGGGGCCTACAGCAATGGCGGGCGCAAGCCGAGCGCGGCGCCGGTCCCGACCTCCGGCGCACCATGAGCGGCCTGGTCGCGGTCACGGGTGCCAGCGGCTTCATCGGCCAGCACCTGACCGCGACGCTGGCGGCGCGCGGTATCCGTCAGCGCCTGCTGGTGCGCCGCCTGCCGAAGCTGCCGCTCGCCGATGCCGCCGCAATCGAGCTAGTGACCGGCGACCTCGCCGACCCGGCCGCGCTGCGCCGCCTGGTGCGGGGCGCCGGCGCGGTCATTCACCTCGCCGGTGCCATCAAGGCGACCCGCC
>JAHCJT010000350.1 GCA_026126245.1 Alphaproteobacteria bacterium
AGACGACCTGCTTGACGCCGGCCTGCACGGCGCGGGCGGCGAGCAGCTTGCCGACCTCGGCCGCCGCCGCCTTGTCGGCGCCGGTCTTCAGCTTGCCCTTGAGCTCCGGATCGGCCGACGAGGCGGCGACCATCGTGTGGCCCTTGGCGTCGTCGATGACCTGGGCGTAGATGTGCTTGCTGGAGCGGAACACGCTCAGCCGCGGGCGCAGGCCGCCCTTGCTGCGCAGCGCAAAGCGCACGCGCCGCCGGCGCCGCTCAAAGAGATTTTCGGCCATCCTCGTGCTCCGATCCTACTTCTTCTTGCCTTCCTTGCGCAGGATGTGCTCGCCCGCGTACTTGATGCCCTTGCCCTTGTAGGGCTCCGGCGGCTTGAACGCGCGGATCTCGGCGGCGACCTGCCCGACACGCTGCCGGTCGGCGCCGCTGATTTCGATCTCGGTCGGCTTGGGCGTCTTGATGCCAATGCCGGTCGGGATCGGATAGACGATCTCGTGGCTGAAGCCGAGCTGCAGCTTCAGCGCCTTGGCATCGGCGGCGGCGCGGTAGCCGACGCCCTCGATCTCGAGGTTGACCGTGTAGCCCTCGTGCGCGCCCTGGATCAGGTTGCGCACTAGCGCCCGGCTGGTGCCCCACAGCACCCGCGAACGGCGGCTGTCCTCGCGCATCTTCACCGTGACCCGGTTGCCTTCCTTGGCGACCGAGATCTCGTCGGCGACGTGCATCGACAGCTCGCCCTTCTTGCCCTTGGCCTTGACCATCTGGCCGGCGACGTCGACGGTGACGCCCGCCGGGATGGGAACCGGGTATTTTCCGACGCGTGACATGGTCAGAACACCTTGCAGATGACCTCGCCGCCGACGTTGGCGGCGCGGGCTTCGTTGTCGGACATCACGCCTCGCGGCGTCGACAGGATCGAGATGCCCAGCCCGTTGTAGTGCTTGGGCAGGTCGGCGATCTTCGAGTACACGCGGCGGCCGGGCTTGGACACCCGCTTGATCTCGCGGATGACCGGGCGGCCGTTGTCGTATTTCAGCTCGATGCGCAGCTCGCGCACGCCCGGCCGCAGCTCTTCCTCGAAGAAGCCGCGGATGAAGCCCTCGCGCTGCAGCACGTCCAGCACGTTGGCGCGCAGACGCGAGGCGGGCGCCGTCACCGAGTCCAGGCGGGCCGACTGCCCGTTCCGGATCCGTGTCAGCATATCACCGACGGGATCGCTCATTGCCATGATCGGTCTCTCCGTCTCACCAGCTCGACTTGACAACGCCCGGCAGCTGGCCCCGCGAGGCCAGATCGCGCAGGCCGACGCGCGACAGCTTGAACTTGCGGTAGACGCCGCGCGGGCGCCCGGTCAGCTCGCAGCGGTTGCGAATGCGGATGCGCGCGCCGTTGCGCGGCAGGGCGTTCAGCTTGAGCTGCGCCTCGAACCGCTCCTCGATCGGCAGGCTGCGGTCCATCACGACCGCTTTCAGTGCCGAACGCTTGGCGAGGTGCTGCTTGGACAGCCGTTCGCGACGCTTGTTCTTCTCGACCATGCTTGTCTTGGCCATGTGACCGTCTCCGCCCCTCAGTTCTGGAAGGGGAAATCGAACCCGCGCAGCAGCGCCTTCGCCTCGGCGTCGCTCTGCGCGGTCGTGCAGATGATGATGTCCATGCCCCGGACCTTGTCGACCTTGTCGTAGTCGATCTCCGGGAACACGAGCTGCTCCTTCAGGCCCAGCGCGTAGTTGCCGCGGCCGTCGAACGACTTGCCGTTCAGGCCGCGGAAGTCGCGCACCCGCGGCAGGGCGATGTTCACCAGCCGGTCGAGGAACTCGTACATGCGGTCGCGGCGCAGGGTCACCTTGCAGCCCAGCGCCATGCCCTCACGCACCTTGAAGGTGGCGATCGACTTGCGCGCCTTGGTGATCACCGCCTTCTGGCCACTGATCAGCGCCAGCTCGGCGGCGGCGTTGTCGACCGCCTTGCGGTCGCCGACCGCCTCGCCGACGCCCATGTTGATCACGATCTTGTCGAGCCGCGGCACCTGCATCGGGTTCTGGTACCCGAATTCCTGGCTCAACGCGGGCCGGATCGCGGTCTCGTAGTGTTCTTGCAGACGGCTGGCCATGTCCTTCACCTCAACGGTCGATGAGTTCGCCGGAGCGGCGCGCGACACGCACCTTGCGGCCATCGTCGAGGAACTTGAAGCCGACGCGGGTCGGCCTGGGCTTGCCCGGCTCGCTGGCCGGATCGATATGCGCCACGTTGGAGGCGTGGATCGGCGCCTCGAACGACACGATCTGGCTCTGCTCGCCGGCGGCGCGCGCTTTCTTGTGGCGCTGGCGCATGTTGACGCCGGCGATCACCACGCGGTTCTCCTCGGGCAGCACGCGGACGACCTCGCCCTGCTTGCCCTTGTCGCGGCCGGTGACCACCATCACCCGGTCGCCCTTCTTGATCTTCATTTTCGACATGGATCGGCGCTCCTTACAGCACCTCGGGGGCGAGCGAGATGATCTTCATGAACTTGCGGGCGCGCAGCTCGCGCGTCACCGGTCCGAAGATGCGCGTGCCGATCGGCTCGTCCTGCTTGGTGATCAGCACCGCGGCGTTGCTGTCGAAGCGGATGGCGCTGCCGTCGGGCCGGCGGATCTCGCGCGCCGTACGCACGATCACGGCCCGGTGCACCTCGCCCTTCTTGACCTTGGCGCGCGGCATCGCCTCCTTGACCGACACGACGATGACGTCGCCGATCGTGGCCGTCTTGCGCTTCGAACCGCCCAGCACCTTGATGCACTGCACCCTGCGCGCGCCGGAATTGTCGGCGACATCAAGGTTCGTCTGCATCTGGATCATTGTTCTGCTCCCCGCGGCGGCGTCAGGACGCCGCTGCCTCCGTCACGACCACCCAGCGCTTGGTCTTGCTGAGGGGCCGGCTTTCGATGATGCGCACCCGTTGCCCCACCTTGATGGCGTTGGACTCATCGTGCGCGTGGTACCGCTTGGAGCGGCGGATGAACTTCTTGTAGATCGGGTGCTGGATGCGACGCTCGACCTCGACGACGACGGTTTTGTCCATCTTGTCGCTGACGACGACGCCCTGCAGGATTCGCTTCGGCATCTTGGGCTCCTAGCCTGCGGCCTTCGGCGTCGCCCTGGCGCGCGCCCGGCGCGCCCGGGCGGTATCGCCGGTCTTCTGGGTCAGCACCGTGCGGATGCGCGCGATGTCGCGCTTGACGCGCCGCATACGGGCGGTGTTGTCGAGCTGGCCGCTCGCCTTCTGGAACCGCAGGTTGAACGATTCCTTGCGCAGGTCCACGAGCTGGGTCTTCAACTCGTCGACGGTCTTGGCGCGCAGGTCCGACGCTTCGCTCATCATGCGCCTCCCACGGCCGCGCGGCTAATGAACCTGGTCTTGATCGGCAGCTTGGCGGCGCCCAGCGCGAAGGCCTCCTTGGCCACCGGCTCGGGCACGCCGTCGATCTCGAACATGATCCGGCCCGGCTTGACGCGGCACACCCAGAACTCCGGCGCGCCCTTGCCACTGCCCATGCGCACCTCGGCCGGCTTGCTCGACACCGGCACGTCGGGGAACAGGCGGATCCAGACGCGGCCGGTGCGCTTCATGTGGCGCGTGATGGCGCGGCGGGCGGCCTCGATCTGACGGGCGCTGATGCGCTCGGGTTGCAGCGCCTTGAGGCCGAACGCGCCGAACGCCAGCGTCGTGCCGCCCTTGGCGGCGCCGCTGATGCGGCCCTTGAAGGCCTTGCGGTACTTGGTTCTCTTGGGACTCATCATGGCGGCGAACTACCTTCCGGTCAGGCCCGGCCCTGCTGGGCCTCGGCGGCCAGCTTGTCCTGGGCCATCGGGTCGTGGGCCATGATCTCGCCCTTGAACACCCAGACCTTGACGCCGCAGGTGCCGAACGTGGTGAAAGCCGTGGCCGTGCCGTAGTCGACGTCGGCGCGCAGCGTGTGCAGCGGCACGCGGCCCTCGCGGTACCACTCCATGCGGGCGATCTCGGCGCCGCCCAGCCGGCCGGAGCAGTTGATGCGGATGCCGCCGGCGCCCAGGCGCATGGCCGACTGCACCGCCCGCTTCATGGCGCGGCGGAACGCGACGCGGCGCTCGAGCTGCTGGGCG
>JAHCJT010000351.1 GCA_026126245.1 Alphaproteobacteria bacterium
CGCTCGGCCAGCCGGGGATCGTCGGGCTTGGGCCGCGACAGCGCCGCCATCGAGACGGGATAGTCGAACAGGAGGGTCGGCCGGCCGGCGCCCAGGTTGGGCTCGATGCGCGCCAGCATGACGCGGAAGAAGAGGTCCTCCCACGTGTCGCGGGCGTGCGGCGCGATGCCGGCGCGCGACGCGGCGTCGGCCAGCGCCCCGGCATCGGGCGCCTGCGGATCGGGCGCCGTGGCCAGCAGGTCGATGCCGGCGTAGCGCTGGAAGGCATCGGCGACGCTCAGCCGCTCGAACGGCAGCGCCAGCTCGCACGTCCGATCGCGCCACGACAGGCGCGTCGCGCCGGCCGCCCCGGCCGCCACCCGCAGCAGCGCTTCGCAATCGTCCATCATCGCGTCATAGCCGGCGTCGGCGCGGTACCATTCCAGCATGGTGAATTCGGGATGGTGCAGGTCCGACCGCTCGCCGTTGCGCCAGACGCGGGCGAACTGAACCAGCCGCTTCACGCCGCCTGCCAGCAGCTTCTTCATCGCGAACTCGGGCGAGGTGTGCAGGTAGAGCGGACCGCGCCTTCCGTCCGGCGCCTCGAGTTCGGTGGCGAACGCCCTGAGGTGCACCTCCATGCCCGGCGAGACCTGCAATGCCGGCGTTTCGACCTCGACGAAGCCCTCGGCGGCGAACCAGTCGCCCAGCGCCCGGCGGATGCGGTGGCGCTTCTCGAGCAGCGGCAGTCGCCGCTCAAGCCGGTCGGGACGCCAGGCGGGGATTTGTGGCAGATCGTTCATTGCACCATCTTGGACGGCCCGGTCGCGGAAATCGACAATGCCGCGGGTCCTCGGCCATGATCCGGCCTATCGCCCGCATCTGACCGGACGGTTTCGTGACTCCAGCCGCCATCGACCGCTTCTGCCGCTCGCTGCGCGCCGCCACCCGCATCGTGCAGTGGGAGGGCGTGATCGTCTTCAAGGTCGGCGGCAAGATGTTCGCCATGCTGCCGCAGACCGGCGATGGCCGCGGGCGCGAGCTGTGGTTCAAGGCCGACGACGTCTACTACGACACCATGAAGACGGCGCCCGGCTTCCGGCCCTGCCCCTATCTGGCGCGAGCCCGCTGGGTGGCGATAGCCAACCCCGCCCGCCTGCCGCCGGAGCAGCTCAAGGCCTATCTGCGCCGCGCCCATGCCGTCATTGCCGGCCGCCTGCCGCGCAAGGCCCAGCTCGCCCTGGGCTTCGACCCGCCGCCGCGCCCGGCGCGCCGGCGGCGGGCATATTTCGACGCCGAGGCGTGATTGCGGGCTTCCCTTTGCCGGCGAAGCCGGGAATCAATCGCCCTTCGCCGATCTCCCCACGAGCCACGAGTGATCCATGCTGGACGACAAGGCCCTCGACACCATCCTGCGCAGCGCCCGTTCGCAGAACGGCTGGCAGAACAAGCCGGTCAGCGACGCGCAGCTGCGCGCCATCTACGACGTGATGAAATGGGGTCCGACCTCGGCCAACAGCTCGCCGGCGCGGATCGTCTGGGTTCGCACGCAGGAGGGCAAGGAAAAGCTGCGCCCGGCGCTGTCGCAGGGCAATCTCGAGAAGGTCATGACCGCGCCGGCGGTCGCCATCATCGCCTATGATACCCAGTTCTACGATCTGCTGCCGCAGCTCTTCCCGCACAATCCCGACGCCATCAACTGGTTCAAGGGGCCGGCCAACGTCGCCGCCGCGACTGCCACGGCGTTCCGCAACGGCACCCTGCAGGGCGCCTACCTGATGATCGCGGCACGCGCGCTGGGGCTGGATTGCGGTCCGATGAGCGGCTTCGACAACGCCAAAGTCGACGCCGCCTTCTTCCCCGACGGCCGCTTCAAGAGCAATTTCATGTGCGGCATCGGCTACGGCGATGCGTCGAAGGTCTACAACCGCAGCCCGCGGCTGGGCTTCGACGAGGCCTGCAGCCTGGCGTGACCCGTCCGCGGCCCGGCGCCAGCCGGCCGGGCGCGAACTGCGCAATGACTCGGAGGAAACGATGCGCAACTTCACCGAACAGTCGATCACCGACGCGGCCCTGGGCCGCATCACGTCGGAGTGCGACCCGCGCCTGCGCGAGGTGATGACCTCGTTCATCCGCCACCTGCACGAGTTCGTGCGCGAGACGCGGATCACGCCCGAGGAATGGTTCAAGGGCATCGCCTTCCTCACCGAGTGCGGCACGTTCTGCGACGACAAGCGGCAGGAGTTCATCCTGCTGTCGGACACCCTTGGCGTGTCGATGCTGGTCGACGCCATCGCCAACCCCAGTGCCCCGGGCGTCACGGAGTCGACGGTGCTGGGCCCCTTCTTCCGCGAAAATCCGCCGATCATCGCCAATGGCGGCGACCTGGCGCCCGGCATCGCCGGCAAGCGCGTCGACATCGACTGTCGCGTCACTTCCGAGGACGGCGCGCCGATCGCCGGCGCGCAGATCGACTGCTGGCAGTCCTCGCCGGACGGCTTCTACGACTCGCAGATGGGCGACGGCTCGGCGCACAACCTGCGCGGCCGGCTGACATCGGCAAAGGACGGCCGCTTCTGGTTCAACACCACCCTGCCCGCCGCCTATCCCGTGCCGCATGACGGGCCGGTGGGTGCCCTGCTGCGCGCCATGGGCCGCCATCCCATGCGACCGGGCCATCTGCACTTCTGGGTCCAGGCGCCGGGCCACCGCCAAGTGATCACGCACCTGTTCGTCAAGGGCGACCCGTACCTCGAAAGCGACGCGGTGTTCGGCGTCAAGGATTCGCTGGTCGCCGACTTCGGCAGCCAGGACGGACCGCGGACCAAGGTCCACTACGACTTCCGCCTCAAGAAGGCAGCCTAGGGCCGGCGCCGGTCCGCGCCGCACGCGCCGCCGTCGCGGATGCGCCGGCGGCTATCGCCGGGCCGCGTTCTGCGTGTGGTCGTAGCGCCAGGTGCCGACGCAGCGCCCGTCGGTGCCGAGGCTCCACAGGCCACCCTGCGTGCGGCTGCCGCTGAGCGTCAGCGGCCGCGACGCGTCGCTGCGCAGCGTCAGGCTGCCGGTCGCGGTCTCGCTGCCGACATAGCGCACACCGGCCTGCTCGAAGCGCAACGTGCCGCCGCTGGAGGGCGGCAGGGTCAGGACCGACGGCGCGCAGCCGGCCCGCGACGGGCCGCTGACTTCCAGCCGGATCGGCGTCGGCCCGGCCTGCGTCACGGCGCCGCCGCCCGCCAACCAGGTGGCGCTGGGCGCCGCCGGTGCCAGAAACACCAGCGTCATCAGATGTTCGAACATGGCCGCCTCCTGTGCGCGCCCACCCGCCACGGGATGGACCGTGTCGCCGCGCGATGCTCTCTTCGGGACGGTGCGGCCGGCTGTGCCGACTATCGGGCCGCAATCCGCTGAAATGCCGAAATATGGCGCCTACGCTAGGCGGCGGCCTGTGAGGCCCACGTGAGGCGGCCGCGATGGCAGCGCGCAAAGCACACGTGCGACTTCCGGACCCGGATATTTGCGTTCGGTGGCCGGTTGCCTCGTACCGGACCCTCTGATAGGTTCCGGCCGCTTTTCGGGGGCGGGGGACCGCCCCCGGACTGTTTTCGCGCCCCGTTTCCGCATTTCCATCGACTGGCAGCCATGAAAGTTCCCATCAACTCGATCCGCGCCGGCAACGTCATCGACTACAACGGCCGCCTCTATGCCGCGATGAAGGTCGAGCACATCACGCCCGGCAAGGGCGGCGCCTTCGTGGCGCTGGAAGCGCGGGCGCTGAAGGAAGGCAACAAGCTGCAGGAGCGGTTCCGCAGCGGCGAGACCGTCGAACTGGTCCGCATCGACGATCACGAGTGCCAGTTCCTCTACAAGGACGCCGACGGCTTTCACTTCATGAACAAGGAAAGCTACGACCAGTTCACCATGCAGGAGGACCAGATCGGCGCGCAGCGCGCCCAGTTCCTGCAAGACGGCATGGACGTCACCGTGTCGATGCACGAGACGACGCCGGTCGGCATCGAGATCCCCAAGTCGGTGACGCTGCGGATCGTCGAGGCCGACGCCGTGGTGAAAGGCCAGACCGCCTCGTCGTCCTACAAGCCGGCGGTGCTGGAGAACGGCGTGCGCGTCATGGTGCCA
>JAHCJT010000352.1 GCA_026126245.1 Alphaproteobacteria bacterium
GCGGCGATCAGCGCGTCGTGGAACTCTTTGTGCAGCGCGTCGCTCTCGGCGGCATTGTCGCGGGCGCGACGGCTGCCGCGACCGCCGGCCTGCTGCAGGCGATGCAGGCTGGCAACGATTCCGGCCTCCCAGACGTCGTCGCCGCGCGCCATCGCCTGCTGCAGCGCCGCCACCTCGACGAGCGTGCGCAGGCGCGTGAGATCCTCAAGATCGCTGCGGCCGATGGCGGCGACGCGAAAGCCGCGGCGGCCGTTGGCCTCGACGAGGTCCTGCGCCGCCAGTCGCGACAGGGCCTCGCGGATCGGCGTGGCGCCGATGCCCAGCCGCGCCACGAGATCGCGCACCCCCAGCCGCTCAGCCGGCGCCAGCGCGCCCGACACGATGTCGCGCCGCAGGATCGCGACCGCCCGCTCGGTCAGCGTCTCGCCGCTGTCTGCCGGCATCGCCGGCTGTACCCGTGTCGCCATGGCGGCACTGTTCCACCGCGGCGCGGCACGGCGCAAGCCGATTATCGATAAAATCAGAATTTATATATAGAAATGCGACATTCGCGCCTTTTAGGGGCGGAAAGTTCGCCCCGTCGCCGCGTCGACTCGAGTCCGCGCCGCGCGCGCGACGCCTCGCCGCAGTGGCTGGCCGGCGGCGGGCGAATGCGCGACACTGTCGGCAAACGCATCCACCGGAGGACACGCCATGCCGCGCCGCTTCGTCGACCTGTCGATCTATCTCGAGAACGACGTGATCTCCGATCCGGTGCCGTTCGGTCCCAAGATCGCCTACCACAAGCACGCCGACACGGTCGGCCAGATCGCCGGCTTTTTTCCGGGCCTGAAGAAGGAGGACATGCCCGACGGCGCCGGCTGGGCGGTCGAGAACGTGCAGCTCAGCACGCACAACGGCACGCATCTGGATGCGCCCTATCATTTCCATCCGACGATGAACCGCGGCGAACGGGCCATCACGATCGACGAGGTGCCGCTGGAATGGTGCTTCCAGCCCGGCGTCAAGCTCGACTTCCGCGACCGGCCCGACGGCTATGTGCTGACGGCCAGGGATGTCCAGGACGAGCTCGCGCGCGTCGGCCACGAGCTGAAGCCGCTCGAGATCGTCGTCGTCAACACCCGCGCCGGATCGCGCTACGGTAACAACGACTATGTCAATTCGGGCTGCGGCATGGGCTACGACGCCACCATGTTCCTGCTAGAGAAGGGCGTGCGGCTGACGGGTACCGACGCCTGGAGCTGGGACGCGCCATTCTACTTCACGGCCCAGAAATACGCCGAGACGAAGGATCCCTCGATCATCTGGGAGGGCCACAAGGCCGGCCGCCACATCGGCTACTGCCACCTCGAGAAGCTGCACAATCTCGAGGCGCTGCCGCCCGACGGATTCATGATCTCGTGCTTCCCGCACAAGATTCGTGGCGCCTCGGCCGGCTGGACCCGCGCCGTCGCGATCTTCGACGAGTGACGTGCCGGCCCGCGCGGCGGGCGGCGCGATCAGCGCTTGGCTTTCTTCTTCGCGGCCTTCTTGTGCGCCGGCGCTTTCCTGGCGGCGGTCTTCTTGCGCGCCGGCGCCTTGCCGGCGGCGCGCGGCGCGGCCAGCGGCTCCTTCTCGCCCGCCGGCAGTGGCAGCTGGAAGACGTTCAGCGTCATCGACACCAGGCTGTAGTAGCCGACCGTGCCGACCACATCCACCAGCCCCTGTTCGCCCAGCGCATCGATGGCGCGCTTGTAGGTGGCGTCGCTGACGCGGTTGGTGGCGAAGTACTCGCTGATGACGTCGTAGATGACGCGCTCGACGTCGCGGCGGAAGCGCGGCGGTCGGCCCAGACGGATGGCCTCGATGATGTCGTCGGGCAGGCCGGCTTCGCGCGCCAGCCGGGCGTGCGCCCAGAACTCGAACTGGGCGCGATAGCGCTTGCCGGTCATCAGGATCGCCAGTTCCGACAGATCCTTGGGCAGCGAGCTGCTGAAGCGGCAATACTCGCCCAGCTTCTGCGCCCGGTCGGCCAGCACCGGGCTGCGCAGCCACGGCTCGAACGGTCCGCGCAGTCCGCCGCGCGGGCCGCTCATGATGGCGTCGGCCACGGCGCGTTGCTCGGGCGTCAGCCGCGCCAGATCGAGCGGGGCAAGGCGATAGGTTTCGGCCATCCGGTGCGTCTCCTCGGGCAATGTTGGCCGATTTATCGCCCGCATCGAGGCCGCCTGTCGACTCCCGCCGGCGTCTACAGCGGGCAGTTGATCTCGCCGCGGCGCGAGCGGTCGGGGTTGGCGAAGATGGCGTCGATCATCACGCGGCCGACCTCTTCGGCGCGGCCGTCGCGCACCGGGCAGGTGGCATAGGCCACCCAGGCGACCGCGCCGCTGGTCGCGGTCCGCAAGGTCAGGGTGATGCGCAGCGTCTCGCCGGCCGGCGGCGCCTTGGGCGCCAGGTCGCGAATCGGCCGTTCCGGCAGCGGCGGCCTTCCGTCGCCGCGCTGCGGCGCCGGACCGGACGGCGGCGTCAGCACGCTCTCGGGCGTGCGGCCGCCGGCGAAATTCTGCGTCAGGTCGGCCTGCAGCTTCATGACGTGGCCGCCGCTGAAGCCCACCTGGTTGCCGCGCGCCGCCAGCTTCTCCATCACCATCCGTCGCAGTTCGCGACTGAGCGCGCTGTCGGTGTCGAGATCGACGGCGTACTTGCCCTTGGGCAGCGGCGCCTTGGCCTGGATTTCCAGCGACGGCGGCTTCTGGGCGGCGGCCGGCAGCGCCAGACCCAGCAGCAGCGCGCCAACGGCGATCGACATGCGCATCACGACTTCTCCCTGCAACGGCCGCAAACGCCTCAGCATGGCGCGACGCGCCCGGCGCGCCTTGCGCCGGATCAAGGATGCCGGCCGGACGGGGCGTCAGTCCAGCCGGTCCCAGCCCGGCTCGTCGCGGCTGAGCATGCGCTTGAGCGCCTCGAAATGCAGGACGGCCTGCTGCTGGCAGCCGTCGGCGATCTGGCGCGCGGTGCGGGCCACGACCTGCGTCGGCACGATCTCCAGCGGCCGGCCGGTCTGCATCGCCAGCACCTGGACCAGCGCCGTGCGCTCCAGGAAGTAGAGGTCGTCGTAGGCGACGGCGACGCTGGGGCCGGCGACGACGACGCCGTGGTTGCGCAGGACCAGGACCGACTTGTCGCCCATGGCGCGGCACAGGCGGTCGCCTTCCTCGTTGTCCAGTGCCAGGCCGTTGTACTGCTCGTCGTAGGCGATGCGGTCGTAGTAGCGAAACGCGTTCTGGGTGCACATCTCGACCCTGCCGCCGGCCAGGGTGCTCAGCGCCGTGGCGTAGGGCATGTGGGTGTGCAGCACCACCTTGGCGTTGGGATTGCCCCGGTGCACCCGGCCGTGAATGTAGAAAGCGGTGGCCTCGACCGGATGACGGCCCTCGATCACGGTGCCGCTGGCATCGGTCATCACCAGGTCGGCCGGCGTGATCTCCGACCAGTGCAGGCCGTTGGGATTGATCAGGAAGCAGTCCTCGCGACCGGGCACGACCATGCTGAAGTGATTGTCGATCCCCTCGTTGAGCTGGTGGCGCGCCGCCCAGCGCAGCGCGGCGGCGAGATCGATACGGGCCTGCTGGACGGGATCGGTGGCGGACATGAAGCTCCTTGCCGCAAAGAGACTATTAGGTCGCAAGCCCGGCGCCACGACAAGTCCCCTCGCCGGCCGGGGCGGCCGCACGCGGTTGGCGCCGATGGCGGGAACGATCGCCGGCGGCTGCCGCCCCTTGGTCGGGATGCCGGCTGCGCCGGCGTTCCGCGAAGAAGTTATGCGGGGCCATGTGCGATCGTCCGGCAGCCCCGGCGGTTGCACGCCGGCCGGCGGCGCGACATCAATTCGTCATCTTGATCGGGCCAAGGTCCGCGGATGTTGATCCTGAGGGGCAAGGCGCTGCCCGGTACCGCGCTGTCGCCGCGGGCCGCCGCGCCCGAGGCCATCATCCGCCGGGCCGCGCGGTCGCCGCTGGGCGCCGCCGTGGCGCGTCCCTGGGTCGATCCGGTGGCGCTGGGCGCCATGCGCCGCTGGTACTTTCCGCTGTCGCGATTGTGGGCGGCGGCC
>JAHCJT010000353.1 GCA_026126245.1 Alphaproteobacteria bacterium
GCAGTGCGCCGGTGACGCCGCGCCGCCCGGACTCTATATCGTCCGCCATGCTCGGTGTCTCGCTCGCGTTGCTGGCTGCCGCGGTGTACGGCGCCGGCGACTTCGTCGGCGGGCTGGCGACGCGGCGCATTTCGGTGCTGTTCGTGGTCGGCGCCGGCCAGGTCGCCGGATTGGCGGCGCTGGCGTTGCTGTCTTGCAGTCTCGCCGCCGATCTGGTGCGGCACGACGATCTGCTGTGGGGCGCCGCCAGCGGCGTCTCGACAGCGGTCGGCATCACCCTGCTCTACCGGGCGCTGGCTACCGGACGCATGAGCGTGGCGGCGCCGGTGACGGCGCTGGCGGCGCTGTCGCTGCCGGTGCTGGTCGCCTATGCCGGCGGCGAGTGGCCGGGCTGGGCACCGACCCTGGGCATCGCCCTGGCGGCGGTTTCCGTGACGCTGATCAGCCGCGAGGAGGACCGGCCCGACGGTGCCGCCGGCTCGGCCGCACGGGCGCTGGCTCTGTCGCTGGCGGCCGGTTTTGGGATCGGCGTCTTCTACATCACCATGAAGCAGACGCAGGCGGCGTCGGGCCTGTGGCCGCTGGTGGCGGCGCGCGCCGTATCGGCCGCCATCTTCCTGGCCGTCGCGCTGGCGCTGCTGCGACGCTGGCGCGCCGCGGCGATGCCGGCCGCAACGCTGTGGGGCGCCGCCATCCTGTCGGGATTGTTCGACAGCGCCGCCAACGCGCTCTACCTGTTGTCCAGCCGCATGGCGCCGCTCGCCATCGTGGCAACGCTGACCTCGCTGTATCCCGCCAGTACCGTGCTGCTCGCGCGTGGCCTTCTGCACGAGCGGCTGCGGCCGGCACAGATCGCCGGCCTGCTGCTCGCGGTCATCGCGGTCATCTTGATCGTGGGACCCACCTAGCGCCTCGCCGCTGCGATCGCGACGGCCGGCGGTACGGGCCGCGCCAGCCGGCACGACCCTTGGCATCGGGGTTTGCGGGTGCGCCGGACATGGCGCTAGCCTGTTGCCAATAATCGCAGGGGGGTGACCGATGGCCGACTCATCTCGTCACGACGCCTGGCAGGCGGGTGACAGCTACGATGCCTACATGGGGCGATGGAGCCGCCAGATCGCGCCGCGCTTCCTCGATTGGTTGGGTGCGGCGGACGGCCTGGATTGGCTGGAGGTCGGCTGCGGCACCGGTGCGCTGTCGGCGGCGATCGTCGCGCGCTGCAATCCCGCGAGCCTGCTCTCGATCGATCCCTCCGAAGACTTCATTGCCCGGGCGCGGGCCAACGTGCCGGATGCGCGCGCCGCGTTCCAGGTCGGCGATGCGCAGGCGCTGCCGGCCGCTTCAGCCAGCAAGGACGTGATCGCCTCGGCGCTGGTGCTCAATTTCGTGCCCGACAAGGAAAAAGCGCTCGCCGAAATGAAGCGGGTGGCGCGACGCGGCGCGACGATCGGATTCTACGTGTGGGACTACGCCGGCGGCGGCGTCGAGTTCATGCGCACCTTCTGGAATGCGGCCGCCGCGCTCGACCCCGCGGCCCGCGATCTGACCGAAGACAGGCGGTTTCCGTTTTGCACGCAAGAGGGCCTGACCGCCTTGGCTGCGCGCGCCGGCCTGGCGCCGGTGGAATGCGCCGCCATCGAGGCGCCGACCGTGTTCCGGGACTTCGAGGACTATTGGCGACCGTTCACGCTGGGCGCCGGCCCGGCGCCGGGCTACTGCAAGGCCCTCGATCCCGCTGCCCAGCGGCGCCTGAGGGAAAAGCTGCACGACAACCTGCCGCGCCGCGACGACGGCTCGATTCACCTCAAGACGCGGGCATGGGCGATCAGGTCGATCGCCGACCGGTGAACCTCCAGCGCCGGCAGGATGGCCTCCCGCGCGGCGTGCCGAGCCCAGCGAGGGTGCTGTCTCTTCCGTCAAGCCGCGGTGAAGATCTCGCGTGGACCGTCGGGCTGTCTGCCGGCGAGAACGGCAGCATCCCGGCAGACGCCGTCTCACCGGCGCGCCACCCCGTGCCGGGCGACATCGTGCCGCCGCGATTTCCCGGCGATGTGTAGTCGCGGACTGTCCTGTTGCACTAGAGTGTGCCGAGAAGGACGGCGTTCGGTGAGGTCGGCTTGAAGCGGGTCACGGAAAGCTTGGCCGCCGTGTGGTCGGGATACACCATGGCCGGCAGCGGCGTGCGCGGTGCGCGCGACCTTCGGCTGGATTTCTTCCGCGGCCTGGCGCTGTGGTTCATCTTTGTCGATCATCTGCCCGACAACATCGTCAGCTGGCTGACCGTGCGCAGCTACGGTTTCAGCGACGCCACCGAAATCTTCGTCTTCATCTCGGGCTACACGGCGGTCATCGCCTACTCGAGCATCATGCGCAACGGCGGCTGGGTGCGCGCCGCCGCCCGCATCCTCGGACGGGTGTGGCAGCTCTACGTCGCGCACATGATGCTGTTTGTCGTGCTGGTGGCCACCGTCGCCTGGGCGGCCGCCACGCATGCCAAGGGCGACTCGTTCGTCCAGCACATGAATCTGACCGGCCTCGGCCTGACGCCGTTCGAGACTCTGGTACAGGCGGCGCTGCTCAAATACCGGCCGGTCAATCTCGACGTGCTGCCGCTGTACATCGCGCTGCTGCTCAGCTTTCCGCTGATGCTCCCGCTGGTGGTGCGGCTGCCCTGGGTGGCGCTGACGATCTCGCTGGTGGTCTACCTGGTGGCGCGGCGCCTCGAGTGGAACCTGCCCGGCTATCCCGACGACAAGACGTGGTTCTTCAATCCGCTGACCTGGCAATTTGTGTTCTACATCGGCGCCACCTTCGCCAGCGTCGGCGGCATCGTCGAGCGGCTGCGGCCGGCCCAGCCGCTGCTGACGGCTAGCGCGGTCGTCTACATTCTCGCCGCGGCCTTCGTGACGCTGGGATGGTATTTCACGTCCCTGGCCAACCTGCTGCCGGACGTGATCGGGCGCCTGATCTACCCGGTCGACAAGACCAGCTTCGATCCATTGCGGCTCTTCCACTTTCTGGCGGTCGCCTACCTGGTGGCGCGCGTGACCCAGCCCGCGGCGGCCTTCCTGACCCACTGGTATGCCCGGCCGCTGCGGCGCTGCGGCGAGCACTCGCTGGCCATTTTCTGCCTCGGCACCTACCTCGCCTTCGTCGGCTACGTGGTGGTCGACACTTATACGGAAATTGTATCGTGGCCGATCCTGCTCGATATTCTCGTCAGCGTCGCAGGACTCGCCATCATGACCAGCGCAGCGTATTTTGCACATTGGTACAAGAGTTCCGATGCTGCGCGCCGTCATTCTCCCGTCGCGACACCCGCAAAGGCCGCGTGAGACAACTACGTGTCTGATTCTTCCCTGACCGGCGTCGCGCCAGCCGCCACTCGGTGGTTCATGGGGGCGCGCCGCGGTGCCGCCGTGTGCGGTGCATTGGCCCTTGGCCTCGCAACCCTGCTCGCCGCGTTGACCGCGCCGGCGCTGGCCGGACCGGAAAAATGTCCGGCCGCTGCCGAGAACCTCAAGCTCGGCACGACATTGCCGCGCGTCAAGGCGGCGGTGAAGGAACGCAAGAAGGTGGTGATCGTGGCGCTGGGCTCGTCCTCGACCCAGGGCCATGGTGCGACCGCCGAGGTCAACACCTATCCGCGTCAGATGCAGATCACGCTGGCGCATCAGTTCCAGGACGTCCGGCTGAACTTCACCATCTTCAACCGCGGCATCGGCGGGCAGGATGTGACCGAGATGGTCGAGCGGCTCGACCGCGACGTTATCGCGCGCGACCCGGACCTCGTCATCTGGCAGGCCGGCACCAACGCCGCCATCAGGGGCATGCCGCTGGAGACCTTCCGGCTCAAGCTGTCGACCGGCGTCGAGCGGGTGAAGAAGGCTGGCGCCGATGTCGTGCTGATGACGCCGCAGTATGTGCCGGCAGTGATCGCCCTGCCCAATGAGGACGACTATGTCGGCGCCATGGAAACCATAGCGCGCGAGCAGGGCGTCGGCATCTTCAAGCGCTTCCAGATCATACGCGACTGGGTGACCGGCGAACACATGCCCTACGCCCAGTTCATGATCC
>JAHCJT010000354.1 GCA_026126245.1 Alphaproteobacteria bacterium
ACCGACGCGCTGATGGGCGCCGGCTACGGCGCCGCCGGCGAGCGCTGCATGGCGATCTCGGTCGCCGTCGCCGTCGGTGACGTCGGCGACGAGCTGGTCAAGCGTCTGGCGCCGCGGGTGCAGAAGCTGAAGGTCGGCCCGGGTCTCGACCCGCAGTCGGAGATGGGCCCGCTGGTGACCCGCCAGCACCTCGACAAGGTGAAAGGCTATGTCGACATGGGCGTCAAGGAAGGCGCCAAGCTGGTGGTCGACGGCCGCAACCTGCGCCTGCAGGGCTACGAGAACGGCAATTTCATGGGCGGCTGCCTGTTCGACAACGTCACGCCCGACATGACGATCTACAAGGACGAGATCTTCGGGCCGGTGCTGTCGGTGGTGCGCGCCAAGGGCTTCGACGAAGCCGTCAAGCTGGTCAACGACCACGCCTACGGCAACGGCACGGCGATCTTCACGCGCGACGGCGATTCGGCGCGCGCCTTCGCCAACAACGTCAAGATCGGCATGATCGGCGTCAACGTGCCGATCCCAGTGCCGGTCGCCTACCACTCGTTCGGCGGCTGGAAGGCCTCGATCTTCGGCGACCACGGCATCTACGGCATGGAAGGCGTGCGCTTCTACACCAAGCTGAAGACCGTCAGCGCCCGCTGGCCCACCGGCATCCGGTCCGGCGCCGAGTTCGCCTTCCGGGCGCGCAACTAGGGCGCGCCTGCCTTCGCCTGGCCGTGCCGGCACGCTGCCGGCGCGGCACTGTGCGCTGTCCGACCAGGTCGCGAGAGAGGGAGTCCGCCCATGTCCATCGCCACCATCCTGACGCCGCGGCTGATCGTGATCGGCGGCGGCGCGGTCGCGCAGGTCGCCGACGTGTTGAAACAGGTCGGCGGCACGCGGCCACTGGTCGTTACCGACAAGTTCATGGTGTCCAGCGGCAAGCTGGCGGCGGTGACCGACGTCTTGGCCAAGGCCGGCATCGCCTTCGACGTCTTCGCCGACACGGTCGAGGACCCGACCACCGATGTCATCGACGCTGGCGTGGCGCGGCTGAAGGCCGGCGGCTACGACAGCCTTGTGGCGTTCGGCGGCGGTTCGCCGATCGACACCGCCAAGGCGATGAGCGTGCTGGCGGCCAACGGCGGGCAAATGCGCCAGTACAAGGTGCCCAACCCGATTCCGAAGCAGGGCCTGCCGCTGGTGGCGATCCCGACCACCGCCGGCACCGGCTCGGAGGTGACGCGCTTCACCGTCATCACCGACACGGCGAGCGACGAGAAGATGCTGATCGCCGGCGTGCCCTGCCTGCCAGCCGCAGCGGTCTGCGACTACGAGCTGACCCTGACCAAGCCCTATCGGCTGACGGCCGACACCGGCATCGACTCGCTGACGCACGCCATCGAGGCCTATGTCAGCAAGCGGGCCAGCCCGCACGCCGACAGCCTGGCGCGCTCGGCGATGGCGCTCATCTACCGCAACATCCGCACGGTCTGCGCCGAGCCGCAGAACCGCGCCGCGCGCGAGGCCATGATGCTGGCCGCGACCCAAGCCGGCATGGCGTTCTCCAACTCGTCGGTGGCGCTGGTGCACGGCATGAGCCGGCCGATCGGCGCCTTCTTCCACGTGCCGCATGGGCTGAGCAACGCCATGTTGCTGCCGGCGGTCACCGCCTTCTCGGCCAATGCGGCGCTGGGGCGCTACGCCGACTGTGCCCGCGCCATGGGCGTGGCCGGCGGCGAGGTGTCGGACCAGACGGCGGTGGCGATGTTGCTCGACGCCCTGCAGAAACTGAATGCCGATCTCAAGGTGCCGACGCCCAAGGCCTACGGTATCGACGAGGCAAAGTATGTGAGCCTGATGCCGACCATGGCCGAGCAGGCGCTGGCGTCGGGCTCGCCGGGCAACAACCCGCGCGTGCCGTCCAAGGACGAGATCGTCGAACTGTACCAGCGCGTATGGGCGTGACTGCGGCGGTTTGTGGCAGCGCCGATTTTCTCACGTTAAGGTAGCATAGCGCCGACCATAGAGAACGGGGAGGCGTGCCCGATGGGCCGTCACCGCGCCGTCGCGTGGGCTCTCACGGCTGTGTACGCTGTGGGGCTGGCCGTGCTCGTTCCCTGCGCCTTCTTGCTTGCCGACTATCTCGGCGGTCGTACCACGCCGCGTCGTTCCGGGGATGAGTACTACTGGATTCGCGTGGCTTTCGATGCGGGCTTCGTCGTCTCGCCGCTGCTCGCCGGCGTGATCACGTATCGACAGTCCTCGGGCATCCGCAACATCGTCATTCGCTGGTTCACCACCGTGATGGCCGCCGCCGGTGGAACTATCTTGCTGTGCAGCGTGTGGCTCCTTGGGATCGGGCTTGCCACTGCCCGCTCCCCCTTGTCCGCCGCTGTTGTTGCCATGGCCGCCTTCATGTTCGGCAGTTTCCTGGCCGGTGCCGAAGGTTTCCTGCTGACGGGTTTGTGGACGGCGGTGGTGCTCGGCTGTGATCGTGTGATTTCTCGCCGATGGGTTTCGGACGTCCGATATGTTGAGGTGAAGAGCCCGGGGAGTCTCGTCTATCTGTTCGCGGCCAGCGGCGTTGTTGCGCTGTTCTATTCCGTGGCCGGCGGTGGGCGTATCGCGAGAGCACTGATGAAGCTGTTCACAGCGATCACTTCAGCGACGATGTGACGGCAGCCGCAAGAGGCTGCCGCGCATACGCCCCTGCCGGTCATGACGTGACGCCGGGCAGGTGCGGCACCAAGCTTCGCGGTCAGAGAGTCGTGTCCGGTCTGGGCGGATCGCCGGCGAGAGACAACGCGCTGTGGCGGTCGCGTGACGGAGGCGATCGAGGGGTTCGGCGGCGGCCGACGATGTCGGTCGCGGCGGCGTGTAGCCGCAGCAGGAAGAGGTGCCGCTCCAGCCCGGGGCGCGCTGGCGACGCGGACTACGCCGCGGCGCGCGGGCCGGATCGCAGGTGCAGGCGAAGATCGGTGGGGTTGTCAGTCCTCAGCAGGCCGGCGGGCGGTGCCTGCTCGTCGAGCTGCGAGAAGCTGTGGCGACCCAGGCAGGCGCCCGGTTCGCCGTTGCGGTCGGCGAAGACTTCGACCAACTCATGCGGTTCGACCAGCAACAGGATGCCGGCCTCGTACCAGAGTCCGCCGCTCTGGGCGAAATGCCCGGGGCGAACGAAAAATTTTTTGACCATGGCGGTACGCGCTCTCTGCGTTGTTGGGACAGCTCTGGAACAGAAGACTTGCTTTCTGAGGAAGGTTCGTTTCGAACAAATTCTTACACAGCGACTGCGACCCTTGGCTCAGTAGGACACCAAAATAGGCTTGTCTCCTGCTGATTGGTCCAACGCGGATGGAAGGCCGGGCGCGGATGCCAGTGGCCCCGGAACACGCGTATGCAACGACTCTGCCATGCAGGCGGCGGCACCGCCGGCCGCCGTGTCGGCCGTTGTCGACCGGCAGGCAATACGCTCATACTTACTGCAAAGTCGTCAGAACTAAGGCCGGTCCCGAAGCCGGATCGTCCGTCCGCGAGAGGAGACGTCATGCAGTACAAGCGCATTTCCGCCGACTGCCACCTCGACATGCCGTGGATGCCGCCTGACCTGTTCACATCGCAGGCGCCGCGCGAACTGAAGGAGCGCATGCCCTACGTCGCGGACACGCCCGACGGTCCGCGGTGGATGGCCAAGAACGGCGCCTCGTTCGGCTATCTCAACGGCGTCGGCCCGGCCGGCCAGAAATACATTCCCGGCAAGCATCATCGCGTCGACGTCATGGCCGAGACCGGCCTGTACGACGACGGCAAGAAAGGCATCAGGCGCGTGTCGGATCCGCATCTGCGCATCAAGGATCTCGATCGCGACGGCGTTGACGCCGAGGTGATCTACGGCATCCTCGGTGCCGCCGGGCGGCTCAACGACCGCGAGGCGGCCAACGAGATGCTGCGCATCTACAACGACTGGCTGAAGGAATTCTGCAAGCCCTATCCCGATCGCCACATCGGGCTCGCCTGTCTGCCCTATGGCGACATCGACGCCGCGGTGAAGGAGATCCATCGTGTGGCACGCATGGGCAT
>JAHCJT010000355.1 GCA_026126245.1 Alphaproteobacteria bacterium
TCACCGAGTTGGACGCCACGAGGTCGACGAGGTCGTTCTTGCCGTCGTACTCGGCCTTGCCGGCGGCGCTGCCGAATTCGCGGAACGAGCCGGGATCGAGCAGCCGCTCGATGCGCTCGCGCACGGTGAGCCGGCCGCCGTCGTGCTGGCGCTTGACCTTGTCCGGCCCGCCCATGCGCGCCACCAGCGCCTGGCGGCGCTTCAGTTCGTCCAGTTCCGGTTGCCAGGTCATGGGGGTCCTCAGGTCATTTCGTCGCGTCTCAGTCACCTATACCCCATGGCGGTCGTCGTGAAGTGTGCGCGTCCTTGCACTGGCCGCATTGCGGATTCGCGCACTGGAGGCGGCTGGGACGCGAGGCCCCGAGATTTCTTGACGTCGCCCGGAGCTTCGCCAAAGCTCAGGCGTTCTGCAATCATGGGTCGAGCATGATGATCTGGGCCGTCGTCTTGGCGTGTCCGGCGGGACAGACGAACGCCGCAGCGCGCGGCAACGGGGCATGAGCGAATCGTCGGACGAGGCCGCGGGCGCACCCGACGTCGATGGGTTGTTCTCGACGGCGATGGCGCGTGCCGGTACGGCGGCCGGCGCCGCCCGGGCGGCGCGGGACACGCGCGCGCTGATCGTCTGGGGCGTGCTCGGCGGCGCCTTGATCGGCCTCGGCATGAATCTCATGACCGTCGTGCTGACCGGCGCCGGTGGCTTGTCATGGGGAGCCGGTCAGTTGCTGGCCGGTGGTGCTTTCGCGGTCGGCCTGATTCTGGCCGTCCTGTGCGGTGGCGATCTGTTTGCCGGTGATCCGCTGACGATCGTCGCCTGTGCCAGCCGGCGTATCTCGGTCGGCAGGCTGGCGCGGGCCTGGGTGCTCGTCTATCTCGGCAACGTCATCGGTGCCGTTGGCTTGGCGGCGCTGGCTTGGCTGTCAGGGCAGCAATATTTCGGCAGCGGCAACACCGCCGTGGGCGTGACGGCACTGCGGTTGGCCGCCGGCAATGTCGCGTCGCTGCCTGTCGATCTGTTCTTCCTGGCCGTAGTGGGCGGCGTGCTGACTTGCCTGGCCGTCTGGATGGCGTTCGGCGCGCGCACTGTTGCCGGCAAGGTGCTGCTCCTCGTGCCGGCGGCCACAGCCATTGCGGCCGGCGGCTTCGACCATTCGATCGCCAACTGGTATGCCCAGGCTTACGCCCTAGCCGTCGATACATGGCCCGGACGGCTCGGGACGTTCTTGTCTGTGGACGCTCCGCACATATCGCCAGCTGGCGCCTTGCTCAGCATCGTGGTGACGACCTTCGGCAACCTGGCCGGTATCGCCCTGCTGGTCGTCGTGCTGCGCTGGCTGGTCGATCCGCGACGCGGCATCTAGGGCACCATCCGAATCTCACGCTTGCTTGCGGCGCCGGCCGACGACGTAGCTCAGCCCGTTGGCGCCATAGCTTTCGGCATGTTCGCATCCGGCCGCGATGGTGAAGACGTCGCCGGCGCGATAGACGCGGTCGGCGCCTTCGGACGTGATCGTGATCTCGCCGTCCAGCACCAGCGCGCGCACGTCGAAGGGGTGCGTATGCAGTTTCGATGGCGGCAGCGCTTTGACGGTCTTGGTCTCGACCTCGGCGAAGCCGTCGGCGCGCAGGGCGGCTTCGAAGGCGGCGGCGTTCATGGTGATCTCCCTCCGGGCCTGAGCGGAGCTGTTGCCACGTGCAGCGAGTGCGACGTGCTCGCGACGCGCTATTGCATGGTCCGCAGCTCCGGCAGCGGCACGATCCTGATCTGGCTCGCCTGCAGGCCGTCGCGCACGGTGCGCGCCGTCGCCACGGCCGTCGGCCCGTCGCCGTGCACGCACACCGAATCGACGCGGCAGGGCACCTTCTTGCCACTGGTCGAGAAGATCGCCTGTTCCTCGATCATGCGCTTGACCGAGCGCAGCGAGTCCTGCGGATCGTGGATCATGGCGTTGGGCTGGCTGCGCGGCGTCAGCAGGCCGGCGTCGGTGTAGGTGCGGTCGGCGAAGACTTCTTCCGCCGCGCGCAGGCCCAGCTTGCGGGCCGCCGTCACCTGCGGCGTGACCGCCTGCGCCAGGAAGATCAGGTCGCGGTCGACCGCCTTGATGGCGCGCGCCATGGCCATCGACAGCTCCTCGTCCTCGGCCGACATGTTGGCCATCATGCCGTGCGGCTTCACATGCGTGACCTTGCCGCCGTTGGCGGCCGCGATCGCCATCAGGGCGCCGATCTGGTAGGCGATGATCATCTCGATCTCGGCGTTGGAATAGCGCATCACGCGGCGGCCGAAGCCCTGCAGGTCGGGGAAGCCGGGATGGGCGCCGATGCTGACGCCGTTCTCGACCGAGAGCTTGACGGTCCTGGCCATCACCATGGGATCGCCGGCGTGGAAGCCGCAGGCGACGTTGGCCGAGCGCACGATCTTCAGCACTTCCTCGTCGTTGCCCATCTTCCATGGCCCGAAGCTCTCGCCGAGGTCGGAGTTGATGTTGACTTCACTGGCCATGGCGGCTGCTCCTCGTGCTGTCCGTGTCGCTCGACCGGACGCGGGCTCTTGTCCCGAACCGGTCTGTCATGTCGCGCGCCGCGGGACGTCTTGGGCCATCCAGGATCCCGCGCTGCGCCTCGGATGACATGATGGACCTAGTGCTGCGCCGCGCCGGCCGGCGGCGCGCCCTCGAAATAGGTCGTGGCCTCGGCGATGGCGCGGTTGCGCGGCATGAAGGTGAACATGCGCACCGGCGTCGGGCCGACCGCGACGAAGGCGTGCGGCACCCCGGCCGGAATGGCGATGGTGTGGTTGGCTTCGACCAGGCGTTGCTCCTCGCCGATGCGCATGTCGAGCGTGCCCTCCAGCACGATGAAGATCTCGTCGACGTCCTTGTGGGCGTGCAGCGGCGCGCCGGCACCGGGCTGGATCTCGCTGTAGCCGGCGATGCAGGTCAGGCCCTGGTCGTGGCCGGCCAGCACGAAATTGCGATAGCCCGGGCGCCAGGGAATCTCCTGGGCCTCGACGTTGGGGATCACGGGCATGCTTGCCTCCTGGCGCGCGCCAATCTGGGCACTGGTACGGCGCGTCGCGGGCGCTATCTTACGCGCCCCGGCGCCCCTGCGGTCAATGTCGGCGGCATCGCTACGGAGTATGTGGGTGTGAGCGTCCGTTACCTCAATTGCGGCGATACCGCCTTCAGCGTCGAGTTCGGCAGCACCATCGCGCCCGAAATCAACGCCCGGGTGATGGGCCTGCATGGCCGCATCGCCGCCGAACGGGCCGCGGGAAAGCTGGCGGGCGTGGTCGAGACCATCCCCAGCATGCGGGCGCTGATGGTCTGCTACGACCCGCTGGCCACCAGCCGGTCCGAGCTGCAGCCGGCCATCGAAGCGCTGGTGTCGGGCGGGCTGGAGGCGGCGGCGCCCAGCCGCCGGCTCGAGATTCCCTGCTGCTATGACGATCCGGAATTCGCGCCCGACCTGCAGGACGTGGCCCAGCGCACCGGACTGTCGGGCGAGGCGGTGATCGCGCATCACCTGGCGTCGGATTTCCACGTCTACGTGCTGGGCTTCATGCCCGGTCTGGCCTACATCGTCGGCCTGGCGAAGGCGCTGGAGTTGCCGCGCCGCAGCCAGCCGCGGGTGCGGGTGCCGCGTTCGTCAGTCGGCATCGCCATGAACATGACCACGATCTATCCGTTCGACAGCCCCGGCGGCTGGCACCTGCTGGGCCGCACCCCGCTTCGCATGTTCGACCAGCGCCGACCACAGCCGGTGCTGCTGGCGCCGGGCGACGTGCTGCGCTTCAGACGCGTCTCCCGCGCCGAGTACGATGCCATCGCCGCACAGGTCGAGGCCGGTACCCTCGACTGGGCAACGCTGGAGGTGGCGGCGTGAGGGCGGCGGTCTGCGTCCGTTCGGCATCCTTTCCCCGGCGGGTCAGGGCAATCGCATATAGAGATTATGGCGCGTTTCTGCGTCGTGCGGGGCGCCGCGCAGGGCCGCCCCGGGGTGGGGGGGGGCCCACAGGCCGCGGCTGACCCCCCAAAAGCCAAGTCCGGGGGGGC
>JAHCJT010000356.1 GCA_026126245.1 Alphaproteobacteria bacterium
GTCTGGCTGGCCGGCCACGTCGTGACCGCGCGCGGCGGGTTGCGCGCCGGCCAGATCGTCACCACCGGATCGTGGGTCGGCCTGCAGTTCGTCGAGCCGGGTGCCGAGGTCGTGGCGCAGTTCCCCGGCCTGGGCGAGACGCGCGTGACGTTTCCGGCGTGAGCGATCAGGCCGCGCCTTTGCCCGGCGTCAGGATGTCGAACATCATCGTGAAGTCGTCGAGCATGCCGAACAGCTTCGGCAGCACCTGCCAGTCGCCGCTCACCGAGAACGTGCCGGCTTGAATGGCCTCGGCCGGCGTGGTGCGCCTCAGCGCCAGCGCATCGAGCGTGGCCCGCGTCGTGGTCACTGACGCGTTCGCTGAAGCCGCCTGCTTGCCCATGATGTGGGTCAGCGTCGCATTCTCGAGATTGAGCGCCAGCGTCTCGCCGGTATCGCTGAAGCGCCAGTTGATCGTGAAGCGATGGCCGGTGGCCCGCGCCGCATTCAGCCGCACCGCCATGAAGTTGAAGAAGATGTCGGTGGTCACGGCGCGCAGCAGATCCGGGCTCAGGATGGCGCGCGGCGGCAATTTCATCACGCCGTTGCGCAGCTCCAGCGCGCCGTAGAGATAGGCGTTGCGCCACGTCGCCGACTCGGCCTGGTAGCCGAGCTGCTCCAGCGCGTCGGCGAACAGCGCGCGCGCCTCGGCATTGTCGGGATCGGCGAACACGACCTGGTTCATCACCTGCGCCACCCAGCGGTATTCGCCGTTGGCGAAATCTTCCCGCGCCCGCGCCGTCACCTGCGCGGCACCGCCCATGTAGGCGACCGTCTTGCGGGCACCTTCGACCGGCGGCAGCGGGTTGAGATTGGCCGGATTGCCGTCGTACCAGCTGAGATAGCGCTGGAACACCGCCTTGGCGTTGTGGCTGATGGTGCCGTAGTAGCCGCGCACCGACCATTCGCGCGCCAGCTCCGGCGGCAGCGTCAGGCGCTCGGCGATGTCGCCCGGCCGCAGCCCGAGATTCATCATGCGCACCGCCTGGTCATGCACGTGCTTGTAGAGGTCGCGCTGCTTGGCGAGGAAGTCGACGACCCGCTCGCGCCCCCAGGTCGGCCAGTGATGCTGCGCGATCAGCACGTCGCTGCGTTCGCCGAACATCTCGATGGCCTGCGACAGATATCCGGACCACAGCCGGGGATCGCGCACCACGGCGCCGCGCAACGGGATGAAATTGTGCAGATGCCGCGTGGCGTTCTCCGCCATGTTCAGCACCCGCAATTGCGGGAAGTACATGTGCATTTCGGCCGGCGCCTCGCTGTCCGGCGCCAGCTGGAAGACGATGTCGACGCCGTCGACGGTGCGCGTCTCCAGCTCCTCGACGATCAGTGTCGTGGGCGCGATCAGGGTCACGGTGCCGCGCGCCGTGACCTTGCCCAGCCCGGCGTCGACCTGGCCGCGCTCGCCCGGCGGCAGCAGCGAGCCGAACTGGAACTGCGCGCGCCGCGTCATGGCGTTACCGGCCAGCACGTTCTCGCCGCCCACCGCTTCCATGAAGCCGTCGGGCGCGATCACCGCCACTCGGCCGGCACGTGCGTCCTCGTCGCTGGCCACGCCCTTGGCGCCGCCGAAATGATCGACATGGCTATGGCTGTAGATCACCGCGACGACCGGCCGGCGCGGCCGATGCGCGAAGTACAGTGCAAGTCCGGCCGCCGCCACCTCGCGCGTCGTCATCGGGTCGATGATGATGAGCCCGCTGTCGCCCTCGATGATGGTCATGTTCGCCAGGTCGAGGCCGCGGATCTGGTAGACGCGGTCGACCACCTTGAACAGGCCGTTCTCGAGGTTGAGCTGCGCCATGCGCCACAGGCTGGGATTGACCGTCGGCGGCGCATCGCGGCCGTTGAGAAATTCGTAGGCGCGCAGGTTCCACACCACGTTGCCGCCATCGCCGCGGATCTCGCCCCCAGGCAGGGCGGCGATCAGGCCGCGGCGGGCATCCTCGAAATCGCCGCGATCCTCGAACGGCAGCGCCGCCAGCACCGCCGCATTGGCGCGCCGCGTCGCCGGCTCGGCATCCTTCGGCGCGGTGACGGCGGCAATCGGCTTTTCGGTCTGGCCCACGGAACGTTCCCTCCCCTGCGTCTTGCGCGCCGGCTCTGCTCGGCTGTCCGGCGCGGACGATCACGCCCTTAGCATCGACACCGGCAGCCGCATAGCGGCCGGCGGCGCGTTTGGCGCGTGACGATCGGCGCGCCGCCGGGGCAGGCTCGTGCCCGCGCATGACACACCGGAGGACGCCCGTGTTCCAGCCCGATCTGCTGAAAGGCAAACGCATTCTCGTCACCGGCGGCGGCACCGGCCTGGGCCAGAGCATGGGGCGACGCTTTCTCGAGCTGGGCGCCGAGCTGGTGATCTGCGGCCGGCGCACCGAGGTGCTCGACACGACCGCTGCGGAGTTCCGCAAGGACATTCCCGGCGCCGTGGTCGAGACGCACGGCGTGGACGTGCGCGTGGCCGACGCCGTCGAGGCGATGATGGACCGCATCTGGCAGACGCGACCGCTCGACATCCTGGTCAACAACGCGGCCGGCCAGATCCTGGCGCAAACCCACAAACTCTCGACGCGGGCCATCGATTCAGTGCTGAACATCGTGCTGCACGGCTCGGCCTATTGCACCGTCGCTGCCGGCCGGCGCTGGATCGATGCCGGACTGCGCGACCGGGTGGTGATGTCGATCCTCACCGTATCGTCGCTGATGGGTGCGCCGTTCACGGTGCCCTCGGCGATGGCCAAGGCCGGCGTGCTGGCGATGACCAAGAGCCTGGCCGTCGAATGGGGCCCCAAGGGCATCCGCACCTGTGCCATCGTGCCCGGACCGTTTCCGACGCCGGGCGCCTGGGAGCGACTGATGCCGGCGGCGCGCGGCGGCAACGAGCAGCTGGTGAAGACCATCCCGCTGCGCCGCGTCGGCGAGCACAGCGAGCTGGCCAACCTCGCGGCCTTCCTGGTTTCGGACGGTGCCGCCTACATCAATGGTGATGCCGTGGTGATCGACGGCGGCAAGATGCTGCAGTCAGGCGGCGGCGGCGCCAGCACCAACGCCATGCTCGACTGGAGCGATGAGCAATGGGCCGCGATCCGGACCCGCAAATGACCATCGTGCCGCGCGCGCCTGACGACGCGCGTCGCATGGTCGCTGGCGCCTTTCGGCGACTGGTACGCCGCTACGAATCGTGCAAGTTTCAACAATGCGATCGATTCACTATCCCCTTCTGCTGGTGTTATGCGTCGCCGCCGGCTGCACGCAGATGCCCTCGGAGCCCATCCAGGCCCTCGACGCCCGCGCGCTCGAGGTCGAAAACCGCAAGGACGACGTCCTGCGCCAGCTTGCCGAATGCGAAAGCGGCGGCACCGGCGATTCCGACCGGCCAATCTATGGCGGCCGCGGTGCCTATGTCGGCCGGTTCCAGTTCGCCCCTCGCACCGTGATCGGTCTCGTGCGCGAACGCGATGGCCGCACGCTCAGCCTCAACGAGGCGATCGCCCTGGCACATGACTACCAGCAGGCCTCGTCGCTGGCGAAATGGGCGATCTTCGAGCGCGACGCCATCAGCCACTGGCCGCTGTGCAACCGCAAGCACGGTCTGGCCGCACAGGTCGAAGCCATCAAGAGCATGTGAGGAGAGGTCACCCGCGGCGACGCGGCGATCGGCCTAGGCCCGCTTGCCGCCCATGCGGGCGATCACGTCGTCGGGAATGCGCATCGGTTTCATGCGCCCCGGCGCCGCCGGGTCGCTGGTCACCCAGCAGCGCGTCTCGTGGCCGTGCGCCACGCTCGTGCCGTCGGCCAGCAGCGCGCGATGCGCCACCCGGAACGAGCTGTTGCCCCAGCGCTCGACGCGGCTTTCGACCACCAGCTTGTCGCCCGGCGTGACCGTGCGCTCGAACGTGCCGCCGACATTGAGGATCGGCATCTCGGCGCCGTCCATCTTCTCGCGCATCAGGCGGCGGTCGATGCCGATCGCCCAGAA
>JAHCJT010000357.1 GCA_026126245.1 Alphaproteobacteria bacterium
CCGAGCGCCAGCAGGTCAAGGCCATCAAAGCGGATGGCGCCCGCCACGATGCAGCCGGGCGGGCGGATCAGCCGCAGAATGGCATGGGCGGTCACCGACTTGCCCGAACCGGACTCGCCGACCAGGCCGAGAATCTCGCCGCCCCGGACCGACAGGCTGACGTCGTCGACCGCCTCGACCGGTCCGTCGTCGGTGGCGAACTGCACGCGCAGGCCCGAAATGTCGAGCAGGGCGCTCACCGCGAGCCCCGCATGCGCGGATCGAGGAAATCACGCAGGCCGTCGCCGACCAGATTGAAGGCCAGCACGGTGATCATGATGGCCAGGCCGGGGAACAGGAACAGCCACCACTCGCCGGTCACGATCTGGCTGGCGCCCTCGGCCGTCATCTCGCCCCACTCGCTGTCAGGCGGCCGGATGCCCAGGCCGAGGAACGACAGCGCCGCCATCGTCAGCAGCGCGAAGCCCATGGCCAGCGTCGCCTGCACGATCAGCGGCGGGATGCAGTTGGGCAGCAGGTGCACGATGACGATGCGCCACGTCGGATTGCCGATCATGCGCGCCGCTTCGGCGTATTCCATCTCGCGCACGCGCAGCATCTCGCCGCGGATCAGCCGCACGTAGGTCGGCACCTGGGTGATCGCCAGCACGATGACGATGTTGCCGATGCTGTTGCCCAGCGCCGCCGTCAGGCCCATCGCCAGCACCAGGGCGGGAAACGCCAGCATCGCCTCGACCATGCGCATGACGATCTGGTCGAGCCAGCCGCCCCAATAGCCGGCGAAGGCGCCGACCAGTGCGCCGATCGCCAGCGCGATCGCCGTGGCGGCGAACGGCACCAGCATGTCGACGCGTGTCGCGTGGATGATGCGCGAGAGGTTGTCGCGACCGTAGACGTCGGTGCCCAGCAGATTGCGCCACGTCGGTCCCATCAGCGCATAGGCCGGGTCGGTGGCGTCGGGATCGAACGGCGCCACCCAGGGCGCAAAGAGCGCGACCAGCAGCAGCACGACGATGACGCAGAGCGCCCCCAGCGTCACCGGATTGCGGCGCAGGCGACGCCACAGCCTGACGCGCGCCGCCGCGGAACGGTCGACGGCGGCGGGGACGGAGAGCGCGCCGTCCGCCATCAGCTCAGCCGGATGCGCGGATCGACCAGCGCATAGACGAGGTCGACGACGAGATTGACGATCACGTACATCACCGCGACGAACAGTACGAACGACTGGATCGGGCCCGAGTCCTTCATCATCAGCGCCGTGACCGCGTAGTTGCCCATGCCGGGCCAGGCGAAGACCGTCTCGACGACGGCGTTGCCGGCCATCAGGAAGCCGAACACTACGCCCAGCGTGGTGACCACCGGGATCATGGCGTTGCGCAACGCGTCGCCGTAGATCACGCGTCGCCGCGGCAGACCGGCCGCCCAGGCCGCCGTCACATAGTCCGACTGCAGGATTTCCAGCATCGTGGCGCGCACCATGCGCGCCAGCGGCGCCATCACGCTGAAGGCCAGCGTCGCCGCCGGCAACGCCAGCTGCGCCAGGCTCGAGCCCAGCGCGCGCCAGTTGCCCGCCACAAGCGAATCGACGACGTACATGCCGGTGACCGCCTCGGGCGGCGCAATGCCGGTGCCCAGCCGGCCCAGCGGCGCCGGCGCCCACTGCATCAGGTAGAAGAACACGTAGATCGCCAGCAGCCCCGTCCAGAACGTCGGCATGGCGACGCCGGCCACGCCCAGGACGCGGCCGACATGATCGATCGCCGCATCGCGATTGACCGCCGACAACACGCCCAGCGGTATGCCGACCAGGGCCGCCAGCAACAGGCTCGCCAAGGTCAACTCCATGGTCGCCGGCAGGCGCTGCAGGAAATCGCGCAGTACCGGCCGGCCGGTGGCCGCGCTTTCGCCCAGGTCGCCGCGCGCCAGGCCGGACACGTAACGCCCGTACTGTACCCAGACCGGCTGATCGAGGCCCATCTGGCGTTCGACCTCGGCGATATGCTCGGGCGTGGCCAGCGCGCCGGCCTTCACCAGGGCGGGATTGCCGGGCAGCATGTAGGTGAGGAAAAAGCTGATCAGCGTCACGCCGAACAGTGTCGGGATCACCGACAGGATCCTGCGCAGGATGTATGACGCCAGCGGCATCGCAATGTCCGTGCGGTCGTTCTATTCGTCGCCGCCCTGGTCCGGACGCTGGCCGCGACGGCCGGACGAGAAGTGGGCGTGGATCACCCGCCAGCCCTCGGGCTCCTTGAGACACACCTGCGTCGCGCGGATGTAGGGCTTGTCGACCAGGAAGTCCGGCTTCTGCTGCGCCCCCATCCAGTCCCAGTAGCGGCCGACGTCGTCGTCGGTGATCAGTGCCATGTCGCCGCGAATCGTGATGCGGATGGTACCCGATCCGCCCGGCTTCACCAGCTTCAGGCGCGTGCGGTAGTGATCCCAGATGTGCAGCCAGTCATCGATGCCGTGATAGGCATGCCCGTTGGTGTTGAAGTAGACGCACTGCGGCGCCGCGCTCCAGACCTTGCGCAGCTTGTCGTT
This sequence comes from Alphaproteobacteria bacterium, assembly GCA_026126245.1. Classification (GTDB taxonomy): domain Bacteria; phylum Pseudomonadota; class Alphaproteobacteria; order Reyranellales; family Reyranellaceae; genus Vineibacter. Next base: position 2,545 of record JAHCJT010000357.1, read on the forward strand.
GTCGAGGCCGTCGTTGGCCAGCCGGAAGTCGTAGTACAGCTTCAGCAGCGCGTCGCGATCGGCCTGCGCGCCGCCGTCGAATACGGGCGGTGCGCTGGGCTCGTATCCCTTGGGGGCCTCGACAGTCATGCGCTTCCTCCAGGGCGTGAACGATTGGCTGCGCGCCGGACGCACCGGATGGCCGGCGAAATCCTCGCCGTGCGACCGTCCGCGGCGCCGCGTATCGGTAACGTTGGCCGGCGCGCGCGCCATCCAGGCCGCGTCGCCGCCCGGCAACGATCGCGGCGACGGTGCCGCTGCGATCGTTGCGGGCCACTGCCGTCCCTATGCCAGTTTCATGCCGTAGTAGCGTTCGAAGGTGTCCCAGCGCTTCTCGACGCCGATCAGGTCGGAGCGCATCACGCGGGTCCAGTTGTCGTACCACAGGAAGCCCCAGACGCCGTCGTCGATCAGGATCTTCTGCGCCTGCTTGGCGGCCGCCAGACGGGCCTCGCCGGCCGGCGCCCGCATGTTGTCGTCGATGATCTTGTCGAGCGCGGGATTCGAGTAGAACGAGCTGTTGGTGAACTTGGCCTTGCTGCTGAAGTTGAAATACAGGTGGTAGAAGGGATCGTTGACCCACGACTGCCACGCCTCGATCGACAGCTGATGTTCGCCCTTGGTCGAGAGCTGGCGGAATGTGGCGTCGGTCTCCTTCACGATGTTGACCTTGAAGCCGATCTGCTCGAGCTCGCGCTGGATCCACACCGCCGCCTGCTCGTGCGGTTGCCAGCCGACACGGACCGCGAGGTCGACGGCGATCGGCGTGGAACCCAGGCCGGCTTCGGCCATCAGGCTCTTGGCCTTGGCAATGTCGTGCTTGTAGGGCGACAGCGCGCCGTCGTAGCCCGGCGTCAGATGTGGCAGCGGGCTCTTCATCTGCGTGCCGTAGCCGAACAGGACGTTCGGGATGATCGCCTGTACCGGTATGGCGTAGTTGATGGCCTGACGCACCTTGACGTTGTCGAACGGCGCCTTCTTGCCGTTCATGCACAGCCAATGGCAGGTGGTGTCGGGGACGCTGAAGATCTTCAGGCCCACCTCGCCCTCCAGCGCCTTGACGTTGCGCGGCGAGAGGCCGGGGCGGCCGGTCACGATGTCGACGGCCTTGCGCTTGAGCAGCAACACGCGGTCGGCCTCGTTCGGCACGAACTTGAACACCAGCCTCTGGAAGAAGGGCTGCGGCCGCCAGTAGTTCTTGGTCGCTTCCAGCACTACCTCGACGCCGGGATCGTTCTTCACCAAGGTGTACGGTCCCAGTCCGGCGACGTTGCGCTTCATCCACTCCGCCGCCCACGGATCGGCCGTCGTCGCATGCGCCTTGACCTCCTCCGGATCGATCAGCGCGTTGTTGCCGATCGACATGATGTCGAGCGTCATCGGGTTTGCCGACGGCATCTCGATGGCGAACGTCATGTCGTCGCGCACCACGAAC
>JAHCJT010000358.1 GCA_026126245.1 Alphaproteobacteria bacterium
GCGCGGCGTGCGCGTGCGCCAGGGCCAGGTGATCGGTTTCGTCGGCAGCTCGGGCCTGTCGACCGGCCCACATCTGCATTTCGAGCTGCACCGCAACGGCCAACCGGTGAACCCGCTGAGCGTGGCGCGCACGGCGTTGCGTGCCGGTCTCGCCGGCGCCGATCTGGTGCGATTCAGGGCGACCGTGGCGCGCATCGATCGGGCGCGCGACAGCGCCGAAACCATCGCATCGCGCTAGGACGGTGCGCGCGGCGACCGGCCGTGCCGCCTACAGCGTGACGATGTGCGCGCCGGCCGGGGTGGCATCGAGCAAGGTGACGATGCCGGCCGTCTCGAACGGCACGTCGCGGCGCAGGGTCTTGGGATCGATGCCCTGTGCCCGCAGGCCCATCTCGCAGACGATGAAGCGCACGCCGAGCTCGACGCAGGCCGCCAGCAGCGTCTCGAAATCGCCGATGCGACGCTCCTTGAACTGCGCGTCGCGCGAGGCACCGCCGCCGGCGTTGCCCAGGCCGCGCGTCGCCGCCAGATCGTCGATCGCCTGGCTGTCGCCCGGGATCGTCTGCCAGCCGCCGCGGCCCTGCGCATCGCGCGTCAGCGCGTGCAGGGCGCCCTGCGTGAAGAACAGCGTGACCGGCCGGCCGACGGCGCGCGCGGCGCTGGCCATGGCCAGCGCGTAGTGGACATGCTCGTAGTCGCCCGACAGCGCGATGATCGACAGGGCCGGCGCGTCAGCCGCCACAGTAGGCCTCCGCGTAGCTGGCCCGCGCCAACGGCGAGTCCAGCGACGTGATCAGCGGCCGGGGACCGCAGAGCGGGCAGTCGGCGCGCCGCGTTACGGCCAGCCGCTCGACGCGGGCGTCGAGCGCGTCGTAGAGCAGCAGCTTGCCCGACAGCGACTCGCCGACGCCGAGGATCTCCTTCACCACCTCGGTCGCCTGCCAGGCGCCGATCGTGCCGGCCATCGCGCCCAGCACACCGGCGGCGGCGCAGCTCGGCACCGCCTCGGGCGGCGGCGGCTCGGGAAAGACGCAGCGATAGCAGGGATGCGGCGGCCCGAGATGCGCCTTGTAGGTCGACAGCTGCCCCTCGAAGCGCAGGATGGCGGCGGCGACCAGGATCTTCTTCGCCAGGAAGCAGGCGTCGGTCAGCAGGTAGCGGGTGGCGAAATTGTCCGAGCCGTCGGCGACGATGTCGTAGTCCCCGACCAGCGCCAGCGCATTGTCCGGCGCCAGGCGGAAATTGTGCGCCATGACGCGCACTTCCGGGTTGATGTCGGCGAGCGCGCGCCGTGCGCTGTCGACCTTGGCCATGCCGATATCGGCGGTGCGGTGGATCACCTGCCGCTGCAGGTTCGACAGCGCCACGGTATCGTGATCGACGACGCCCAGCGTGCCGATGCCGGCGGCACCGAGATACTGCAGCAGCGGCGCGCCCAGCCCGCCGGCCCCGACCACCAGCACGCGCGCCGCCCGCAGCTTCGCCTGCCCCACCCCGCCGATCTCCGGCAGGATGATGTGGCGCGCATAGCGGTGAAGCTCGGCTTCGGTGAAGTCCAGCGACATGGTGCTCATCCCGCCGCGCCCGACGACTCGGGCGCAGCGGTACGATGCCTCAGTAGCCGTCGAACAGCGCCGTCGACAGATAGCGCTCGGCGAACGACGGGATGATGACGACGATGCGCTTGCCGGCATTCTCCGGCTTCTGGCCCAGCTCCAGCGCCGCCGACAGCGCGGCGCCCGAGGAAATGCCGACCGGCAGGCCTTCCAGCGCCGCCACCTCGCGCGAAATGGCGAAGGCCGAGCTGTTGGCGACCCGCAGGATGCCGTCGATGACGCCGCGGTTGAGGATGTCCGGGACAAAGCCGGCACCGATGCCCTGGATGGGGTGCGGACCGGGCGTGCCGCCCGACAGCACGGCGCTGTCCTCGGGCTCGACGGCGTAGACCTTGAGGTGCGGCAGGCGCGGCTTCAGCACCTCGCCGACGCCGGTGACGGTGCCGCCGGTGCCGACGCCCGACACGAAGATGTCGAGCTTGCCGCCGGTGTCGCGCCAGATCTCCTCGGCCGTGGTGCGGCGGTGGATCTCGGGGTTGGCGGCGTTGGCGAACTGCTGCGGCATGAAGCTGTCGGGCGTCGTCTTCAGCAGCTCCTCGGCGCGGGCGATGGCGCCGCGCATGCCCTTCTCGCGCGGCGTCAGCTCGATCTCGGCGCCGAGGAACTTCAGCATCTTGCGACGCTCGATCGACATCGACTCGGGCATGGTCAGGATCAGGCGATAGCCCTTGGCGGCGGCGACGAACGCCAGCCCGATGCCGGTGTTGCCCGACGTCGGTTCGACCAGCGTCGACTTGCCCGGCGTGATGTGGCCGGCCTTCTCGGCCGCTTCGATCATCGCCCGGCCGATGCGGTCCTTGACCGAGGCCAGCGGGTTGAAGAACTCCAGCTTGCCGATGATCTCGGCCGACACGTTGTGCTTGGCGGCCAGCTTCTTGAGCCGCACCAGCGGCGTGGCGCCGATGGTGTCGATGATGCTGTCGTAGATGCGGCCGCGGAACTCCGGCTGCGACGCGGCAGTCGGCGCGGAGGCGGTGGCGGCGTCGGCCATGGCGGTTTCCTCATCGTGTTTGCGGGTTGGCGGCATTGTCGGCGAGTGCCCGCCCGTTCACCTAGGACACATCGTCGGAGCGTTCAAGCCGGCGGCCCGCCGGCGGCGCTCACTTCCGGGTGGCCCCACGCCGCGACGCACCGGAAAAACCCGGCGGCGAGACGTGAAATAGGGGCGCCCGGCAAACGAAAACGGCGGCCACCGGCCGCCGTTCGCGTCATCGTTGGGATGGCACCGCGGCGCCGTCACACCGGCTGCGGCGCGCTGGCGGGATCGACATTCTCGCGCGGCGGCCGCGGCTCGCGCGGCTCACGCGGGATCTCGGCGCCGGTCTCCTGGTCGATCACCTTCATCGACAGCTTGACCTTGCCGCGGTCGTCGATGCCCAGCACCTTGACCTTGACCTGGTCGCCTTCCTTCAGCACGTCGCTGACCTTGGCGATGCGGCGCGGCGCGATCTCGCTGATGTGCACCAGCCCGTCGCGCGAACCGAGGAAGTTCACGAAGGCGCCGAACTCGACGATCTTCACGACCTTGCCGTTGTAAACGACGCCGACCTCGGGCTCGGCGACGATGCCCTTGATCCAGTCGATCGCCGCCTGGCTGGCCTTGGCGTCGACCGCCGCCACCTTGACCGTGCCGTCGTCCTCGATGTCGATCTTGGCGCCGGTCTGCTCGACGATCTCGCGGATCACCTTGCCGCCGGTGCCGATCACTTCCCGGATCTTGTCCTTGGGGATGTTGATCACGGTGATGCGCGGCGCGTTCTGGCTGACGCTCTCACGCGCCCCGCCCAGGCCCTTGGCCATCTCGCCCAGGATGTGGATGCGGCCGTCGCGCGCCTGGGCCAGCGCCACCTTCATGATCTCCTCGGTGATCGAGGTGATCTTGATGTCCATCTGCAGCGAGGTGACGCCGCGGTCGGTACCGGCGACCTTGAAGTCCATGTCGCCGAGATGGTCCTCGTCGCCCAGGATGTCGCTGAGCACCGCGAAGCGCTCGCCCTCCTTGATCAGGCCCATGGCGATGCCCGCCACCGGCCGGCCGAGCGGCACGCCGGCGTCCATCAGCGACAGCGAGGCGCCGCACACCGAGGCCATCGACGAGCTGCCGTTGCTCTCGGTGATCTCGCTCACCACGCGCAGCGTGTAGGGAAAGGCGCTCTTGTCGGGCAGCACGCCGATCAGCGCGCGCTTGGCCAGGCGGCCGTGGCCGATCTCGCGCCGCTTCGGGCTGCCCACGCGGCCCGTCTCGCCGGTGGCGAAGGGCGGCATGTTGTAGTGGAGCATGAAGCGGTCCTCGAACTCGCCGGCCAGCGCGTCGATGCGCTGCGCGTCGCGCTCGGTGCCCAGCGTGGCCGCCACCAGCGCCTGCGTCTCGCCGCGCGTGAACAGCGCACTGC
>JAHCJT010000359.1 GCA_026126245.1 Alphaproteobacteria bacterium
GAAAAGCGCGCCGATCGGCACGGCATACTTTTCGGCGTCCGCCGTTCGGTCGCGCTCATGTGACCCTGGCGCGCATTTCGTCGGTCGGCCGAACGTCGGCAGCGCGGCCATAGATGGTTACGGCGACCAGCAGCACCACCGACATGAACCCGAACAGCGAGCGGTAGGCCAGTTCCGTGCGTCCGCCGTCGGGGTGCGCGACGAAAGCGCCGAGAATGACGCCTGATAGACTCTGCATGCACGCCACGCCCAGCATGACGCTGGTGTTCATCGTCGCCATGCCGCGGCCGATGAGATGATCGGGGAAGATGGCGCGGCCATGAGTCATGATCATGGTGCTGGAGGCGCTGAGGAAACCGATGCCGACGATCGCGGCGATCGCCACAAAGGCCGGCGGACTGCTCCACAGCGCCAGCACACCGAGCACCACGGCGATGGTCGACGATCCGGTGATTGCAATCCATTTGCGGGTGTTGAGCACCCGGTCCATCGGCCCGAAGACCAGCATACCGAGCTGGTAGGCCATCACGGCACCGAGCAGCACGTTGCCGGAGGCGATGAGGCTCATCCCGTGCACCTCGCGCAGGAACGGGCCGCCCCACAGGCCCTGGACGGTGAACGTGCAGGCGTAGTTGCAGAAATTGAGCGCCAGGATGAAGGGCAGTTGCGGATTGCGCAGCACGGCGATCAGGCCGCGCAGCATGTCCACCGGCGACTCCGGTGCTCGCTGCAGGAAAGGATGGCCCGGCGGCGCGTCGCGCACAACCAGCCAGACGGCGATCACGGCGAGGGCGGAGAACACGACCGCGCCACCGAACACATCGCGCCAGCCGGTGATTTCCGTCACCCAAGCCAAGGGCGTCGTCGCCAGCAGATTGCCGATCAGCCCGATCGACAGGACCATGGACGACAGGGTGGAGAAGCGGTCCGGTGGAAACCAGCGTGAGATCACCACCATGCTGCCGATCAGCATGACACCAAATCCGGCGCCCATCAGCGCGCGGCCGGCCAGCAACATCGGCCAGCTCGGCGCCAGGGTGAAGATCGCTGCCCCCGCTACAGCCAGAAGCAGCATGGCCGTGATGGTGCGGCGCGGACCGTAGCGATCGAAGAAGAAGCCGCACGGGATCTGCATGACCGAGAAGCCGAGGAAGAACGCGCCGGTTAGCGCGCCCAGCGCTTCCGGCCCGATCCGCAGGTCGCGCATCAGGTCCAGCCCGATGGTGACGTTGGCGGCCCGGAAGAAATGGCTGGCGACATAGGCGGTGGCCAGGGTGACGACGATGATCAGCCCCCGGCGCCGTAGCTGGGGTGACATCAAGACGACTGCCCTGCTGGCGGGAAGCGGCGCCTGCGGCGGATGGTCGGGGAAGGCAACCTCCGGCGGCCTCGAGGAGTCATTCGCCGCGCACTACTTTCGTCGACAGCAACGCCAGCGCCTGCTCGAGTGGCGGCACCTTGCCGTCGGCCGGCGCGATGGCGGCGTCGACGGTGCGCTTGTGGCTGGCGGCAATCGCACGGGTCATCAGCGGCTCGACACCGGTCTCGACCAGCGTGCGCTCGACCAGCGCCATCTCCTCCCAGCGCCGCTTGGCGTGCACCACATGCGTCTCCAGCAGGCGCGTCGCGTAGCGGCGGAAGGGTTCCCTGTCGAGATCGCCGAAGCAGTCGAGCACCTCCTCGAGGATGCCCTGCCGCTGCGCCGCCACGAACGACTCGACGGCCAGTGCCTCCAGTCCCTTGAGCATGACGCTGCGCATCATCTTGACCGCCGAGGCGCTGCCCGGCTTGGGACCCAGCACGCTGACGGTAAAGCCATGATCCTTCATCCACGCCGCTGCCAGGGCGGCGTCGGGTCCGGCCAGGATCATGGGCGCCTTGTGGCCGTGGCCGAAGAACGAGCCCATCACCGCCACATCGACATAGCGGGCGCCGCCGGCCTCGATGGCGGCGCGGTCGTCTTCGGCCATACGCCCGGTTACGGTGCAAAGGTCAAGGTACAGCGCGCCGGGCTTGAGCAGCGGGGCCGCCGCCGTGGCGGCCTGCAGCGCGTCCTCGCCGGGCACGGCGCAGAACACCAGATCGGCCTCGCGCAGCTGGGCGCCATAGTCGCGCGCGATGGCGATATCGAGTCCGCGCGCCGCGTTGCCCAGGGCGCGGCCGCGGTCGTCGAGGTCGAGCGCCGTGTCGATGGCGATCACGCGGCGCGGCCGGTTATCGCCCGGCCGGGCGGCGCCACGCCAGCCGCCATCGCCGCACAGGCCGCGTGCCAGGGCCGAGCCGCCCTCGCCGAAGCCGATCAGGGCGATGGTCAGCGGCTCGAAGGCGGCCGGTGTGGTCATGTCACTGTTCCTCTGGGGGCATCCGGGGCGTTGCCGGCCTTAGACACCGGCGACCGCCCGCGACGCAAGGCCGGCGGTCATGGTTCGACGACGCTCCACGGCTTGGGCATGAAGACCCAGCGGCCGTTGACGTGCACCAGGCCGTCGAAGGCCATCCCCGATGCCGATCCCGGTTTGACGTACTTGAAGCGCACAATCGGCAGGCCGCGGTTCATGTGGTCGGTGACCCTGCGGTAGCCACCGGGGAACTCGCCGAGGACCGGCTTCCCGTTGATCAGATCGTCGGTGGTGGTGAACACGACCAGCAGTTCCGTCTGGTCGGGTCGCCCGCCCAGCTTGGCGCCGGACTGCCAATGCCGGCGGTTCGCCTCTTCGAGTTTGCCGGCCAGCGGTTCCTTGTAGACGGCACGGTAGTCGGCGGTGGTCGGCTGCAAACGTTTCATCGCTGCGCTCTTGTCGGCGGTCGAGCCGGGCAGGAATTGCGCCAGCAGGGCGCGGGCGCCGTCCTGCGTCGGCGGAAACGCCGTCTGGGCGGTCGCCGTCACGGTGAGCCACAGAGTGGCAACAAACCCCGCCACGCGCATGGCGTCTGCGAGCCGAAAACGTGAACCTGTCATGCCCGATCCTCTCCGTGTGCGCAAAGCGCGGTCCTGCACTCTGCCACACTCGGTGGGCCGATGCAGACAGTGGGCGCTATGCGATGGGCGTCCCGCGATGACCCGTGGAGCCGACGCTCATTTCCCGCTATTGTCGCCGGCTGGTGAGACGCGCATCGGCGGGAGCACGATGTCCGACAGTCAGGCCGCAGCCGCGGCGCCGGAACGCAAGCTGGCCACGATCGTCGCTGCCGATGTCGCCGGCTACAGCCGCATCATGGGCGAAAACGAGGAGGCGGCGGTCGCCGTGCTGGCGGGCCACCGCGAGGTCTACGAGACCTTGCTGGGCATGCATCGCGGCCGGCTGTTCAACACCGCCGGCGACGCCTTCCTGTCGGAATTCCCCAGCGCCGTCGAGGCAGTGCGCTTCGCCACCGAGCTGCAGTCGGCGATCCGCACCCGCAACGACCAGCTGCCGCCCGAGCAGCGCATGCAGTTTCGCATCGGCATCAACATCGGCGACGTCGTCGTGCAGGGCAGCGACCTGCTGGGCGACGGCGTCAACGTCGCGGCGCGGGTACAGACTTCGGCCGAACCGGGCGGCATCTGCATCTCAGGCGCCGTGTTCGACCAGATCCAGAACAAGCTGGTGCTGTCGATCCAGTCGCTGGGCGAGCGCGCCTACAAGAACATGGCCCAGCCGGTGCGCACCTACACCATCGCACAGGCCGAGTCGGGTGCCTTCCCGACGCCGTCGGCGCGCCGCACCGCCAGCGGGTCGCGGCGCGGCCTCTGGCTGGCGGCGGCGGCCGTTGCGGCGCTGATCGTCGGCGGCGGTGGCTGGTGGTTGTACGACGTTGCCGAAAAGAACCGCCTGCAGCAGGCGCAGCTGGAGGCCCGACTGCAGGCCGAACGCGCTGCGGCGGAAGAGGCGCGGCGCAAGGCCGAGGCGGACCGCATCGCCGCCGAGCGCCAGGCGGCGGAAGACGCGCGGCGCCGCGCCGAGGAGGAGCGGCTGCGCGCCGAGGCCGAGCGCCGCCGCATCGAGGAAGACCGCCGCCGGGC
>JAHCJT010000036.1 GCA_026126245.1 Alphaproteobacteria bacterium
GGCGAGGCCCGGCAGGAGGCCGGGCAGGTCCGTCGCCGGCCCTCAGCGATACACCGCCGCCATGGCCGCCGCAGGGTAACGCGTGCCGGCGGCGGCGCCGGGCGGGATCGCCTCGGCGAGGCATTTCAGATCGTCGGCCGAGAGCGTCACGCCGAGCCCGCCGACATTCTCCTCCAGCCGCTGGCGTGAGCGCGTGCCGGGAATAGCCACGACGTCGTCGCCCTGGGCGAGCACCCAGGCCAGCGCCAACTGTGCCGGGGTGCAGGCCTTTTCCTCGGCCATCGCCTCGAAGCGCGCCACCAGAGCGCGGTTGCGCGCAAAGTTCTCGCCCTGGAAGCGCGGATGCGCGGCGCGCCGGCCATCGACCTGCGACAGCTCGCGGATCGTGCCGGTCAGAAAGCCGCGTCCCAGCGGCGAGTAGGCGACGAAGCCGATGCCCAGCGCCCGAGTGGTGGCGCGCGTCTCCTCGGCCTCGGCCCGGTAGAGCAACGAATACTCGGTCTGCACCGCGGCGATCGGGTGCGTGGCGTGCGCCCGGCGGATGGTCTCGGGTTTCGCCTCCGACAGGCCAAGAAACCGTACCTTGCCCTGCGCGACGAGCTTCGCCATGGCACCGACCGTCTCTTCGATCGGCACCGACGGATCGACACGGTGCTGATAGTAGAGGTCAATGACGTCGACCCCCAGTCGCTTCAGGCTCACCTCGCACGCCTGCATGACGTAATCGGGCCGTCCGTTGACGCCGTTGGGCGCACCCTGACGCTCGGGCTGCGTCTGGCCGAACTTGGTGGCGAGCAGAACGCGGTCGCGCCGCCCCTTGATGGCGCGGCCGACCAGCGACTCGTTGTGGCCCCAGCCGTACATGTCGGCGCTGTCGAGGTGCGTCACGCCGAGGTCGATGGCATAGCGGATCAGATCCTCCGACGCCGCATCGTCGGCGGCGCCGTAGACTCCCGACAGCGGCATGCAGCCGAGGCCGATCGCCGTTGCCGTCAGGCCGCCGGTACCCAACGCACGCGGCGCCATCTTGGTCATCGCGGAAGCGGTCATTCTGAATCTCTCCGGTCCTGTCGCTGGTACGCGACAGGATCGTTCCCATGCCGCCGCAGGTCAACGCCACGGTGGCGTGGTGCAGTCCTGCGCCGCCGCCGCGGCCCGCGTCGCCTCAGGCCGGCTTGCCGCAGTAGGCCTCGATGCGATAGCCGTCGGGATCGACGACGAAGGCCGCGTAGTAGTTCTCGCCATAGTCGGCGCGCAGGCCTGGCTTGCCGTTGTCGCGCCCGCCACTCTTGAGTGCCGCCTTGTGGAAGGTATCGACTGCCTTGCGGTCGGCGGCGCTGAAGCAGACGTGCAGGCCGGAGCGTTCATCGGCCGGCACCGGATGGTCGGTGGCGCCGAACCACAGCGCAACACCATCGCGGCCGTAGCCCAGCGAGGTTTCGCCCGGGCTGAGGCAGCGATAGCCCAGCGGCGCCAGTGCCGCGTCGTAGAAGCGCCGCGTCCGGGCGATGTCGCGAACGCCGAGAGAGATGTGGTCGATCATGGCGGTGTCCCCTGTTGCCGCAGATTGAACGGACGGCCCATGCCCTAACTACTTAACCAGTTAGATAGTTATCCGTCGGCTCAGCCTTGTCAACCGCCAGACCGGTTAGTATCTGGGGACGATGGCCGCTTCAGTCCCGGCCCGCCCGGTTCTGCTGCCGGTGCGCGGCGATCTTTGCCTCGACTACGCCAACACCCGCTATTGGCGCGGCACCGAGCCGCCGACCGAGGCGTTGGGGACGCCGGCCGAGTTGCTCGCCTGGCTTGCAGCGAACCGCGTCATGCCAGCCAGCGCCCTGGCGGCGACCGAGGCCTCGTGGCGCGTCCGTCCGCGCGCGGCCACCACCGCCTTCGCGCAGGCGATTGCGTTGCGCGAGGCTCTGTATCGCGTCTTCAGCGCTGTCGCCGGCGGTGGGGCGCCAGCCGATGCCGACATGGAGCACTTCAACCGCGCGCTGGCGCACACGCCGCCGCGCACGCGCCTGCAGCATGGCGAGTCGGGTTACGCCTGGCAGGTCCCGTCGCTGCGACCGGCCGTCAGCGACCTGCTGGCGCCGGTGCTGTGGTCGGCAGCCGACCTGTTGACCAGCCCGCGGCTGGGGCGCTTGCGGCTCTGCGCCAACGACAAGTGCCTCTTTCTGTTCGTCGACGACAGCCGCACCGGCACAAGGCGCTGGTGCACCATGAGCACCTGCGGCAACCGCGCCAAGGCGCACCGCCATTACATGCGGCAGAAGCAGGCATAGAACGCCGCTATTGCGTCACGCCGGATGGCGGCACAAACGACGAGGGCCGGCGATGGCCGGCCCCCTGGCGTGTCGGGTGGTGCCGCCCGACGGATCCGACAGGCCTCAGCGCAGGATGCTCTGCAGCTTCATGGCGACGCCCATGTCACCTTCGACCTTCAGCTTGCCGGTCATGAAGGCGGTCATGCCGTCCAGCTTGCCGCCGATCAGGTCGACCAGGTCCGACAGCGTCATCTTGATGGTGCAGTCGGCGGCGCCATCGTCGTTGCTGACCACCGGCGGGCTCTGCTTGCCATCGATGAAGATGGCGCCGTCCGGCGTGCTGAATTTCACGGTGTTGCCGAAGCCCTGCTTGCTGCCGGCGCCTTCCTTCATCTTCTCGGTCAGTTCCGCGAGTGTCATCCCTTGCTCCCTGGACTGTAAGGTTCCGCGCGAACGGACCGGCGCTCCGCGTCCGCTGCGCCGCCGGGTCCCGGCCCCGTCGCCGGCACTCTGCCCTACAGTGCCCCGGCAACGCGCCGTTCGGCAACGTCGGCGCGCACCATGCTTAACGTTGACGTTAACGTCAATCGAACGACGCTGCGTCTTTGTGAATGCTTGTTCAGGCCGTGCGGCTGTCAGGCCTCGGCCGCCAGTTCTCGCCGCATGCGCGCCGGCACGTTGCCCATGAAGACCGGCTTGAACGGCGGCGGGTGCGACCCTGGCAGATGGGCCTGCCGGTCGGCCTCACCCTGCACGGCGCCGGCCACGCCCCAGCCGATGCAGTCCTGCGATGCCGGCATGGTGGCGCGGACCGGCCCCCCGCCAGCTGCGCCCTTGTCGAGGCGCAGCACGGCGCAGGCCGTGATGTCGTCGCCGATCGCCCGGATCAGCATTTGGCTCAGATTGACCGTGTTGCTCGCCACGGCCTGGCGGGCAAAGAGGTAGTGCTCGGCAGCCGCCAGCGCCTCGTCCGCCTCGGCGCCCGGGACCCGGCGCTCGGCCTGGAGCAGACGATAGGCCCGCGTCAGGCGCTGCAGGAGACTGGGGTCTGCGCCGTAGGACTCGAGCGCCCGTCCAATGTGTGCGCGAACGGTGGCATCGTCGATGGCCATGGCCTGCGCCCCCCTGCCGCCTGTGATCTGCTAACGAACAGCCTAACAGGGCGCGGCCGTTTATTCCACAAAAAAGTGAATGTCCACTCTATTTTTGGCCGCACGGACCCCCGCTGCGGGTTGTTCGCCAATCGGAACCCGCGACCGACGCTTGCTTGACGTTGACGTAAACGGCACTTACCAACGCCCCGCGGCCATGAACCTGCGTTTACGCGGTGTTTGCCGACCGCTACCGTCGTGCGCAGAGCAACGAAGCGGCGCGCCGCACGCGCCCGATCCGGAAACGTCGAGAGTGTGCTGATGCCGTATCGTTCCGTGCTGCGCCCCGGCCTGTTCAAAGGCCAGACCATGGTCGTGACTGGCGGCGGCAGCGGCATTGGCCGCTGCACGGCGCATGAACTGGCGGCGCTGGGCGCGCATGTCGCCATTACCGGCCGCAAGCCCGAGAAGCTGGCGAAGGTCAAGGACGAGATCGAGCAATCCGGCGGCAGCTGCGAGGTCCACAGCTTCGACATCCGTGAAGAGCAGCCGGTGAAGGATGCGATCGCCGCGATCGTCGCCGGCAACGGCCGCATTCACGGCCTGTTCAACAACGCCGGCGGCCAGTTTCCCGCCCCCATCGATCAGATCAGTCAGCGCGGCTTCGACGCCGTGGTTCGCAACAACCTGACCGGCGGCTTCCTGGTGGCGCGCGAAGTCTTCAACCAGTCGATGAAGGACCACGGCGGCGCCATCGTGTTCATGGCCGCCGACATGCGCAACGGCATGCCGACCATGGGCCATTCCGGCGCCGCCCGCGCCGGCACCGTCAACCTGGCCATGACCATGGCCTTCGAATGGGGACGCCTGGGCGTGCGCGTCAACGCGGTGTCGCCGGGCTGGATCGCGTCCAGCGGCATGGACACCTACGAAGGCGAGTTCAAGCGCAACATCCCGTTCCTGAAGACGCACGTGCCGCTGGGCCGCATCGGCACCGAGAGCGAGGTCTCCTCGGTGGTCTGCTTCCTGCTGAGCGAGGGTGCCGCCTTCATCACCGGCATAAACGTCTGCATCGACGGCGGCGTGCCGCTGGGCACCCGCAACATCCCGCTGCCCGAGACGCAGCGCGTCGCGCCCTATGACGGCTTCCACCTCGCCGTGACGCCCAAGGTGCTGCAGGAGGGCGGCTGAATCATGCCAGTTTTTGAAACCCAGATCGACACGCGCTCCGACGAGTACAGGCGCAACCGCGAGGGCATGCTGGCGGCGATCGACGGATTCCGCGCCGCCGAGCGCGCCGTGCAGGCGATCGCCGAGAAGACGCGGCCACGCTTCCGTCAGCGCAAGCAGCTGATGCCGCGCGAGCGCATCGCCCTGCTGCTTGATCCCGGCGCCCCGTTTCTCGAGCTGATGGGCCTTGCCGGCTACCGCATGCATGACGACCGCGACGGCAGCAGCGCCGGCGGCGGCGGCATCGTCGGCATCGGCTATGTCGAAGGCGTGCGCTGCGTGGTGTCGGCCTCCAACAGCGCCGTCAAAGGCGGCACCATCGCGCCGGCCGGCCAACGCAAGGGCCAGCGCATGCAGCAGGTCGTGATGGAGAACAAGCTGCCGCTGGTCTATCTGGTCGAGTCCGGCGGCGCCAACCTGCTGTACCAGGCCGAGATCTTCGTGCCCGGCGGCCGCGGCTTTGCCAACCAGGCGCGCATGTCGGCGATGGGCATTCCGGTGGTGACGGTGGTGCATGGTTCGTCCACCGCCGGCGGCGCCTACATGCCCGGCATGTCCGACTACGTGGTGATGGTGCGCGGCCGCGCGAAAGCCTTCCTCGCCGGCACCGCGCTGCTCAAGGCCGCCACCGGCGAAGACGCCAGCGAGGAGGAACTGGGCGGCGCCGAGATGCACGCCACGGTCTCGGGCCTCGCCGAATACCTCGCCGAGGACGACGCCGACGGCATCCGCCTCGCGCGCGAGATCGTGCGCAAGTGGCGCTGGAACGACCACGCGCCACCGCCGCCGCAACGGCCGTTCAGTGAGCCGCTCTACGACATCGACGAACTGTGCGGCGTCGTGCCGCCCGACTATCGCCAGCCCTACGACGTGCGCGAGGTCATCGCCCGCATCGTCGACGATTCCGACTTCCTCGACTTCAAGGCGCTGTACGACCAGCAGACGATCTGCGGCTGGGGCGAGATCGAGGCGCAGCCGGTGGCATTCATCGGCAACAACGGCCCGATCGACCACCGACGGCGCGGTCAAGGCCTCGCACTTCATCCAGGCCTGCTGCCAGTCGGGCACGCCGATCATTTATCTGCAAAACACTACCGGCTACATCGTCGGCAAGGCAAGCGAGCAGGCTGGCATGATCAAGCACGGCGCCAAGATGATCCAGGCCGTCGCCAACGCCACGGTGCCGCAGATCACGCTGCACATCGGCGCCAGCTTCGGCGCCGGCAACTACGGCATGTGCGGCCGCGCCTACGGCCCGCGCTTCGCCTTCTCCTGGCCCAATGCGAAAACTTCGGTGATGGGCGGCGAGCAGGCGGCGACCGTGATGAAGATCGTGACCGAGCAGAAATACGCGCGCGAGGGCGGCGAGCCGCCGGCCGGCATGGTCGAGAAGATGTACAAGGGTATCGTCGATCAGTTCGACCGCGAGTCGACGGCGCTCTACAGCACGGCGCATCTGTGGGACGACGGCCTGATCGACCCGCGCGACACGCGGCGGGTGCTCGCCTTCACGCTGTCGGTGGCGCGCGAATCGATGGTGCGCAAGCTGCGTCCCAGCACCTTCGGCGTGGCCCGGATGTAGGGCGGCGGCACTCACCAGCGCCCTCCCCTTCGGGTGGAGGACGAAACGCTGAACAAGGGCAATTGTCATGCAATTCACGGCCGAACACGAAGAACTGCGCCGCACCTGGCGAACGATCATCGACCGCGAGATCAACCCCAACGTCGATGCGTGGGAAGAGGAAGGCGTCTTTCCGGCCCATGAGTTGTTCAAGAAGCTGGGCAATGCCGGCCTGCTCGGCGTCGACAAGCCGGTGGAATTCGGTGGCGCCGGTCTGGACTTCTCGTATGCCATGATCTGCGCCGAATCCCTGGGCCTCGTGAACGGTGGCTCGATTCCGATGGCCGTCGGCGTGCAGACCGACATGGCCACGCCGGCGCTCGCCCGCTTCGGCTCCGACGAACTGCGCCGCGAATTCCTCGCCCCGACCATCGCCGGCGACTACGTCTGCAGCATCGGCGTCTCCGAGCCGGGCGCCGGCTCCGACGTCGCCTCGATCAAGACCTTCGCCAAAAAAGATGGCGACGATTACGTCATCACCGGCACCAAGATGTGGATCACCAGCGGCACCCAGTCCGACTGGATCTGCCTGCTCGCCAACACCTCCGAGGGCGCGCCGCACAAGAACAAGACGCTGATCTGCGTGCCGATGAAGGCCAAGGGTGTCTCGGTGGCGAAGAAGCTGAAGAAGCACGGCATGTGGTCGTCCGACACGGCGCAGCTCTACTTCGACGAAGTGCGCGTGCCGCAGCGCTACCGCATCGGCGAGGAGGGCATGGGCTTCACCTACCAGATGCAGCAGTTCCAGGAGGAGCGGCTGTGGGGCGCCATTAGCGCAGTCGTCGGCATGGAGCGGCTGATCGACCAGACGGTCGAGTACACGCGCGACCGCAAGGCCTTCGGGCGCCCGCTGCTCGACAACCAGGTCATCCACTTCAAGCTGGCGGAGCTCAAGACCGAGGTCGAGATCGTCCGCTCGCTCTGCTACCGCGCCTGCGAGGAATACATCGCCGGCGAGGACGTCACCCTGCTTGCCTCGATGGCCAAGCTCAAGGCCGGCCGCCTCGGCCGCGAGGTCGCCGACGGCTGCCTGCAGTTCTGGGGCGGCATGGGCTACATGTGGGAGAGCAACGTCTCGCGCGCGCTGCGCGACATCCGCCTCTCCTCCATCGGCGGCGGCGCCGACGAAGTGATGCTCGGCATTATCAGCAAGTACATGGGCACGTTGCCGCGGCTGGAGAATCGCTGATGGCCGACTTTCGTCCCGCCTACGAAACACTGATCCTGCGCCGCGAGCGGGCGCGGTTGTACGTCACCCTGAACCGGCCGGAGGTAAAGAACGCGCTCAACCCGACCCTGCTCGCCGAGTTGAAGGAAGTCGTCGGCCTGCTGCGCGACCGCGGCGACATCAAGGCCGTGATCCTGCGCGGCGCGGGCGGCACGTTCTGCGCCGGTGCCGACCTGCGCAACATGGAGAGGAGTATCACCGCGCCGCCGAAGCCCGGCGAGAAAGATCCGATCGCGGCCGGCAACCGTGAATACGGCACCTTCCTCGAGGCGCTGAACACCCTGCCGCAGGTCGTGGTGGCGGCGGTCGAGGGCTACGCCATCGCCGGCGGCTTCGGCCTGGTGTGCGTGTCGGACATCGCCATCGTCACCGAGGACTGCGGCTTTGCGATGTCGGAGACCGCCATCGGCCTCGTGCCAGCGCAGATCGCGCCTTTCGTGGCGGCCCGCATCGGCGTGCCGCAGGCGCGGCATCTCGCCTTGACGGCCGCCCGCTTCAAGGGCGCCGACGCGGTGCGCATCGGCATCGGCCACCATCTCGTCAAGGACTCAGCTGCGCTCGACGCCAAGCTGGAAGAGGTGCTGACGCAGATCGACCGCTGCGCGCCGCTGGCCAATGCGCTCACCAAGCAGGTGATCATGCGCGTCGGCAGCCAGCCACTGTCGCAGGTGCTCGACTTTGCGGCCGACTGCTTTGCCCAGGCGCGCCGCAGCCCCGAGGCAGCCGAGGGCCTGCGCGCCTTCGCCGAGAAACGGCCGCCGAAATGGGCTGCGGAATAGTGCAGTCGGCCCGATGACCTTCTCCAAGATCCTGATCGCCAATCGCGGCGAAATCGCCTGCCGCGTGGCCCGCACGGCCAGCGCGCTTGGCTACCGCACGGTCGCGGTGTTCGCCGATGCCGATGCCAGCGCACTGCACGTCGCGGCCTGCGACGAGGCCGTCGGGCTGGGCGGCAATCTTGTCGGCGAGACCTATCTGAATGTCGAGAAGCTGCTGGCGGCGGCGCGAGCGTCGGGTGCCGACGCGGTGCACCCCGGCTACGGCTTCCTGTCGGAAAACGCGGCCTTCGCGCAGGCCTGCCTCGATGCCGGCCTGGTGTTCGTCGGCCCGCCGCCGGCCGCCATCGACGCCATGGGCAACAAGGCGGCCGCCAAGCGGCGCATGATCGAGGCCGGCGTGCCTTGCGTGCCGGGCTACCAGGGCGACGATCAGAGCGATGCCAATCTCGCGGCGCAGGCGGCCAGGATCGGGCTGCCGGTCATGGTCAAGGCGGCCGCTGGCGGCGGCGGCCGCGGCATGCGCCTGGTGACCGCCGGCGGCGATCTTGCCGAGGCGATCCGCACGGCGCGCGACGAAGCGGCCAATGCCTTCGGCTCGGGCGAGTTGATTCTGGAGAAGGCCGTCGTCGATGCCCGCCATGTCGAGATCCAGGTGTTCGCCGACGCGCACGGCAACGTCGTGCATCTGGGCGAACGCGACTGCTCGGTGCAGCGCCGCCACCAGAAGGTGATCGAGGAGGCGCCCTCGCCGGCCGTCGACGGCGCGTTGCGTGGCCGCATGGGCGCTGCCGCCGTGGCTGCCGCCCGCGCCATCGGCTACGTCGGCGCAGGCACCGTGGAGTTCCTGCTGGGCACGGACGGCGCCTTCTACTTTCTGGAGATGAACACCCGGCTGCAGGTCGAGCACCCGGTAACCGAGCTGATCACCGGGCTGGATCTCGTGGCCTGGCAGCTCCGCGTCGCGGCCGGCGAGAATCTGCCCCTGGCGCAGGACGAGATCCGCCTCGACGGCCACGCCATCGAGGTGCGTCTCTACGCCGAGGATCCCTACAACGGCTTCCTGCCGCAGACCGGCACGGTCGCGGTGTGGCAGCCGCCGTCAGGCCCCGGGCTGCGGGTCGACCATGGGTTGCGGCAGGGCCAGGCAATCTCTCCGTACTACGATCCGATGCTTGCCAAGGTGATTGCGCACGGCGCCACGCGTGTCGAGGCGTGCCGCAAACTCGCGCGCGCCCTGGAAGACACCGTTGTCCTGGGGCCCGTCACCAACAAGCACTTCCTGGTGCGCCTGCTGCGCCATCCCGCTTTCGTCGCAGGCGATGCAACGACGTCATTCATCGGCGATCACTTTCCGCCGGCCTCGCTGGCCGCGCCGACGCCGTCGCCGCAACATTGGGCGCTGGCGGCGGCGCTGCTCTACGACCACGCCCGGGACCAGGCCGGCGCATTGCTGGGCGGCTGGCGCAATTCCAATCCCGTCGCGACCCTGATCCGCCTGCGGACCGGCAACAACCGGCAGGAAGTCTGGATCGACCGGCACGCCGACGGCGTGATGTCGGTCACGGTCGGCGGAGGCACGTTCTCGCTGCGCATCGGTCCGCGCGAGGATGCGCATGTACGCTTTGCCCTTGATGGCGTCTGGCGCACGGCCCAGGCGCATGCTGCCGCGGACGGCTGGCTGGTCGAACTTGACGGACTTGCCTTCGCTTTTGCCGATGCCACACACGAGGCGCCGCGAGGCGCCGACGCGGCCGGCGACGGTACGCTGCGGGCGCCGATGGACGGCCGGATCGTGGCCGTGAAGGTGGCGACCGGCGATGCCGTTGTCCGCGGCCAGACGCTGGTCGTGCTGGAAGCGATGAAAATGCAGCACCAGATCCGAGCTGCCGCCGACGGCACTGTGGCGTCGGTGTCCGTCACGGAAGGCGAGCAGGTGCCGGCGCGCGCCATCCTCGCCAACGTGAAGGTTACGGCTCTGTAGGAAAGGGAAAATCGCTGCGCAGGTCGGGCCGGAGTGGGCCATTGACAACGGGCGCGTCTGTGTCGACGCTCACTTCCATGGTCCAGGCGTTGACGATTGTGGCTTTCGGCCGCACCCCGGCGGCATTGTCGGCTGCCCTTCTGGCGCTGGTCGCCGCCGGCCAGCCGGTGGCCGCGCAGGCACCCGATCCGGCGGTCAGCGAG
The DNA here is from genome assembly GCA_026126245.1 of Alphaproteobacteria bacterium. GTDB lineage: Bacteria > Pseudomonadota > Alphaproteobacteria > Reyranellales > Reyranellaceae > Vineibacter. The sequence goes on from JAHCJT010000036.1 coordinate 10,404, forward strand.
GCGGTGAAGCAATTCAACCTCGGCGCGAGCTGTCGCCGGACCTATGAGAAATACCTCAAGGGTGGTGCCATCCGTGCTTTCGCCACCAACCGGCGCGGGCAATGCGGCTACGCCGCCAACTACCGCACGCCCGAAGCGGCCCAGGTCGCCGCCATCGGATTCTGCCAGCGCGGCAACGCCGAAGGCTGCACCATCGTCGCGACATTTGCCGGGACGGCGATCGCCAACCGCTCCGGCGCCGAGTCGGCGGACCTGGTCGCCTGGCAATCGGACATTGCGGCCGACGAACCGACCGACTCCGGCGCGCTGGGATTGAGTGCGACCTGCCGCGACCTCTACGACACCTACCTGTTGGGCGCGCCCAATCGCGCCTTTGCGCGCAGCAGCGACGGACATTGCGGCTATGCCACCGGCCACCGCAGCGTCGAGGATGCGCGCCAGGCTGCGATCGCGCAGTGCGGCAGGCTGGCGCGGTCGGCCTGCGATCTGGTGGCGTCGGCCGAACGGGCGGTGGCGCCGCATGGCCTGCTGACGGCCATCCAGCCTCTGACGCTGGATCCGCTGTTCCGCCTGCACGGACCGGCGCAGGCGACGGGCGCCATCATCTGGAGTCACGGCCGCGCGGCTACGTCCGACGGGCGTCGTGCCGACCGGCGCGGCGCGCCGACGGCAACCATCATGCGCGCGCTGGGCAACGCGGGGTGGGACGTCTACCGCGCCGACCGCGCGCCGGCGAACGACACCAATACCTGGGGCGCCGCCGCAGTCACGCTGGGCGTCGAGCGGTTGCGGGCGCTCGGCTACAGCAAGATCATCGTTGCCGGTCAGTCGGCCGGCGGCTGGATCGCGCTGACGGCAATGGACCGGATCGACGGCCTCTACGGCGTGGTGGCATTCGCGCCGGCGACGCACGGCAATCGTACGGTGCGAACGACGCAACGCGCCAGCGCACTGCGCGAGTTCGACAATCTGCTGGCGCACCGGCAATCGGGCCAGACCCGCGTTGTGGTCGCCCTGTTTGAGAACGACGAGTACGACCCCGATCCGGCAGAGCGCGCGCACATCGCTCTGAAGCGGGCCGAGACGCCGGGCATGCCCTTGCTGCTGATCGACCGGCCCAACGGCATCAGCGGCCATACGGCAGGCACCGAGTTGCCGTTGGCGCGACGCTATGCCGCCTGCCTGCGCGATTTCATGGCACGGTCGTCGGTGCCGGCCGGCGTCTCGACCTGCAGTCACTGACGGCGCGACCTGTGCGCCGTGGTTGCCTGGCCACGCTGTTGTTGGCGCTGGGCCTGTCGGTCGCGGCAACGCCGTCGCGGGCTCACGACCTGAAGGTCCTCAGCGCCGGTGCCCTGGAAGCCGGGTTGCCACCGCTCGCAGAGGCCTACGCCAGAGTAACAGGCCACACCGTTCACGTCGAGATTGCCACGCCGCCGGTGATCCGCCGGCGACTGGCCGCCGGCGAGACGGCCGACATCGTCATCGTGCCGCCCAACGTATTCGGCGATCCGGCAATCGCTGGACGGGTTCGCGCCGAGGGTCGCCGGCCGATCGGCCGGGCCGGCGTCGGCGTCGCGGTGCATGTCAACGCCGCCGTGCCGTCCATCGCCAACGGCGTGGAGTTCAGGGCCGCACTGCTGGCCGCTGATTCGGTGGTGTACAACACGGCCTCGACCGGCACCTATTTCGTGAAGCTGATCGAGAGACTGGGAATTGCCGATGCCGTCAAGCGCAAGGCGATCATCTACGGCAGCGGCCAGGAGGTCATGGCGCATGTCGCCAAGGGCGGCGCGCGCGGCAGCGAGCTGGGCATCGGGCCGCTCACCGAGATCCATCTCTACGTCGGCAAGGGTGTGCGGTTGGTGGGGCCATTGCCGCCCGACATCCAGAACCACACCACTTACGTCGCCGCCGTGATGAGCGACAGTGCGGCACCCGAGGCCGCCGCCGATTTCATCGCCTTTCTCGATCGCCCGTCCTCGCGCGCGGCGTTCGCCGCGACGGGCCTCGAACCGCCAGCACCGTGACGGTGTTCTGAGCGCCGGCCGCCGTGGTCAGTGCCGGCTGGTTCGCTGTTTGGGTGCCGCGGCGACGACGATCATGTCGCGCACACTGCTGATGCCGGGGACTTCCTCGATCAGGATCTCGATGCCGCGTTTCTCTTCCTGCGACGAGACGGTGCCGGCGACCTCGACGATACCCTGCCCGACCACCGCGACGCTGAGGTGCGGGCGCGACGCCCAGGGCACCTTCGACAGCGCATGCATCACCTTCTCGTGCAGCCGCGCATTGATCGTTGCCTGTTCGCCCTCGTCGTGGCTGGCCGGAGGCGCGCCCTGCGCCAGACACCGGATGAGATCGGCCCGACTGACGATTCCGATCAGCCGGCCATCGCGCACCACCGGCAAGCGCTTGACCTTGTGGCGGTCCATGATGCCGGCGACCGCCGCGATCGGCGTGTGCTCGCCGATCGTAACCACCGGGCGGCTCATGATGTCGCGCGCCTGACGGCCGTGGATGCGCGTAAAGTCGTGCAACGACGTGTGCTCGTCCGCGATCAGGTCCATCCAGGAGCGCCGCGGGTCGGCGCCCAGTTCCGCCCGACGCAGCAGGTCGCCTTCACTGACCATGCCGATGACGCAGCCGCGTTCGTCGACCACTGGCGCGCCGGAGATGCCTCGCGCCGAAAGCTGCGCGGCGATCTCGCGGACCGAGTCGTCCGGTCCGAATGCGAGCACTTCCCTGGTCATCAAATCGGCGGCACGCATGGGCGCTCTCCGCAACTGGTCGCGATCAGTTGCCTTGCTAGCAATCCGCGCGCCGCGGCCTCTTGATCCAGATCAGCCGGCACGCGACGTCATTCGATCGGCGAACGGGTCGCCTGGACGCTGGGCCGCGCGGTCATGCGCGCGCGCCAGGCCTCCAGGGCGGCGTAATCCGACATCAGATCTGCCCCCTCTTCGGCCAACCGGAACAGCGCAATCATCGGATAGGCGTGGAGGTCAGCCAGGGTGATGTGCGGCCCGACCAGCCACGATCCGTCGCCGATCGCCTGGTCGAGGACCGCCAGACAGGTTCGGGCCCGCGGCAGGGCTGTCGCGATGCGCGTCTCATCCGGCTGGCGTCCCTGCAACGGCGCGCGAACGCGCTCGACGAAGACGTCCCATACCAGGGTGCGATAGGCATAGCTGTCCAGGACGCTGATCAGCTGGTTCATGCGCGCCCGCGGGCGGGCCTCGGCCGGCTGCAGGGCCGGACCGGTGAACGCCTCGTCGACATAGCGGGAGATGGCGCCGCTCTCGTACAGCCGCACGCCGTCGTGCTCGAAGGCCGGGATGCGGCCGAACGGCTGGCGCGCCAGATATCCCTCCGGTGGGCCGCCCGGCGCAAAGATGTCGACGTCCTCGAGGTCGTACGCGAGTCCCTTCTCTTCCAGGGCGAGGCGCGCGATGCGCGTGTAGACGCTGTACCGGGCACCGAAGACGATCGGTGGCTGCGCCGCCGACGTCATCTCGATCCCCCAGGCGCACGGTTGCCGCCCGCCGGCGGCTGGTGCGCGGATCGCCCGCGTTGACCCTCCCTGCGGTGGCCGCTAGGGTCGCCGCAATGCGACGATGCAGAAACGTTGGGGAGGCGCATGAGTATCCGGTTCATTGCGGCGTTGGCCGCTGCCATCCTGGCCTGGAGTGCGACGGTTGCCGCCTCGGCGCAAGAAAAAGTTTCCATCGCCGCCCTGCGGTTCGTGTCATCGTCGCCGATCTTCATCGCGTTGGACCGCGGCTACTTCAAGGAGCAGGGACTGGAGGTCGAATTCAAGTTCTTTGACGCCGCCCAGCCGATCGCCGTGGCGGTGGCTGCGGGCGACGCCGACTTCGGTATCACCGGCCTCACCGGCGGTTTCTACAACCTGGCCGGCAAGGGCGCATTGAAGATCATCGCCGCCCAGTCGCGCGAGGAGCCCGGCTACGACTTCGTCGCCTATCTCGCGAGCAAGAAGGCGTTCGATGCCGGGTTCACAGACCCCGGCAAGTTCCCGGGCAAGACCATCGCGATCACCCAGACAGGGTCGACCTTCCACTACATGCTGGGCATGCTGTCCGAGAAGCGCGGCTTCAAGCTGACGGACGTCACGCTGAAGCCGCTGCAGTCGATCGCCAACGTGACCGCGGCGCTGAAGGGCGAGCAGGTCGACGGCGCGCTGCTGCCAGCCAACAACGCCTATGCCGCCGAGAAAGCGGGCTTCGCCAAGATCATCGGCTGGGTGCACCAGGAAACGCCGTGGCAGCTGGGCGCGCTGTTCGCCGGCACGCGGGTGATCGAGCAACGCCACGCCGTCGTCGAGAAATTCGTCGCCGCCTACCTGAAGGCGTGCGCCGACTATGCGGATGCGTTCCTTGCCCGCGACGCGGCGGGCAAGCGCGTGTTCGGCGACAAGGCCGAGGCGCTGATCCCGATCATCCAGAAATACGTCCAACCCAAGCCGTCGCCCGAACAGGTCAAGGCCAGCGCATCCTATATCGACCCCAAGGGGCGACTGCTGGTGAAGAACATCTACGAGCAGATCGCCTGGTACCAAGCGCAGGGCATGGTGGCGCGTGACGTCGATGCGGCCAAGATCCTCGATCTCAGCTTCGTGAAAGACCACCTCGATCCGCCCAAGCGCTAGCGCCGCCCTGGCTGCCGCGGTTCTCGGTCCGCCACAGACCGCGGTCCGGCCTCCGCAGCGCGCGGGACAGGTGCCGGCCCCGGCAACGTGCTAAGAGGCCCGTCATGGACCTGCGCCTCGACGGCATTACGCACCGCTATGACGGCCTGCTCGTTCTCGACGGCATCGACCTGCTGATCCGCGACGGCGAGACGGTGGCCATCATCGGCCCGTCGGGATGCGGCAAGTCCACCTTGCTCGGAATTGTCGGCGGGCTCTTGCGCCCGAGCGCCGGCACCGTCCGTACGATCGGCAAGCCGCGCGCCGATTCGCTCAACCCGTTCACCTACGTCTTCCAGGATTTCGCGCTGCTGCCGTGGCGCTCGGTCGCCGCCAACGTGGCCCTGGCACTGGAGCACCATCCACTGCCGCGGGCCGAACGGCAGGCACGGATTAAGGCGGCCCTCGGCCTGACCGGGCTCGGCGACTTCGCGGACGCCCTGCCCCGGCAGCTTTCCGGCGGCATGCGCCAGCGCGTCGGGCTCGCCCGTGCCCTGGTCGTGCGGCCCGCGGTGCTGCTGCTCGACGAACCGCTGTCAGCGCTCGACGCGCAGACCCGCGAGCTGCTGATGGAGGACCTGCTGGCGATCTGGGCGCGCGAACGGTCGACGCGGCTCTACGTCACGCACAATCTCGACGAGGCAGCGCGGCTGGCCGACCGGGTCGTCGTGCTCTCGCGCCGGCCCGGCCGCATCCGCGAAATCGTATCCATCGACGTGCCGGTCGCGGAGCGGCTTTCAGCGAGCGCTCTGCCGGTCATCGCCGCCGTGCGCGACCGGCTGTGGGCGCTGATCCGCGACGAGGCGCGCGTGGCCGAACGCGAGGTCCAGCATGCCTGAACCGGACGTTCGCGGCGCCGGCGGCGTCGCCGACGGCAGCGCGACCATCGCCTTCCGCGGCGGCGGCTTCCAGCCACAACCGCGCCGGCTGGTGCCGTTCATCGTATTTGTCCTCGTCATCGGCCTGTGGCAGGCGGCCTCATGGCGCGGCTGGCTGCCCGACCTCTTCATGCCCAGCCCATGGCAGATCGTCGGCGCCTTCGGCGATATGCTCCACAGCGGCACCCTGACCCGTCACGTCGGCGCCTCGCTGTCGCGCATTGCCCTGGGCTGGCTGTTCGGTACCACTGCCGGCCTGGCGGTCGGGCTGGCCATGGGAATCTTCTCGGTGGCGCGGGCAGGTGGCCTGCCGGTGGTCTCGGCCCTGTTCCCGATTCCCAAGATCGCGCTGCTGCCGCTGTTCATCCTGTGGTTCGGCATCGGCGAGCCGTCGAAGGTCGCGACCATCGGCTTCGGCGTCTTCTTCCCGACCGTGATCGCCGCTTACACCGCGTGCGATTCGGTGCCGCGCAACCTGATCCGCATGGGGCAGAGCTTCGGCCTGCCGGCCCATGCCATCGTCTGGAAGATCGTTGTGCCCGGCGCCATGCCCGGCATCCTGGCCGGGTTCCGGATCACGGCCTCGATCGCGCTGATCCTGGTCGTGGCGGCCGAAATGATCGGTGCCGAGTACGGCATCGGCGCCTTCATCCTCAGCGCCGGCAATCTGATGCAGACCGACCAGCTGCTGGCCGGAGTCACGCTGCTGTCGCTGCTGGGCCTCGCGGTCAGCACCGTGCTGGGGGCAGTCGAACGTATCGTGCTGCGGTGGCGCTGATGCGCCGGAGGTTTGCGGAATTGTATATGTGGCCAGGGCGGTACGGTCTCGGGGCGGCAAGAACGGCGAGGGGGGATCATGTCGTTGCCTGATCGTGCCACAGTACTGGCCGCACCGTTCGCGGACATCGATATGGCGCCGCCCGCGGTAAGCGTCGAGCGACGGCCCGACGGCAGCCTGCTGCTGCGTTCGCCGGTCAAGCTGGCGGAAGCGCCGCGGTCAGTGCCGGACATGCTGCGCAAGCAGGTGCGCGACAACGGCCATCGCGTCTTCCTGGCGGAACGCGCCGCCGACGGGGCATGGCGGCGCGCCACCTTCTCCGACGTCGGCCGCGCGGTAAGAAGCCTCGGCGCGGCGCTGCTGGCGCGCGGCTGTGGGCGCGAACGGCCGGTCTGCATCCTGTCCGGCAATTCGATCGACCATGCGCTCGTCTCGCTCGGTGCCATGGAGGTCGGCGTACCGGCGGCACCGGTTTCGACCGCCTATTCGCTGATGTCGCAGGATTTCGGCAAGCTGCTGCACGTGATGCGCCTGCTGACGCCGCGCCTGATCTTCGTTGACGATAGTACGGCGTACGTCTCGGCGCTGGCCGCCCTGCGCCGGCATGGCCTGCTCGACGGCGTCGAGGTCGTGGTCGGCCGAAACCCGCCGACCGACCTGACCACGACGCCGCTCGCCGCGTTGCTGGCGACCCCACCGGACGCCGCGGTCGACGCGGCGTTCGCCGCCATCACGCCCGATACCATCGCCAAGATCCTGTTCACCTCAGGCTCGACCGGCTTGCCCAAGGGCGTCATCAACACCCACCTGATGATGTGCTCGAACCAGCAGGCGCTGGCGCAGACCTATCGTTTCCTCGCCGCGCGCCCGCCGGTGCTGCTCGACTGGCTGCCATGGAACCATACCTTCGCCGGCAACCACGATTTCAACATGGCGCTCTACCAGGGCGGCACCTACTTCATCGACGAGGGCAAGCCGGCACCGGGATTGATCGAGCGCACGATCGCCAATCTGCGCGACGTGGCGCCGACCGTGTACCTCAACGTGCCGCGCGGCTTCGACATGGTGATACCGTTCCTGGAGCGTGACGCTGCCCTGCGCGACCACGTCTTCAGCCAGCTCGACCTGATTCTCTACGCGGGCGCTGCCCTGCCCCAGCATCTGTGGGAACGGCTGGAAGCCTTGTCGGTGGCTGCGACCGGCCGGCGTATCACCATGGTGTCGGCCTGGGGCTCGACCGAGACGGCGCCGGCCGCGACCGCCGTTCACTGGCGCATCGACAGCGCCGGCATCATCGGCCTGCCGATCCCGGGGACCGACATTCTGATGACGCCCAACGCCGGCAAAATGGAGTTGCGCGTGCGCGGCCCCAACGTCACGCCGGGCTACTGGCGCGACCCGGAAAAGACACGCGACGCCTTCGATGCCGAGGGGTTCTATCGCATCGGCGATGCCGGCAAGCTGTTCGACCCCGATGAACCGGCCAAGGGCATCGTGTTCGACGGTCGCGTGGCGGAGGATTTCAAGCTGAGCTCCGGCACCTGGGTGCATGTCGGCGCGCTGCGTGTCGCGGCCATTGCCGCCGCCGCGCCGGTCATCATGGATTGCGTGGTAAGCGGCCACGACCGCGGCGAAATCGGCCTGCTGGTCTTCCCCAATCCGGCCGGCTGCGTCGCGCTGGCTGCAGGCGCCACACCTGCAACCCCGATCGCCGACCTGATCGGCCGGCCGGAGGTCCGCACACGGCTGGCCCAGGGCCTGGCCACCCACAACCGCGCCCAGACCGGCAGTTCGACGCGCATTGCCCGGGCGCTGATTCTCGCCAAGCCACCCGGGATCGACGCCAACGAGATCACCGACAAGGGCTATATCAACCAGCGCGCGGTGCTGGAGCACCGCCGCGCCGACGTCGAGCGGTTGCACGCCGAGACACCCGGGCCGGATGTGATTATTGTAGGGCCATGAGCGTGTCGCCGCTGCCGTCCCCCTCCGAGATCGCCCGAATCCGGCGGCAGTATTTCGTGATGATCGCGTCGGTGTTTGTCATCGACGTCGCGATGACCACGGTATTTTGCGCGCTTACCGGTGAATGGAAGTGGATGCCGCGCAACATCGGCTCGTCGGTCGTCGCACTGCTTCTGTTGAATTTTCTGCAAGCGCGCTTCCTCTTTGCGCCGATCGGCCGCTTCCTGCAGGGCGAAGGTCAGTTCGAGGACATCCAGCGCCGCATGACCCAGCTGCCGATCCTGTCGGCGCGCAATGTAGGGCTGCTGACCCTGGCGCTGTGGACATTCCGATTCCAGGTGCCGCTGTTCCTGCCTGGCGAACCGCCCGGAACGACGCTGGCCGACTCCATCAGCACGACGGTGCTGCTCGGCTTCTTCTTCTTCACGTACACCTACTTCCTGGTCAGTGACTATCTCGCCCAGCTCTGCGTCTTCCTCTTTCGCCATTTCGGGCGCAACCTCGAGCTCTACTTCGGCAGCTACGCGCTCAAGCTGGGCGTCGCGCTGCTGGTGATCGCGGTCGTGCCGCTGGCCGCCATTGTCGTCGACATGTACAGCTACGACGGCGACCAGCTGCGCACCGAGATCCTGATCGACATCGCGGACTCGCTGTTTGCCCTGGCGGTGGCGATCTTCTTCGTGATTCGCAGCCTGCTGCGGCCGGTGCGCATCCTGACCCGCGGCATGTCGAAGGTCGCCGACGGCGACCTGGCCGTTCGCGAGCCGGTGACGTCGAACGACGAGATCGGCCAACTCACCAGCACCTTCAACCACATGGTCGAGGGCTTGCGCGAACGGGCGCGCATCCGCGAAACGTTCGGCAAGTATGTCAGCGAGAGTGTCGCGGCGACGCTGCTGCAGCAGGCCGGCGACGGCCGCATCCAGGCCGAGGCGCGCGACGCCACGGTGCTGTTCACCGACATCGACGGCTTCACCGGCATCGCCGAATGGTTGCCGGCCGAGACCCTGATCGCCGCCGTCAACGAGTATCTCGGGCTGATCCTCGAGCCGATCCAGCGGCACGGTGGCGTGGTCAACAATTTCATCGGCGACGGCCTGCTGGCCAGCTTCAACCTGCCGCTGGCCAACGACGACCACGCGGCTTCGGCCGTCGCTGCCGCCATCGAGATTGACCGCCTGGTGTCCGACCGCACCTTCGCCGGCGGCGTCGCGTTCGGGACACGCATTGGCATCAACACCGGCACGGTGATCGGCGGCACGATCGGCGCCGGCGACCGGCTGAGCTACACCTTGCTCGGCGATCCGGTGAACACGGCCGCCCGCCTGCAGGAGCTGAACAAGGCGCACGGCACGCGCATCCTGGTCTCCGACGCCACGCGCCAGCAATGCGATGGCCGCTTCGCCTTCCGCAGCATCGGCACCGTCAGCGTGCGCGGCCGCGCCGAGCCGACCGCGATTTTCAGCGTCGGCGACCGTGCGGCGGCGGCGGCAGCAGAATAGCCGGCATTTCCGGCGCCCGCTTAGCCGCCTCGCATCGTCCAGCCGTCTTGCCCCGAACGACCCGCTGCCGCCATAGTCCGGCCGTTACACGTCCGCGAGAACCGTCCATGCCCCTCGATCTCAGCCCCGACCGGAAATCCCTTCAGGCGCGTGCCCGCGAGCTGGCGCGCGGCCCTGTGGCGGCGCGCGCCGCCGAGGTCGACCGCACCGAGCAGTATCCCTGGGACAACGTGAACCTGCTCAAGGAGGCGGGCCTGCTGGGCATGACGATCCCCACCCCCTATGGCGGCCAGGGGCGCGCCTGGCTCGACGCCGTGCTGGTGATCGAGGCGCTGTCGGCGGCCTGTTCCGTCACCGGCCGCATTGCCGTCGAGACCAACATGGGCGCCATCAGCGCCGTCATGGCCTATGGCTCGGAAGACCAGAAACGCATGGCCGCCGACATGGTGCTGGCGGGCGACAAGCCGGCGATCTGCATCACCGAGCCCGAGGCCGGCTCCGACGCCAGCGGCATGACCACGCGCGCCGACCGGCGCGGCAACCGCTTCGTGGTGAATGGCAAGAAGCACTGGATCACCGGCGGCGGCGTGTCGCGCCTGCACCTGATCTTCGCCAAGGTCTACGACGAACAGGGCAACGAGGAGGGCGTCGGCGGCTTTCTCGCCATCCGCGACGAGACGCCGGGACTGAGCATCGTCAAGCGCGAGCCGACCATGGGATTGCGCGGCATTCCGGAGGCGGAGATCGCCTTCGAGGACATGGAGCTGCCGCCGTCGGCGCTGGTCATGCCGCCGCGCGGCCTGAACAAGGGCTTCGCCGACCTGATGAACGCCTACAACAGCCAGCGCGTCGGCGCCGCCACGGTGGCGCTGGGCATCGCCGACGGCGCCTATCGCCTGGCGCTGGACTGGTCGGAAAGGCGCGAGCAGTTCGGCCGGCCGATCAACGAGTTCCAGGGCCTGCAGTGGAAGCTCGCCGACATGTCGATCAGGCTCGCCGCGGCGCGCGCGCTGGTCTATGGCGCGGCGCGCAGCGGCGACGGCGGCTTCCCCGACATGTTGCTGGCCGCGCAGGCCAAGGTGTTCACCTCGGAGAACGCCATCGCCATTGTCAACGACGCGCTGCAGGTGTTCGGCGCGCGCGGTTACTCGCGCAACCTGCCGCTGGAGCGCATGGCGCGCGACGTGCGCATGTTCACCATCGGCGGCGGCACGGCGGAAGTGCTGCGCAACGTGGTGGCCGGCGCGCTGCTGGGCAAGAAGCTGCCGCAGACCCGTGACGGCTGGGCCAAGGCGGCGGACGAACGCCCGTGAGCGGCGCGCAGCGCGACGCCCACGGATGGCCCGCCGGACTGACCTGACGCCGGGCAGCGGGACGGTCGACTCGACGCGAATTGCCGTCAGTCGAATGCCGGCCGCGCCGGCGCGTCGCACGATTGGACGCGGATAGCGGCGTTCCCGGGCCGCATCATTCCGTACGGTCGGAACCCGCTCTACGGATTGCGGATCGTGAAGCGCCGTGGCGCGCGCCGCTCGACGTAGCCCGGGTGATTGCGGTCGAGATACATCGAGAAGACGTCACCGTCGCATTCGATCTCATAGCTGTCGATCGGCGTGGTGTAGGGCCCCGTGCCGGCCGGTCCGATGCGCCGGATCTCCGACACCCCGCCATTGGCGCAGCGCAGGCGCTGCATGTAGCTGCTCTCACCAGCCGGCCCATCCGCCCGGATGGGGTTGCCGCGGCTGCCCAGCGGCTGGGCATTGATCTTCTGCCAATCCGGCGAGACCGTCTTGCGGCCGCCGGCCGGATTGCTGACTTCGATGTCGCCCGACGTCTGCTGCGCTCGCACTTCCCCGGCCAGTGCTGACGACAGCATCGCAACCGCACACATCCATCGCCACATCGCGCCCTCCACCGGCCCGACGAAGACGCGGCCATGCTGACCGCTTCGGACGCCGCAAGCAACGGACTGCCGGCATGACAGCGGTTTCGGATTACGCGCCGCGCCCGGAGCTTGGCGCAGGGCCTCAGCAGACCTCCGCCGTGGCACGGTGCGGCGCCACCACCGAAGTCCCCCCGGTGCGACGCGACAGGCCTGACCGCATGGCCTGCCGCAGCAGCGTCTCGAGGCTGATCGAGCGCAAGGTGGCTTCGGCGATATCGTCGATCTCTGCCAGCACGCCTCCCAGCGCTCGGCCGACGTCGGTATCATCGCCCGGCTCCGCCGCCCGGTTGCCGGGCTCGGTCTCGAACAGGGCCACGATGTCCATCAGCGTGGTACGCCGCGGATTGCCGCTGAAGCGATAGCCACCGGCCGCGCCGCGCTCGGCCTCGGCCAGGCCGGCACGCGCCAGATCGCGCAACACCTTGGCGAGGTGATGCGCCGAGACGCCGAAGGTGCGCGCCAGGTCGGCGGCTGACAGCCGGCGCGCCGGATCGCGGGCCAGCTCGAGCGCCGCGTACAGCCCCAACCGCGTGCCCGTTTGCAGTTTCATGCCGGCAGCTCCAGATCGAGCTGCAGCGACGGGCCGGCGGTCATGCCCTGGCTGCGAAAGAACGACAGGATCAGATGGTCGTGGCGGTCGACCAGGGTGCGCACGCGATCGACACCGGCGGCGCGGAAACGCTGGCACAGCGCCTCGAACAGGCGCGAGCCAACGCCACTCAGCCGGCGGGCCGCGTCGACCTGCAAGGCGAACACCCAGCCGGCCGGTGGCGACCCGAACTCCCAGGCACGGACCTCGCCGATGATGAATCCCGCCAAGGTCCCGCCCGCCGCCTCGGCGACCAGGAAGATGCGCTCCGGCGGACCGCCGGCGTAGTGCGCCAGGGCCCACTGCCAGTAAGTGGCTTTGGCCACACCGGTGACCCGCCGATCGAGCGCCGCGACGGCCGTCAGGTCGGCGGCCTCGGCCTCGCGCACCGTGATACTGGCACGCGGCCTGGGCGCCACGATGGCCGGCTTCTGGCCCGCCGCCATGCGCCCGCGTTTGTCCACAGCCCGCCCCATCGCCCCGACCTCCGGTTGACAGCGTGGGCGACGGCGGGCTAGAAGTAAATACGTATTTGAGTACCGAATTACGAAATTATCCCCCGGGAGGCAGATCCATGGCGGCGAACGGACCGGAGCCGAAGGTCGATTTCCGCACCGCGCCCGAGCGCTACAACCACTGGAAGCTCAGCGTCGACGGACCGGTGGCGACCTTGGCGATGGACGTGCGCGAGGACGCGACGCTCAAGCCGGGCTACCGGCTGAAGCTGAACTCGTACGACCTTGGGGTCGATATCGAGCTCTACGATGCCATCCAGCGCCTGCGCTTCGAGCATCCCGAAGTCGGCGCCGTGGTCGTGACCTCGGCCAAGGATCGCGTCTTCTGCTCCGGCGCCAACATCAACATGCTGGGCGTGTCATCGCACGCCCACAAGGTGAACTTCTGCAAGTTCACCAATGAGACGCGCAACGCCATCGAGGACGCCACCGATTTCTCCGGCCAGAGTTACATCTGCGCCATCAACGGCACGGCGGCCGGTGGCGGCTACGAACTGGCGCTGGCCTGTGACCAGATCATTCTGGCGGACGACGGCAGTTCGGCGGTATCGCTGCCCGAATTGCCACTGCTGGCGGTGCTGCCCGGCACCGGCGGCCTGACGCGGCTGGTCGACAAGCGCAAGGTGCGCCGTGACCGCGCCGATTTCTTTTGCACGGTCAGCGAGGGCGTCCGCGGCAAGCGAGCCGTCGACTGGCGCCTGGTCGACGACGTCGTGCCGCGCAGCAAGCTCGACGAGGCCGTGCAGGCGCGCGCCAAGGCGCTGGCCGCCAACAGCGCCCGCACCGCGAGCACCGGCGTCAAGCTCACGCCGCTGCAGCGCGCGATCGACGGCGACCGCATCGTCTATCCGCATCTGACGATCGAGATCGACCGCGACCTGCGGGCAGCGCACGTGCGCATCCAGGGGCCCGACGCGCCGCCGCCGGCCGACATGGCCGGCGCGCAGGCGCAGGGCGACACATTCTGGCCGCTGGCGCTGTGCCGGGCGCTCGACGACGCCATCCTGCACCTGCGGCTCAATGAGGGCGAGATCGGCACCTGGGTGTTTCATAGCGCCGGCGACGCCGATCTGGTGGCAGCCTATGACGCCCTGCTGCTGGCGCATCCCGACCACTGGCTGGCGCGCGAGATCACGCTTTACTGGAAGCGCACGCTCAAGCGCGTGGATGTGAGCTCGCGCAGCCTGATTGCACTGGTCGAACAGGGAAGCTGCTTCGTCGGCAGTTTGCTCGAACTGGTACTCGCCGCCGACCGGTCGTTCATGCTCGACGGCACGCTGGAGGGCAGCAACCTGCCGCAGGCCGCGGTGCAGTTGACCGGCATGAATTTCGGGCCGCTGCCGATGGGCAACGGACTGAGCCGCCTGCACAGCCGCTTCCTTGCCGAGCCGGCGGCGGCCGACGGGCTGAAGGCCGAGATCGGCAAGCCACTCGATGCCGCCGACGCCGACCGCCTGGGCCTCGTCACCTTTACCCCCGACGATATCGACTGGGAGGACGAGGTGCGGCTGGCGATCGAGGAACGGGCCAGCTTCTCGCCCGACGGGCTGACCGGCATGGAGGCCAATCTCCGCTTCGCCGGGCCCGAGACGATGGAAACCAAGATCTTCGCCCGACTGACGGCGTGGCAGAACTGGATCTTCCAGCGCCCTAACGCCGTCGGCCCCGAGGGCGCCCTGCAGCTCTACGGCAGCGGCCGCAAACCGCAATACGACCGCGGCCGCGTGTAAGTCATTCGCCACAGCACACGGCGACACGTCAAACGGAGGGACGGCCATGTCCATCAACTACAGCGAACGCATCCCCAACAACGTCAACCTGTCGGGCGACCGTCGCCTGCAGCGGGCGCTGGAGGCGTGGCAGCCGCATTTCCTCGACTGGTGGAAGGAGCTGGGCCCCGAGGGCACGACCTCCTACGACGTCTACCTGCGCACCGCGGTGTCGACCGACACCAACGGCTGGGCCAATTTCGGCTACGTCAAGATGCCGGAGTACCGCTGGGGCATCTTCCTGGCCGACCGCGAGGCCGATCGCACGGTGTCGTTCGGCGACCACAAGGGCGAACCTGCCTGGCAGGAGGTCCCCGGCGAGCACCGCGCCACCCTGCGCCGCCTGATCGTCACGCAAGGCGACACCGAGCCGGCGTCGGTCGAGCAGCAGCGGCTGCTGGGCCTCACCGCCCCGTCG
>JAHCJT010000360.1 GCA_026126245.1 Alphaproteobacteria bacterium
TGCTACGTCTGCCACAGCCAGCAGGTCAGGCCGCTGCGCGACGAGGTTGAACGCTACGGCCACTACAGCCTGGCGGCCGAAAGCATGTACGACCACCCGTTCCAGTGGGGCTCCAAGCGCACCGGCCCCGATCTGGCGCGGGTCGGCGGCAAGTACTCCAACGAATGGCACGTGGCGCACATGGTCAATCCGCGGTCGGTCGTGCCTGAATCGATCATGCCGCCCTATGCCTTCCTGCTGCGACCGCTTGATGCCGGCGCCGTCGCCGACCACCTCAGGGCCAACCGCAACGTCGGCGTGCCGTACACCGACGAAATGATCACCAACGCCGTGGCCGATCTGGAGGCGCAGACCAATCCGCAAGCCGACACGGCGGCGTTGCTGAAGCGTTACCCCAAGGCCGTCGTCGCGAATTTCGATGGCGACATCGCGCAGGTCACCGAGATGGATGCCCTGGTCGCCTATCTGCAGATGTTGGGGACGCTGGTGAAGTTCTCCGACGTCAAACCCGAACAACTGCAGCAGTAGGAGACGTGCGATGTCGCTGAACGACCTGCTGTTGCATGCCAAGTCGCTTTGGACGGTGTGGTTCTTCCTGATCTTTGTCGGCGTGGTCGCGTGGACCATGTGGCCGAGTCGCCGCCGCGAGCTCGAGTCGCAGGGACGAATCCCGCTGCAGGACGACGACCAGCCGCGCGGAGGACACGACCATGGCCGTTGATACCGAACGCGACGCCTTCACCGGCCGGCAGACGACCGGCCACGAGTGGGATGGCATCAAGGAGCTGAACACGCCGCTGCCGACCTGGTGGCTCTACACGTTCTACGCGACGATCGCCTTCGCCATCGTGTGGTGCGTGCTCTATCCGTCGCTGCCGTGGCTGAAGGGCACGCTGGGCTACACCGAACGCAAGGGTGTCGCCGCCACCCTGGAGAAGGCGGCGGCCGGTCAGAAGACCTATCTCGACCGCATCCTGAAGTCGTCGGTCGAGGAGATTCGCAAGGACCAGCAGCTTCTGGCCTTCGCCCGCGCCGGCGGGCGCATCGCGTTCAACAACAACTGCGCGCCCTGCCATCAGTCCGGCGGCGCCGGCACGCTCGGCTATCCCAATCTCGCCGACGACGACTGGCTATGGGGCGGAACGGCCGCCGACATCGAACAGACGATCCGCTACGGCATCCGGTCGGAGCATGACAAGTCGCGCAACCCGCCACAGATGCCGCGCTTCGGCGTCGAAGGCGTGCTCACTGCCGGCCAGATCGATGACGTGGTCGAGTACGTCCTGTCGCTCTCGAAGGCGCCGCACGACGCGGCGCGGGCGGCGCGCGGCGCGACGGTCTTCGCCAAGGAGTGCGTCACCTGTCACAAGGAGGGCGGTGTCGGCAATCGCGAGATGGGCGCGCCGGCGCTCAACGACGCGATCTGGCTCTACGGCGGCGACCGCGCCGCGATCCGTGCCACCGTCTTCTCGGCCCGCAGCGGCGTCATGCCGGCCTGGCAGGACCGTCTGGACGACGCGACGATCAAGATGTTGACTCTCTACGTGCACAGCCTCGGCGGGGGCAAGTAGGGTGGAACAAAGCCCCATGGTCGCGATGCCCAAGCGGCGCGATCTGGAACCGCCGGCGGCCCCCCAGCCGCCGGCGTCGCCGTTGTATGCTGGTCGTTTGCGCGTCTATCCGCGCAAGGTGTCGGGCCTCTGGCGCACGGTGAAGTGGGGCGTGCTGGCGGTCTGTCTCGCGCTCTACTACTTGGTTGCGTGGCTGCGCTGGGACCGCGGTCCGAACGCGCCGGACCAGGCGTTCCTGATCGACATGGCCGGCCGGCGCGCCTACTTCCTCGATCTCGAGATCTGGCCGCAGGAAGTCTATTACATCACCGGCCTGCTTATCCTGGCGGCCGTCGGCCTGTTCCTCGCCACCAGCCTGTTCGGCCGCGTCTGGTGCGGCTACACCTGCCCGCAGACGGTGTGGACCGACATTTTCATGCTGGTCGAGCGCTGGATCGAGGGCGACCGCAACATCCGAATCCGCCGCGACAAGGGGCCGACCACGGCCACCAAGATCGGACTGAAACTCGCCAAGCATGGCGTGTGGCTGCTGATCGCCTTCGCCACCGGCGGCGCCTGGGTGTGGTATTTCAACGATGCCCCGACGGTGACGCGCCAGTTCTTCGCCGGCGAGGCCGGTACGGGCGTGTATTTCTTCGTCGGGCTGTTCACGGCCACGACCTACATGCTGGCCGGCTGGGCGCGCGAGCAGGTCTGCACCTATATGTGCCCGTGGCCGCGCTTCCAGGCGGCGATGCTCGACGAACAGTCGATCATCGTCACCTACGAGGCCTGGCGCGGCGAGCCGCGCGGCAAGCACAAGGCCGGCGACAGCTGGGAAGGCCGCGGCGACTGCGTCGCCTGCAACCAGTGCGTCGCGGTCTGCCCGACCGGCATCGACATCCGTGACGGCCAGCAGCTCGAGTGCATCGGCTGCGGGCTGTGCGTCGACGCCTGCAACGCGGTGATGGCCAAGGTCGGCCGGCCGGCCAACCTGATCGCCTTCGACACGCTGGCCAACCAGAAGGCGGCTGCGGCCGGCGCGCCGCGCCATTTCACGGTGATCCGGCCGCGCACGATCATCTATGCGTCCGTGCTGGCGGTCGTGTCGCTGGTGATGCTCGCCGCCTTCCTGATGCGTGCGACGGTGGAGGTGACGGTGCTGCGCGACCGCGCGCCGCTCTTCGTCACGCTGTCCGACGGCGGCGTGCGCAACAACTATACGCTCAAGATCCTCAACAAGACGCGCGACACGCCGCGCTATGTTCTGAGCGTGGAAGGCATCGGCGACCTGCAGGCGGCGGCCGAAGGCGCGGACGATCTGGTGCTGGCGACGCGGCCCGACTCGGTCGCGACCTATCGCGTCCACCTTACGGCGCCCGGGACACGCCTGAGCGCCGAGTCGACCGACGTCACCTTCGTCCTGCGCGATCCCGCGACGGGCGCCACGCTGCGGCACCGCTCGGTCTTTATCGGCCCGCGCCTGCAGCCGGGAGAGCGGCGATGAATCCGGTTGGCAGCGACCTGCCGTCGCGGCGCGACCGCTGGATCCCGTGGACCTTCGTGCTCGGCTTCGGCGTCGTCGTCGCCGTCAACGCCACGATGATCACCTATGCCGTCCGGTCGTTCTCGGGTCTCGCCACCGAAAGTCCCTATGAACGCGGCATCGCGTACAACCGCGTGCTCGATGAGCAGGACCGCCAGGCGGCGCTGGGCTGGACGCTGGCACCGGTCTTCGCAGCCGGCCGTGCCGGGACGAATGCCGGCGCGCTCACCTTGCGGGCGACGCGCGCCGACGGTACGCCGCTCGTCGGATTGTCGGTCGCAGTCGAACTCACGCGCCCCGTCGATGCGGTCGCGCCGGTCGAACTGGTGCTGCACGAGGTCGGCGAAGGTCTCTACCGCGCCGACGTGACCCTGCCGCGCGGCGGCCAGTGGGACATGCACGTCGTCGCCACCGCGGGCGGCGACCGGCGCGATCTTCGCCAGCGCATCTTTGCGCGCTGAGTGCCGCGATGTCTGTCGCTGCCCTTGCCCCCCGCCTGAAGCTGCCGGCCGCGACGCCGGCCTGCGCGCATTGCGGCGCGTCGGTGCCTGCCGGCGGCGGCCGCTTCTGCTGCGCCGGCTGCGAGGCCGCGCGCGCGGTCATCGACGGTCTCGGGCTCGATCAGTTCTATCGCCGCCGTACTCTCGATGCGCGCGCGCGGCCGCTGACGCCGGAGCGCGAGCGGCCCGACCTGGTGCCGCATGTCCGCACCCTCGCCGACGGCACGTCGACGCTCGAGCTGTTCGTCGACGGCCTGACCTGCCCGGCCTGCATGTGGCTGATCGAATCCGTTCTGGCGCTCGTGCCCGGCGTCACCCAGGCGCGCATCAATCTCGGCGCGCGCCGCCTGCGCCTCGCCTGGCGCGGCCCGGCCGAGCGCGCGCCGGAGATCGCCGAGCACG
>JAHCJT010000361.1 GCA_026126245.1 Alphaproteobacteria bacterium
GTCGAGACGGCCCTCCTTCAGCGCCTTGCGCGTCTCGGACGCCTCCTTCGACGGCACCAGGCGCGACAGGCGACCGATGCGCACCGGCATGCCCTCGAAGCGCTCGACGAAGGTACGGTGATGCTGGCGCGCCAGCAGGGTCGTGGGCACCACCACCGCGACCTGCTTGCCGGTCATCGCCGCCACGAAAGCGGCCCGCAGCGCTACCTCGGTCTTGCCGAAGCCGACGTCGCCACACACCAGCCGGTCCATCGGCTTGCCCGACGACAGGTCGTCCAGAACATCGCTGATGGCACCGAGCTGGTCGTCGGTTTCCTCGTAGGGAAAGCGGGCGCAGAACTCTTCGAAGAGGCCCTCCGGCGGGCTCATCAGGTCGCCGCGCTTGAGCGCCCGTTCGGCGGCGATCTTGATCAGCTTGTCCGCCATGTCGCGGATGCGCTGCTTCAGCCGCGCCGAGCGTGCCTGCCAGCCGGCGCCACCCAGGCGGTCGAGCGCCACCGGACCGTCGGCGGCACCGTAGCGGCTGAGCACGTCGATGTTCTCGACCGGCACGAACAGCTTGTCGCCGCCGTCGTAGATCAGCCGCAGGCAATCGTGCTTGGCGCCGCCGACCTCGATCGCCACCAGGCCCTCGTAGCGCCCGATGCCGTGCTCGCGATGCACCACCAGATCGCCTTCCGCCAGCGCCGAGGCCTCGGCGATGAAGCGCTCCGACGGCCGCCGCTTGGGCTTGGGCCGCACCAGGCGATCGCCGAGGATGTCCTCCTCGCCGATGATTTCGAGCTCGCCCAGCAGAAAGCCGTTGTCGACGGGCAGCACCGCCATGCCGACCGCGCCGGCCGGCAGCGCCTGGGCGGTGCGGAAATCCGGCACCGGCGTCGGTGCCGCCACGCCGTGGTCGCGCAGCAAGGTGCGCAGCCGCTCGACCGAGCCGTCGCTGAAGCCGGCCACCAGTACCCGCCGACCGGCCTGGTGGGCCGCGGCGATGTGGGCGGCGACGGCATCGAACAGGTTGACGTTCTGCGCCTTGCGCGCCGCCGCGAAGCCCTCGTGCCGGCGACCGTCGAGATCGAGCGCGCGCGTCTCGCCGCCCGCTTCGGGGGCGGCGGATGCGGCATCGAAGCTGGTCAGCGCGACGACCGTGCGGTCAGCCAGCCGCCGTCGCCATTCGGCGGCGTCGAGATACAGGCGCTCCGGTGGCAGCGGCCGGTAGTCCGGCGCGCCGGCGAAACCGCCGCGGGCGCCCTTGCCGCCCATCGACTGGCGCGCCTGGTAGTAGTCGCGCACCA
Organism: Alphaproteobacteria bacterium; assembly: GCA_026126245.1. Taxonomy (GTDB): domain Bacteria; phylum Pseudomonadota; class Alphaproteobacteria; order Reyranellales; family Reyranellaceae; genus Vineibacter. The sequence continues at coordinate 1,290 of JAHCJT010000361.1, forward strand.
GCTCGAGCCGCGCCTCGAGTGCCTCACCGAATTGCTGATCCTGGGTGACGAGCGCGTCCGGCATGTAGTCGAAGAACGTATCCAGCCCGTCGTGGAACAGCGGCAGCCAGTGCTCCATGCCCTGGTAGCGCTGTCCCGCCGACACCGCCTCGTACAAGGCGTCGTGGCCGGCGACGTTGCCGAACAGCTCGCGATAGCCGGCACGGAAGCGCTCGATGGCTGCCGGCGTCAGGACGATCTCGCTGACCGGCTTGAGCACGACCTGCGCGCGCGTGCCGGTCGAGCGCTGCGACATCGGATCGAAGGTGCGGATGGTCTCCAGCGTGTCGCCGAACAGGTCGAGCCGCAGCGGTTCGGTGGCGCCGGGCGGGAAAAGGTCGACCAGGCCGCCGCGAATCGCGAACTCGCCGGGCTCCATCACCGTCTCGCTGCGGCCATAGCCGTTGTCGGCCAGGAAGCGCTGCAGTTCCGCCAGGTCGACGGCGGCACCTGCCTTCAGCGGGAAGCCGATGTCGGCATAGCCGGCGCGCCGCGGCACGCGCTGGACCAGGGCGCCGATCGAGGCCAGCACGATGCGCGCCCTGGCGGTCGCCGGCTTGTCGACCGCCAGGCGGGTCAAGGTGTCGAGCCGTTCGCCGACGATGTCGGGATGCGGTGACTGGCGGTCGTACGGCAGGCAATCCCAGCCGGGGAAGATCAGCACCTCGCGATCGGGCGCGAAGAAGCGCAACGCCTCTTCCAGCCGCTCCAGCCGGTGGCCGTCGCGCACGACGTGCAGGATGTCCTGGCCGCCCGAGCCCTGCGCCAGTTCGGCGAGGATCAGCGCATCGGCGCCCTCCGGCGCGCCGGTGATCGTCCAGTGCGCCCGCCGGGCATGGATGCGCGCCAGCGCGTCGGCCAGCCGGAGGTGAGCCATCAGAAGCGGACCTTGAACGACAGCACCATGCGCAGCACGGACGTGTCCTTGTCGGCCGGCACGGCACTGCGACCGGCAGCCCAGTCGAAGATGTCGTTGTCGCTCTCCTCGAGCAGCGCCTCGTACTGGTCGAGCTGGGCGGCGTCGAACGCCATCACGTGGGCGCGCGCGAACTGGCCCAGCAGGATGTCGTTCTCCTTGTTGCCGCGATGCTCGCTGCGGTAGAGCAGCCGCCGCCGGCGGATATCAAGCTGACCCTCGGACTCCAACGCCGTCTTCCCATCGCCCGAATCGCATCCCTCCCGCCGGGCCCGGGGGATATCCCCTCGGGCCGGGCTGGGATCGCGCAAGGGCTGCGGTATAAAGGACCGTTGCGGCGCTGTCAGCAGGCGAAAGCGCCGCTCTTTCAAGCCTTTGGACTGACGCGCCGATTGCCGACAGATGCGCCCGCCGATCCTCAATCCGCTGTTCGCGGCGCTCACCTCGCTGCCCGGCATCGGCGACAAGCTGGGCAAGCTGATCGCCAAGCTGGCCGGGCCGCACGTCGTCGACCTGCTGTGGCACCTGCCCTATGCGCTGATCGACCGGCGTTACGCACCGAGCGTCGCCGAGGCGCGGCCGGGTGCGGTGGCCACCCTCACGGTCACGGTCGTCGACCATCACGTGCCCCGCACGCCGCGCCAGCCCTATCGCGTGTGGTGCGAGGACGACACCGGCCGGCTGGCGCTGGTCTTTTTCCATGCCCGCGCCCAGTGGCTGCAGGGCCTGCTGCCGATCGGCCAGCAGCGCGTCGTCAGTGGCCGCATTGAGATCTACAACGGCCAGCCGCAGATCACCCACCCTGATCACGTCGTGCCGCCGGCCGAGCGCGACAAGATCGCCAAGGTCGAGCCGGTCTACGGCCTGACGGGCGGGCTCACCGCGCGGCCGCTGGTCAAGGCCATCGAAGCGGCGCTGGACAAGGCCCCGGCCCTGCCGGAGTGGCTCGATCCGGCATGGCAGCAGCGCCAGGGCTGGAGCGACTGGCTGACGGCGTTGCGTGCGGCGCATCATCCGCAGAACGAGGCCGATCTCGACCACGCCGCGCCGGCCCGCCAGCGGCTGGCGTTTGACGAGCTGCTGGCCAGCCAGCTGGCCATCACGCTGGTGCGTCGTCACACCCGCGCCACGGCCGGGCGATCGATCAGGGGCGATGGCCGGTTGCGCGCCAGGGTGCTGGCCGCCCTGCCCTTCCGGCTGACCGGCAGCCAGGAGACGGCGATCGGCGAGATCCTCGCCGACATGGCGGCACCGCAGCGCATGGCACGCCTGCTGCAGGGCGACGTCGGCAGCGGCAAGACGGTCGTGGCACTGATGGCGATGCTGGCCGCTGTCGAGGCCGGCGCCCAGGCGGCGCTGATGGCGCCCACCGAGCTGCTGGCGCGCCAGCATCACGCCACCATGGCGCCGCTGGCCGAGGCGGCCGGCGTGCATCTCGTTCTCCTCACGGGTCGCGACACCGCCAAGCGCAAGCGCGACATCCTGACCGGCCTTGCCGACGGCAGCATCGACCTCGTCGTGGGCACCCACGCGCTGGTGCAGGACGACGTGGTCTTCAAGGATCTGGCGCTGATCGTGATCGACGAGCAGCACCGCTTCGGCGTCGAGCAGCGCCTGACTCTGGCCGCCAAGGGCACGGCCGTCGACCTGCTGGCGATGACCGCCACGCCGATCCCGCGCACCCTGATGCTGGCGGTCTACGGCGATCTCGACACCTCGAAGCTGACCGAGAAG
>JAHCJT010000362.1 GCA_026126245.1 Alphaproteobacteria bacterium
AGGCCAGTGACGACATTGACCAGCGTGGTCTTGCCCGAGCCGTTGGGCCCGATGATGCCGACGGCTTCACCAGGCAACACAGCCAGGCTGACATCGTCCAGAGCGAGCACTCCGCCGAACGCCTTGCCGAGGTGCGCGACCCGCAGGGCGGCCCCGGCGCGGCCGCCGCGCGGCGCGACTGGCGGCGCCAGCACGGCCGCAGGCCGCAGCTCCGCCGGCGACGGCCAGATTGACCGGCGCAACCGGGACAGCAGCTCGGCGAGACCGTCGGGGGCCAGGATCACCATCGCCAGCGCCAGCAGACCGAAAGCAATCAGATGACGATTCTCCAGGAAGCGAAACCACTCCGGCGCATGGATCAGCAGGATGGCGCCCAATGCCGCGCCGACGACCGCGCGCCGGCCGCCGATCACAGCCGCGATCAGGCAGCCGACCATCACCGGCAGGTCGGCCGCGTCGGGCGACACAACGCCCACGACATGCGCATGCAGCGCACCAGCGAGACCCGCCAGGCCGGCGCCGGCGACGAACGCCGTGAAGCGCAGCGCCGCAACGTCGATGCCGACGCATTGCGCCGCCTGCGGGTGCTCGCGCGCCAGATCGAGGGCAAGTCCGCTGAGCCCGCCCAGCAGACGCGCGGCAGTCCATCCGGCCATCGCGAACAGGCCCCAGACCAGCAGCAGCATCGGCCACCCACGCGCCACGCCGAGACCGGCCAGCGACGCCTCCGGGATGCCCGGCAGGCCGTTGGCGCCGCCAGTGACCGATTCGAGATTGACCGCGGCGAGGTGGATCAGCTGCGCCACCGCCAGCGTTGCCAGGGCGAAGTAGTGCGTCTCCAGCCGCAGCACCACGATGCCGACCAGCGCCGCCACCAGCATCGCCGCCAGCACCGCCGCCGGCAGCGCCACCGCGGCCGCCCATGGCGCGTGGAGCGAGAGCACCGCCGCGACATACGCACCCAGGCCGAACAACGCGCCTTGCGCCAGCGACAATGCGCCGGCATGGCCGAACACGAACTGATAGCCCAGCACCAGGATGGCCTGGGTGCCGGCCAGGGTCGCCAGCCGAACGGCATAGGAATCGCCAGCCAGCGCCAACCACGCCAGCGCGGCGACGGCCGTCACGACCACCGGCACCGGGCCGCGCATGATTTCGGCCACGGGATCGGACGCCGGCGTCACGCGCGCCGTCCGATCGGTTCGCCGAACAGGCCCTGCGGACGCCATAGCAGGATCGCCAGCAACGCCACGTAGAGCAGCGCCTGGGCCCACACCGCCGACAGCGCTGCCGAGACCAGTGTCTCGAACAGCGCGATCAGCAGCGCCCCCAAGAGCGCGCCCGGCACGCTGCCCCAGCCGCCGATGGCGGCGGCGATGTAGGCCTTGAGCATGTAGCCAGGCCCCTGGCCGGCGGTGACGAAGAACTGATGGCCAAGCAGCGCGCCGGCCAGGCCAGCCAAGCCGCCGGCCAGCACGAAAGCGCCGACGATCAGACGCGTGGCGCGGATGCCCAACGTGCGCGCCATGTCGCGATCCTGCGCCACGGCCCGGAAACGGCGGCCGACCTGCGTGCGTTCGAGCAGCGCGTAAACGCCGGCGACAGCCAGCCCGGCGACGGCGATCAGCGCCAGCGGCTGGCGTCCCAGTGCAATACCGCCGACCATCAACGGCGCGCCGTCCCAGACAGCCGGTGCGGTTCGTGGCGCCGGACCGAAGAACGCGGTCGCTGATTGTTCGAACACCGCGGCCAACGCGATGGTGGCGACAAACATCGCCGCCGGCGGCCGGTCCCGCAACGGCCAGAAGCCCAGCGCCGCGACCAGCAGCGCGATCATGCCGGAGACGATCATCACCAGCGGCAGCAGCGCGACGCCGGGCAGGTGCAGCCCGGCGATTGCCGGCAAGCCGGCCAGCACGACGGCCGCGACGCCGCCCAGCATCACCATGTCGCCATGCGCGAAGTTCACCGCGCCAGCGGCGTTGAGCACCAACACGAAGCCCAGCGCCACCAGCGCGTAGGCGGCGCCCAGCGCAAGCGCATTGACGAGGAGCTGCGCCGTCGGCATGACCCGCTTATAAGGCCAGCGACCGGCGAAGTCGAAGTGATCGCGCGACAGCGCGACGGGTTGACTCGGCGGCGGGCCCTGCCCACAACCCGCGTCATGACTGTCGCTTCGCCCGCCACCGCGGTGGCGCCGACCGCCGATGGCGGACATGCGGATGTGCGCGCCATCGGTCGCTGGCTGGCGGTCGTGGCGGCGATGATTTTCGCCATGATCGTGCTGGGTGCCCTGACGCGACTGACTGAATCAGGCCTGTCGATGGTCGAATGGCGACCCGTGACGGGCTGGCTGCCGCCACTCGGCGACGCAGCGTGGCAGGCGGAGCTCGCCAAGTACGCCCAATCGCCGCAGGGCCGGCTGGTCAACCAGGGCATGACCGTCGCGCAGTTCAAGGAGATATTCTGGCTCGAGTACGTGCACCGGCTGTGGGGCCGCCTGATCGGACTGGCGTTTGCGCTGCCGTTGCTGTGGTTTCTTGTCCGCCGGCGCGTGCCACGCTGGCTCGTGCCGCGACTGGTTGTTCTGCTGTTGCTCGGCGGCCTGCAGGGGGCGGTAGGCTGGATCATGGTGGCCAGCGGACTTCAGGATGCGCCGGCCGTCAGCCACTACAAACTGGCTCTCCACTTGACGTTGGCAGTCGGCCTGTACGCGTATATTCTTTGGCTGACGATCGGTCTGTTGCAACGCAACAATCGAGTCATGCCGAAGCCCGACGATCGTGTCGTCGCGCGGGTTACTGTCGGATTGATCGGCCTGCTTGTCGTCGTCCTGACGTTCGGCGCTTTCGTGGCCGGCCTGCGGGCCGGTCAGGTGCACACCACATTTCCGACAATGTCGGGATATTGGATCCCTCCTGGCCTGCTCGAGTTGTCACCGGCATGGTTGAATTTCGTCGCCACACAGACCGGCACACAGTTCGCCCATCGCTGGTTGGCCACGACGCTTGCCGCTTTGTGCGCGGCGCTGTGGCTCCTGGCACGACGCCGCGACGTATCGCCCTCCGTGCGGCGTGGCACCACCATGGTGGCGATGATGGCCGCCATCCAGTTCGGACTTGGCGTCGGCACGATCCTGAGCGGAGCACAGATCGCGGTGGCGACGATGCATCAGGCGGGTGCCGTGCTGCTGCTCTCGACCCTGATCCTCACCTTGCGGCGCACGCGACCGCCGCAAGATTTTCGCCCGCCGCCAGCGCGGCCGGCCTGACATGTCCAACGTCTCGTTGAACCCCTCGGCCTCTGGATCGCGCGCATGACCGACAAGACACCGTCCTTCGATTCGCCCGCCGCTTCCGCCGCCGACGCTGCCCGCATTGCATCGTCGATGATCGAGGGGCAGCAGGGCACAGGGGCCGGAGCCCCCCCGGCAGCCCCACCCGACGCGCCGCGGGCGGCAGCAGGAAGAGCGACCGGCGGCGGCAAACGGACGCGGACGCCATCTGCCCCCAAAACGCCCAAACGCCGGGGCCGCAAGCCGCGCGCCTTGCAGGTCCGACCGCCCGAAGAAGAGATCGCCATTCCTGCCGTCGCCGTGCCGGAGCCGCCGGCACCCCCGCCGGCTCTCGAATCGCAGCCTGTGCCCTCGCCAACTGTGCTGGCATCGACCGCGCCTGCGCCAGTTCCTGTGGCAGCGCCGGAACCGGTGGCCCCGGCCGAGCCCGATGCCGCACCGACGGCCCCCGAATTGCAGCCGGAGGCGACGCCGCGATCCGACGTCGAGCCGCGCGACGAAATGCCGGCCGTCGCCATACCGCCGATCAAGGTCGCCAAGACCTGGGAGCTGCCAGCCGCCCCCAGGCGTCGCAACGGCACCGCCATGTTCGCCGTGGTCGCCCTGGTGGTTGCCGCTGGTGCCATCTGGTGGGCCCTCGCGCCGTCGAACACACCTCCGTCCGAGC
>JAHCJT010000363.1 GCA_026126245.1 Alphaproteobacteria bacterium
TGGTGGCCGACGGTGCCGGCGCCTGCCTGATGCCGGAGTCCCTGACCGACGCGCGCGTCAGCGCCGTCGCGGTGGCCGAGCTGCGCCTGCACCGGCGGCTGGGACTTCTGCTGCGATCCGGCCTGGACGGCGATGTTGGCGACCTCGTGCGCGACGCCAGCCGGTCGCTGCCCTGGCTGGCGCCGCCACCGCTGAGCGGCATCGCCCATTGAGCACGGCGCCAGGCGCCGGCCCACGCCGACATCCGCCTGGTCGCATCCGATCGCCGGCGCTACGGCCGCTGGCTGACCGAGATCACCTGGTAGTACGCCTCGGTCTGCCGGCGCGGCCGGGCGCCGCCGCTGGCGCCGGCATCGGGCACCGGCGTCGCGCGGCGGTCATCGTCGTGCACCACCAGCAGCCGGCCGTCGGCCAGGACGGCCAGGGCTTCGGGCTTGTGACTGAACATCAGGGGCGCGCCGTCCGGGCCGCGCACCAGCACCGGTCGCGCCCCGCGCTCCAGACCGGCGCGGTCCAGCATCCACAGAAAGCCGGCCACCGAGCCGGGGCCTTCGTCGTCGCGCTCATAGCTGGTCAGCAGCCAGAACCGGTCGCGCGGCGCATCGTACGCCAGGTCGGACAAGGCGACCGGCGCCCGCGGCAGGGCGGGCAGCGCCGCCGGGTCGAGACGCCAGATCACGCGCGGCGCACCGGCCAGCTCCGGCAGGCCAGCCCGCATCCGCCAGGGCAGCGACAGGATGGTGAGGGTGAAGCGGAAATCCTTGTAGGTGCGCCCGACCTCGCGCACGCCAATCAAGAGGCGGTCCGGCAGCGCCGCCAGGCCCTCGACCTTGAAGTAGGCCGGACCACCGGGTTCGGACGGCGAGGCCAGTGCCGCCTGCAGCTGGCGGCGCAGCTCGAGCGACACCAGTGGCTTGTCCGGCGCGCCGCCCAGCACGCGCGCGACCTGTGGCCGCGTGGCCGGCCATGTCAGCAGCACATTGAAGCGGTCGAGCGCCGACGTCGCGAGATCAAGCCGGTCGAAAGCGGTGGTCGCGAACACCTGCTGCCCATCGGGCGTGACGGCGATGGCCTCGAACTTTTCGGCCGGCAGCGTCGGAGCGCCCGACAGGAACTGCGCCGCGAGACGAGGGGTCAACGGACGCGGCGCGAGGGCGAGGATAGCGTCGCTAGCCTTGCCGGCAATCGCCCGGTCGTTGACCAGCAGGATCCGCCCGTCGGCCAGCACCGCGCCCGACAACTCGCAGCGCGCCGTCGGCGGCGGACAGACGATGACGCCCTCGGCCTCCACCTGCGCCACGGGCGCGCGTTCCGGCGCCGCGGTGCAGGCACCGAGGCCCAGGGTGAGGGCGACGAGCGCGAGGCGGCACCATCCGATCAACATCTGTTGCCGCATGACGCCCTTCTCCCTGCCGGGCCGGCCGATCGCGGCGCGCGCCTGGGGCTGCAGTCTGCGCCGCTTCCGTCGCGCCCGGCTAGATCAGGAACAGCGCCGCCAGCCCGAGAAAGGCCAGGAAGCCGACGACGTCGGTCACGGTGGTCAGGAACACCGACGAGGAGACCGCCGGATCGATCTTGAGCCGCTGCAGGCCGAGCGGAATGAGGGTGCCCGCCAGCGCCGCGGCCACCAAGTTGATGACCATGGCGGCGCCGATGGTCAGGGCAATGCGGGTGTCATGGAACCACAGCCAGGTCACGACGCCGACGATCAGCGCGAACATGAAGCCGTTGGCGCCGCCGACGATGATTTCCTTGGTCACGAAGCGCAGAGCATTGGCGGCGGTCAGCTCGCCCATGGCCAGCGCCCGCACCGCGACGGTCACGGTCTGGGTCCCGGCGTTGCCGCCCATCGAGGCGACGATCGGCATGAGCACGGCCAGCGCCACGATCCGCTGCAATTCGCTCTCGAACTGGCCGATCACCGACGAGGCCAGGAAGGCGGTGCCGAGATTGACGAACAGCCACCAGAAGCGCGAGCGGGTGGTGCGCGCCGCCGGCTCGTGGATGTCGACGCTGGCGACGCCGCCCATGCGGGCAAGGTCGTCCTCGGCTTCCTCGTCGATGACGTCGACCACGTCGTCGACCATGATCACGCCCAGCAGGCGACGCTGGTCGTCGACCACCGGACACGACACCAGGTTCTGGTCGCGGAAGATGTGCGCCACCTCCTCCTGGTCGGCCGCCGCCGGTATGCTGGGGATGTCCGGGTCCATGATGTCGACGATCGGCACCGGCCGCTTGGTGCGCAGCATGCGGCCGAGCGCGACACTGCCGCGCAGCCGGCGGTCGGCGTCGACCACGAACAGATCGTAGACGTCGTCCGGCAGGTCGGTGGCGTCGCGGCAATGGTCGATCACCCGGCCGACCGTCCAGGTATCCGGCACCGCCACCAACTCGCGCTGCATGAGACGGCCGGCGGTGTAATCGGGATAGGACAGCGCCGCCTCGATCGCGGCCCGCTCGGCGGCCGGCAACTCCGACAGCACCTCGCGCCGCTCGACCTCGGACAGGTCGTCGATGATCTCGGCCGCGTCGTCGGTGTCGAGTTCCTGGGCGGCGGCCGCGATGTCCTTCGGCTCGAGGATGTCGAGGACCTCGTCGCGCACCTCCTCGTCGAGCTCGACCAGGGTCTGCGGATCGAGCTGGTCCTTGAGGATGCCCACGAGCTGCGCCCGCGGATCGGGCGCCACCTGCTCCAGCAGATAGGCCATGCCGGCCGGGCTCAGCACCGACACGGCGGCCCGGATGTCATCGACGCGGCCGTGCTCGAGGTGCTCGAGAATGCGGTCGATCAGCTCGGGCGTGATCTCGTCCAGGCTCGTCCGGGAAAACGCAATGTCGCGCGCCGCGTCGGTCATGGTTCGTCCATCCGATCCGGTCACCGCCGCCGGCGTGGCGCCGATCGGGGTGGTGTCATCGTGTCGTAAGGGCGTCCGCGCGCGGTGCGGCAGACCGCTCTCCATTGGCCGCCGCGCGTGCGGCGGTCAAGCGAAATGGCGTCGCGCCGCGCGCGACGGCACGCGCCGGCGGAACGCGCCGCCTAGGCGCCGCGCCGCATCTCGTCCTGGGCGTCGACGGCGGCAAGCGCCGCCATGTTGACGATGCCGCGTGCCGTCACCGACGGCGTCAGGATATGGGCCGGCCGCGCCGTGCCCAGCAGCATCGGCCCGACATGCAAGCCGTCGGCCGCCGCCTTCAGCAGATTGAAACCGATATTGGCGGCGTCGAGCGACGGACAGACCAGCAGGTTGGCGACGCCCTTCAGCCGCGAGCGCGGGAAGACGTTGAGCCGCACGCCCTCGTCCAGCGCCGCATCGCCGTGCATCTCGCCCTCGACCTCCAATCCCGGCGCGCGCTCGAGGATGAGGGTCAGCGCGGCGCGCATCTTCAGCGCCGAGGGGTGGTCCGAGCTGCCAAAGCTGGAATGCGACAGCAGCGCCACCTTGGGTTCGATGCCGAAGCGGCGCACCTCGTCGGCCGCCAGCAGGGCGGTGTCGGCAATCTCCTCGGGGTCGGGCTCCTCGTTGACGTAGGTGTCGCAGATGAACAGCGAGCGCGCCGGCATGACCAGCAGGCTGAGCGCCGCCATGCGCTCGACACCCGGCCGCAGGCCGATGACGTCGCGGATGTGGTTGAAATGCGTGCGGAAGCGGCCAAAGGCGCCGGCGATCAGGGCATCGGCGTCGCCGCGGCGCACCGCCAGCGCGCCGATCAGCGTCGGGCTGGTCCGCACCAGGTTGCGGGCCGTCGGCGGCGTTACGCCGCGGCGCTCCATCAGCTGGTGGTAGAGGCCCCAGTAGTCGTCGAAGCGCGGGTCGCTCGACGGATCGACCAGCTCGACGTCGACGCCCGGCCGGAAGCGCAGGCCCAGACGCGCCATGCGGCGCTGAACGATCTCGGGTCGGCCTATCAGGATCGGCCGGCACAGCCGCTCGTCGAGCAGCACCTGCAC
>JAHCJT010000364.1 GCA_026126245.1 Alphaproteobacteria bacterium
CGCCGTCGCCGCCACCGCCGACCACGGCGCTGGGCGCGCTGCTGGCGCACATCACGGGCGGCGCCAGCGGCGAGACGTTCCAGCCCATGAACGTCAATTTCGGGCTGTTTCCGGACGTGCCGACACCGGCCGGCGCGCGCCGCCCGCTGCGCGGCAAGGACAAGAAGCTGGCGCTGACGCAGCGCGCGCTGGCCGATCTCGACGCGTGGCTGACCCCGACACGCGCCGCCGCCGCCGAGTGAACCACCGCGCAGCGGCGAGCGGCACGCCCATCGCCGCGCGCCCGCGGTTCAGTCCTTTCGACCCTGGCACAGATGCCCCGGGATCCACCAACCAGGAGCGACGCCGATGACCGACGCTGCCTCCCCGCCCGCCGCGCCGCCCAGCGACGTCGCTTTCACACCGTCGGTGAAGGCGGCTCAGACACGCATGGGCTCGCGCGCCGCGATGGCGCGCATGGAAACCGAGCGGCCGTGGCGCACCGAGGTCAGCGACGATCTCGCGGTCTTCCTGGAGGCGATCGATACGTTCTTCTTCGCCACCGCCAGTGCCGATGGCCAGCCCTACATCCAGCATCGTGGCGGGCCGGCGGGCTTTCTGAAGGTGATCGACGGGCGCACGCTGGGCTTCGCCGATTTCCGCGGCAACCGGCAATACATCACGCTGGGCAATCTCGCCGAGAACGCGCGTTGCCACATCTTCATCCTGCATTTTGCCAGCCGGCAGCGGATCAAGCTGTGGGGCCGCGCCCGCGTCGTCGAGGACGACGTCGACCTGATGGGCCGGCTGGCGATGCCCGACTACAAGGCCGTCATCGAGCGCGCCATCCTGTTCGACATCGAGGCGTGGGACGTGAACTGCCCGCAGCACATCACGACGCGCTACAGCGAGGCGGAGATCGCGCCCGCCGTCGACCAGCTCGCGGCCCGGATCAAGGAGCTGGAGGCCGAAGTGGCGCGCCTGACGGCGGCCGCTCAGCCGCAGCGCGAGTAGCCGCAGGACAGGCAGAGATCGCAGCCGTCGCGATGCGTGACGGCGGCGGCGCCGCAGTGCGGACACTGGTGCAGGCGCTGCCCGGCCACGCCGCCCGCTGCGCCATCGCCCGACGCCGCTGACGCGTCACCGCCCGCGACCGCCGCCTTGGGCTGCAGCGCATCGACGCTGAGCGGCCTCTGGCCGGGCGCCAGGAAGCCGATCTCGACCAGATGCCGCTCGATGACGCTGCCGATGGCGGCCAGCAGCGACGGCACGTAGCGGCCCTCCATCCACTGCCCGCCGCGCGGGTCGAACACCGCCTTCAGCTCCTCGACCACGAACGACACGTCGCCGCCGCGGCGGAACACGGCCGAGATCATGCGCGTCAGCGCCACGGTCCAGGCGTAGTGCTCCATGTTCTTGGAGTTGATGAAGATCTCGAACGGCCGTCGGCGGCCGTCCTGGATGATGTCGTTGAGCGTGATGTAGATGGCGTGGTCGCTGCCCGGCCATTTGATCTTGTAGGTGCTGCCCGGCAGCTCGGCCGGCCGCTCCAGCGGCTGGGCGATGTAGACGACGCCGTCCCTGACCGCGGGCCTGGGCGGCGCCGCGACAGCGGCCGGCGTCGGCGGCGCTTCGGCCGCATGCGCCGTCAGCACCGCGCCGGTCACGACGTTGGGCCTGTAGGTGGTGCAGCCCTTGCAGCCCAGCCGGTAGGCCTCGGCGTAGACGTCCTTGAACGCCTCGAACGAGATCGTCTCGGGCAGGTTGATGGTCTTGGAGATCGAGCTGTCGACGTATTTCTGCGCCGCCGCCTGCATCGCCAGATGGGCCGCCGGCGGCAAGGTCTGGGCATCGACGAAGGCGTCGGGCAGTTTGGCGTCCTGCCCCTTGAGGTGACGGAACAGGCGATAGGCGTAGTCCGCCACCTCCTCCGTTTCGCGGCTGCCGTCGGGCAGCGTGACGGCGCGCTCGTAGGTAAAGGCGAACACCGGCTCGATGCCCGACGACACGTTGTCGGCCAGCAGCGAGATCGTGCCGGTGGGCGCGATCGAGTTGAGCAGCGCGTTGCGGATGCCGTAGCGGCGGATCGAATCGCGCACGTCGGCGTCCAGGGTCTGCACCGTCGCGCCGGCCAGGTAGCGCACCCTGTCGAACAGCGCGAAGCTGCCCTTCTCGGCCGCCAGGTCGCTGGACGCCATGTAGGAGAGGCGGCGCAGCGCCGCCAGCCACTCCTCGGTCAGCTTGACCGCCTCGGGCGAGCCATAGCGCAGGCCACACATGATCAGCGCATCGGCCAGGCCCGTAACGCCCAAGCCCATGCGGCGCTTGGCTTGCGCCTCCTGCTTCTGCGTCGGCAGCGGGAAACGCGACACGTCGATGGCGTTGTCGAGCATGCGCACCGCCAGCGGCACCAGGTCCTCGAGCGCCTGCATGTCGAGCGCCGCATCGGCCTCGAAGGCGTTCTTCACCAGCCGCGACAGGTTGATCGAGCCCAGCAGACAGGCGCCGTACGGCGGCAGTGGCTGCTCACCGCAATTGTGCACAAAGATGCCGTTGGCGTCGAAGGCGTTGATACCGGGCACGCTGACGTCGAACACCTCGTCGACTCCGTCGGGCTCGACTGCCGCCACGCGCGCTGTAAAACGCTCCCGGTTCGGCCGGCGGCGATAGGACGACACCAGTGCCTTGAGCCGCGCCGCCTTGGACGCGTGCGTAAAGCCGACGACCTCGACGAAACGCTGGACGTTGTCATTGGCGATGACGAGTTCGTGCTGGGCGGCAACGACATAGTCTTTCGTGCCGCCCCTGCCGTCCGGCAGAGGCCGGACCCCGGCCTCCCGTCGCTCGCTGTAGATCGTCGATACGATGCCCAGCCGCAACAGCATGCGCTGCACGGCCTGCAGGCGCGGCAGATCGCTTTGCGCCAGGCGGACACTGACGCCCTTGGCCTGCGACCCGACGACCGTTCCGTCGCAATCGAAGAAGCCGCGAAGGAAACCACGGTAGAAGTCGCTCGAGCACCGCTCGATGGCCGGCGAAATGGCCTTGTTGCCCGGCGACATGCCGGCGTCGGCGGCTAGATGGCGCAGGGCGCCAAGCGCGAGCCGCTGTTCCTGTCGCCCGGCCACCTTGGCCCAGCCGGCGAAATCCGAGCGATGCGGCAGCCGCCGCGCGGCGTGCAGCGCGGCCGCCATGATCGACGCGGCATCCGGATCGGCCGACTCGCCATTGGCGGCAGTGGCCCGCGGCCACACCGACAACACGGCCTTGTCCGCGTTCAGGGTGCCGTCGCCCACCAGCAGTCCCAACAGGTAGCCCTGGTCGGCGTCGAACGCGCCGGGCCACGACGCCACGGCGCGATGGTCGTGCAAGACGACCCGTTCGCCCGGCTGCAACGCGCCGGCGGCGCGCCAGGCAAATTCCTGGCGCCAGCGGGTCTCTGTCGCGACGACGCGGACAAGATGATCAGCCGTCAGCCGCAGGCTGTGACCTTCGATCGTCGTCAGGCGGACGACCGGCTTGCTTCCCGTCCGGAAGAACCCCTCGGCGCCCGTCGCATGGCAAACACCATCCACGACCAGCGTCGACGGCCGGCCGACCAGATCGCCTACCCGGCGCGGGCCATCGGCGGTCTGCACCCAGGTATCGGCCGTCACGCACGGATTGGTCGCGCTGATGGTTTCGCAATAGGCCAGGTTGTTGGCGCGGTTGATGCGGTCGATGAAGATCACGCCCGGCTCCGCCACCTCGTAGGTGGCGCGCATGATGCGATCCCACAGGGCGCGGGCGCGCACCGTGCGGAACGTGCGGCCGCCGAACATCAGCGGCCAGTCGGTGTCCTCCTTCACCGCCTCCATGAAGGCGTCGGTGACCAGCACCGAGAGATTGAAATTGCGCAGGCGGCGGGCCTCGCGCTTGGCGTCGACAAAGGCCTCGATGTCGGGATGATCGCAGCGCAGGGTCGCCAT
>JAHCJT010000365.1 GCA_026126245.1 Alphaproteobacteria bacterium
CAGGTAATGTGGCGAAACGGCCGTCGTCCCGAGCGCAGCGAAGGACGACTTGAAGGCCGTCATATGCGATCTCGCTGGCCTCCGGGAAAAGGTGGTGGCGGCGGCCTTCGATACACCATCAGCGCCGCACCTCGACGAAGCCCAGCGGCAGCTCGGTGGTCGACTTGATCTCCTCCATGGCGAACATCGAGGTGACGTCGCTGAGCTCGACCCGGGCGATCAGGCGTTTGTAGAAGGCGTCGTAAGCGGCGATGTCGGGCAGCACCAGGCGCAGCAGGTAGTCGATCTCGCCGCTCATGCGGTAGCAGTCGACCACCTCGGGGAAATCGATCACCGCCCTGGCGAATTTCGCCAGCCACGACGCGGTGTGCTGATTGGTGCGGATGGCGACGAACACCGTGACGCCGGCGTTGAGCGCGGCGCGGTCGAGCAGGGCGACGCGGCGGCGGATGATGCCGGCGTCTTCCAGCTTCTGGATGCGCCGCCAGCACGGCGTGGTTGACAGGCCGACCTTGGCGGCGATCTCCGCCACGGCCAGGGTGGCGTCGCGCTGCAGCAGGCGCAGAATCTTCAGATCGTGGTCATCGAGCGAAATCATTCTAATATCATCGCATAAAGCGATATGAGTTTTCTACAGTCCTGCATAATTTTCGCAAGTCCGCAAACCAAGTCCCCGCCCCGTCCGTATGCTGTCGGCCTCATGCTCGCGACGGCCCGCCGTCGCCGGGAGGTGCAATGCGCAGATTGTCGGCAGCCTTCGTCGATCACCCCGCCACGGTCGGCGAGACCTACACGCAGCACATGGCCATGGCCTTCAGCTTCGGCGGTCGCATGGTCCTGGCCGGCTTCGCCTGCTTGCTGCACGGGCTGCTGCCATTTCTGTTCGCCAAGACCGGCAGCGGCACCATCAGGGTGCTCTACGAGCAGATGGTGACGCACCGCCGCCGCGCCGATCGTGCCATGCCGGACCTGCGGCAGCCGGCGGAGTAGCGCCGGCGGCGCACACCGCACTGGCCCCGCGCCGGCCGACCTGCCGGTCCGGTCGCGCGACGGCAACGACGGATGCCGGCAGCGGGCGCGCCAACCGGGCCGACGCCCCCAGCGATCATCGCGCGGCGACAGCCGTCGGCGATCGGCATCGGTCGTCGCACCGACGGTGAGGCGGTTCCGCCATCGGCAACCGGACCGACCAGCGCCGCGGGGCGGCCCCGCCTGCCATGGGCTTGCCCAAGTCACGGCGCTATACTGGCGCCGACGAGGCGCAGGCCGGTGGGCACCGGGCCGCACCGCAGGGATATGCCGATGTTCGCGACACTGCCCATGTCTTGGCGCGGGCCACGCGGCTAGGGCTCGCATGGCACGCCGTCTGTTCAGCCGCCATCGCACGCGCCGCCGGCGCGGCTGGCGCCTGTTGACCTGGCCGCTGGCGGCCATGGCCGGCCTCGGCCTGGTGCTGCTGGCATGCGACTGGTGGATCGATGAGGCGGCGGCGCCGTTCGTCACCGACCGCATCGACAAGGTGCCGCCGGCCGAGGTGGCGCTGGTGCTGGGCACGGCACCCTATGTCGCGGGTCAGCGCCGCAATCTCTATTTCGAGTACCGCCTCGATGCCGCCGCGGCGCTGCACAAGGCCGGCAAGGTGAAGTACCTGCTTGTCAGCGGCGACAACCGCGAGCGCGAGTACAACGAGCCGCGCGCCATGCGCGACGGGCTGATCGAGCGGGGCGTGCCGGCCGATGCGATCTATCGCGACGTCGCCGGCATCCGCACGCTCGACTCGGTGCTGCGGGCGCGCGACGTCTTTGCCCAGTCGCGCTACATCGTGGTCTCGCAGGGCTTCCACAGCCGGCGCGCCGTCTGGTTGGCGCGCGCACACGGCATCGAGGCGTTCGGCTTCGACGCGCGCGACGTACCATTCGAGGCGGCACCCAAGGTGTGGCTGCGTCAGTACGCCTCGGCGGCCCGCGCCGTGTTCGACGTCATCGTCGGCTCGACGGCGAGCGGCGAGGGGCCGCGCGTCGAGATCGGCAGCGCGCCGCCGAACTAGAGCCTCAATCTCTCCCGTGGCGCGGGAGAGGTGAAGACCTCACTGCTGCGGCACCGGCGTCACGGGCGGCTGGCCGGCGAAATGGGCGCGCAGGTTGCGCAGCACCAGCTCGCACATGGCGCGCTGGGCGCGTTCGGTGCCGCCGCCCAGGTGCGGCGTCATCACGACATTCTCCAGTTCCGGCAACCGCGGATGCACCGGCGGCTCGTGCTCGAAGACATCCAGCCCGGCACCTTCGATGACATTGTCGGCCAGCGCCTCGGCCAGCGCCGCCTCGTCGACCACCGAGCCGCGCGAGATGTTGACCAGATGGCCGCGCGGCCCCAGCGCGCGCAGCAGATCGGCGTTCACCAGATGGCGGTTGCTGGCGTCGGCACGGCAGGCGACCACGAGGTAGTCGGCCCACGCGGCCAAGGCCATCGGCGTCTCGAAGTAGCGGTAGGCGACGTCGTCGCGGCGGCGCCGGTTGTGATAGCCGATCTCCATCTCGAACGGCACGGCGCGGGCGGCGACACGGTAGCCGATGCCGCCCAGGCCGAGGATGCCCAGGCGGCCGCCGCCCAGTCCGGCGATGGCGCCGAAGCGGCCGGCCAGCCGCGCGTCCCACTTGCCGCTGCGGATGAAGCGGTCGGCCCGCGCCACGCGCCGGGTCGAGGCGAGCAGCAGCGCCATCGCCATGTCGGCCACGTCGGCGGCGTTGGCGTCGGGACTGTGCGTGACCGTGATGTTGCGCCGGCGCGCCGCCGCCAGGTCGACATTCTCGAAGCCGGAGCCGAAGCAGCTGATGATCGACAGATGCGGCAACGCCGCCATCAGCGCGTCGTCGGCGCCGATACTGCCGGCCGTGGCCAGGCCGCGGGTGCGCGCCGCCATCTCCGGCGTGACCAGGTCCGCGGACGGCTTGGCGATCGCGCCGACGACGTCGAACTCCGCCGCCAGGGCGTCGCGCACCTGCCGCGTGAAGCTGAAACCCAGCAGAAGCCCTGGACGATTGTTGCCCTCGACCACGCTCGATCCTTTCGCTGCCCGCGGAACGGAAAGGCAACAGACGCACGATCCGTGCCAGCCTCGCCGCTGCGACACGGCGTCCCGATGGCATATCGCACGAGGGTTGGCAAATTCCGATGCGATGCGGCATGTTGCGCCGCGAAAACCACGGGGACAGGTCCGAGCCGATGAAGATTGCCATCCCGAAGGAACGCCGGCCCAACGAGACGCGGGTCGCGGCAACGCCGGAGACCGTGAAGAAGCTGAAGGCCCTGGGTTTTGACATCGTTATCGAGTCCGGCGCGGGCGTCGCGGCGGCGTTTCCGGACAGCGCCTACGAGGCGGCCGGCGCGGCGCTGGCGCCGGATGCGCCGGCGCTCTATGGCGCGGCCGATATCGTCTTCAAGGTGCAGCGGCCGATGATGGCGGGCGAGGGCGAGCTCGACGAGGTCGCGCTGCTGCGGCCGGCCACGACGCTGTTCGCGCCGCTGGGCGCGCTGGTCAATCGGCCGCTGGTCGAGGCGCTCGCGGCCGCCCGGGTCGATGCCTTCGCGCTCGAGCTGACGCCGCGTATCACGCGGGCGCAGTCGATGGACGTGCTCAGCTCGCAGGCCAACCTCGCCGGCTACAAGGCGGTGATCGACGCGGCGGCGGCCTTCGCGCGCGCCTTCCCGATGATGATGACGCCGGCCGGCACGATCGCGCCGGCCAAGGTCTTCATCATGGGCGTCGGCGTCGCCGGCCTGCAGGCGATTGCCACGGCGCGCCGCCTGGGCGCGGTGGTGACGGCGACCGACGTGCGGCCGGCGACCAAGGAGCAGGTACAGTCGCTGGGCGCCAAGTTCATCGCTGTCG
>JAHCJT010000366.1 GCA_026126245.1 Alphaproteobacteria bacterium
TGTTCTCGCCGATGGTCGCGATCAGGTTAGTGAGCTCGCCCTGCACGTCGCGGCCGGTCCCGGGATAGGCCGCCACCGCGATCCGGGCCATATCGCCGTCGTTCGACAGCGCCAGCTTGGCGACGGTCGCGACAAACGACTGGAATGTCTCGTTGCGGGCGACGAAATCGGTTTCGGAATTGACCTCGACGACGGCACCGGCGGTGCCTTCGACCGCCACGCCGACGAGGCCCTCGGCCGCGACGCGACCGGCCTTCTTGGCGGCCGCGGAAAGGCCCTTCTTGCGCAGCCAGTCGATTGACGCTTCCAGGTCGCCGGAGGTTTCGGTCAACGCCTTCTTGCAATCCATCATGCCGGCGCCGGTCTTCTCACGAAGCTCCTTGACGAGGGCGGCGGTGATCTCGGCCATGGTCGGGTCTCCGTAGCATGGTGGCGGGCTGACCGAGGGGGTCGCGCGCCACATCAATCAACACGGCTTGGCGACGCGAGACGGCCGGTCGTAAGACCGGCCGCCCCGCACCACTACTGACAGTCGGCTCAGGCGGCCGGCGCCGGCGGTTCCGCGGCAGCGGCCTCGGTCACGTCCGGCAACTCCTCGGGCATGGGCTCGGCGACTTCGCCGAGGTCGCCGCCGGAAGCCTTGATCTCTTCGCGGATACCGTCGAGCACCGATCCGGACAGCAGTTCGCAATAGAGCGAAATGGCACGGATCGCGTCGTCGTTGCCGGGCACGGGATAGGTGATGCCGTCGGGGTCCGAGTTGCTGTCGAGGATGGCGACGATGGGGATGCCGCGCTTGCGTGCCTCGAGCACCGCGATCGATTCCTTGTTGGTGTCGATGATCACCAGGATATCGGGCAGGCCGCCCATTTCCTTGATGCCGCCCAGCGACCGCTCCAGCTTGTCGCGCTCGCGCGACAGATCGAGCGTCTCCTTCTTGGTCAGACCGACCACGTCGCCGGCCAGCCGGTCATCGAGTTCGCGCAGGCGCTTGATCGACGCCGAGATCGTCTGCCAGTTCGTCATCATACCGCCCAGCCAGCGGTGGTTGACGTAGTACTGGCCGCAGCGCTTGGCCGCGTCGGCGATCCGCTCGGCCGCCGCCGGCTTCGTGCCGACGAACAGTACACGCCCGCCGGCCGCCACCGTGTCGCGCACGACCTTCATGGCCTGCTCCAGCAGCGGCACGGTCTGGGTCAGATCGATGATGTGAACCCCGTTCCGGACCCCGAACAGGTACGGCTTCATCTTGGGGTTCCAGCGACGGGTGTGATGCCCGAAATGGACGCCAGCTTCCAAGAGCTGACGCATCGTGAACGACGGAAGCGTCATCTGACTTTCTCCGGTTGAGCCTCCGCGGGGGTCGTCCTTGCGGACACCGGAGCGAGTGGCGGGATGTCTCCCCGCCGCCCGCAGCCCCGCGTGCGAGATGGCGCGGGTGATACAGGTCCCGCCGGCCTTTGGCAAGAGCGGAACAATCAGGGAACGGCCACGTCCCCTGACGGTCCAACCGGTCCTGTCCGGCCGTCCCCCAACGCCGCTAGCGCCGCATGGAGCTGCAGCAAGGTCAGCGGCGCTGAGCCCTCGGCCTTGTTGTTGGCGATCACCCAGATGGCCTGCCCTGCAGCCAGCACATCGCGCGCCAATGCGGCCAGGGCCCGTCGCGTCCCGATGTCCTCGTCGCGCAGCCGGTCGAAGGGGGCGTAACGCGCCTTGGCCTGTTCGTAGCGGAAGCCCGGCCGCAGGTTCCAGCGCACAATCACCGGACCGGTCGGCACAAAGGCGCCGGCCGGACAATCGTCCAGGACACGCAGCGCACTGATCTGGCGTACCACCGTCGGCATGCGGTCGTGCAGCCCGACAACGTAGCGGACAGCAAGGTCGCGCAGGGCCCGCACCAGGCGCGGCGTCAGCAGCTCGGCATTGCGCAATTCAACGCCGTAGATCGGCGCACGCCCGTCGACCTGGCGCGGCAACGCCGACAGGAACCGGCTCAATCGCTCCACCCACCGCGCCGGGTCGGCCAGGGTATCGCGCCCTGCCGGCGGAAACTGGAACACCAGAGGTCCGGCCTTGTCCCCCAACCCCGTCATCGCCGGCACCACGAAGCGATCGATGGCCACATCGCGGTCAAGATAGGACGGATTGTGCGCCCGCCCCTGCCCCGTCGCAGTGCGCAGGACGGCATCGGTCACCAGCTGCGGTGCCTTGACCACAAAGCGGAAGCCGTCGCGGACCTGGGCGGCATAGGCGGCAAACGCCTCGGCCTCAAGTGGCTCGTAGTAGCTTCGGTCGATGCCGACGGTGCGGAACAGCCCGAGCGCCGCATAGGCGGTCAGCCCGTGGCGCGCCAGAGTCTCGGGCGCATAGGTGTCGTCCCACACCAGCCCGCGCCAGCCCGGAAACGACCACGACGACGTGCCGAGGTAGAGCCCGCGAGGTGGCTCCTGCCGCAACGGCGAGCCCGGCGCCGGGCCCGGCAAGGCGGACGACCGTGGCCGGGGCGCCGCAACCGCAAACATGGACAACTGGTCGGCCATGCGCGGCGACGGTCTCAGACCTCTTCAACCTGCGTCACGCCGGGCACGCGCCCGAGGCTCTCGCGCGTGCCCGGCGCGACGGCATAGCCGCCCGGCAAGGTCACTTCGGCCTGGTTATCGTCGTCCAGCGCCATCAGCAGGCTGATCCGGCCGCGGCCCGCCGCCTGCCCGAGGATCTCCTTCAGGCGCGCCAGCGCGGCGGCATCGTTGAGCGTGATGCGCAGGCCGGCCGCGGCATGACGCACGGCATCATCCAGCTTCTCGACGCTCTGCGTCGTCAGCTTGACCTGATCGCCATCCAGGCGGCCATCGGCGCTCACCAGAATCGCCGCGCCGGGCTGCAGCAGATCGCGTTTGGCGCTCAGCACCTCGCTGAAGACCGTCAGCTCGTAGTTGCCTGAGGCATCCGAGACCGACACGAAGGCGAAGCGATTGCCCTTGGCCGAGGTCCGCTCGGCCTTGTCGATCACTGTCCCGGCGAGTTTCACGCGGGTGCTGCCGCGCGCCAGCCTGGCCGGAAGATCGGCCGCACGGATCACGCCCAGTCGATCGAGGCTGCGGCCATAGGCCGCCAGCGGATGCGACGAGAAATAGAAGCCGATCGCCGCCAGCTCGTGGTTGAGCCGCTCCATCACCGGCCAGTCGGCAACCTTGACCAGTGGCGGCCGGCGGGCGGCGGTGTCATCGCCGAACAGCGCCACCTGGTCGCTGCTGCGGCTCTCGCGCGTGGCGTTGGAATGCTTGATCAGGCTTTCGATGGTCTGGAAGGTCTGGGCGCGGTTGGCATTGAGCGAGTCGAGCGCACCGGCGCGCACCAGGTTTTCGAGCTGACGCTTGTTGAGCACGCGGGTATCGAGGCGTTCGGCCAGGTCCCACAGCGATGTGAAGGCGCCGTTGGCGCGCCGTTCGGCCACCAGCGTCTCCATCGCCTCGCGGCCGATACCCTTGATGGCCGCCAGCGCGTAGCGCACGGCCTTGGCAGCGTCGTCCGTCGGCTCGACCGTGAACTCGGCCGACGAGCGGTTGACGTCCGGCGGCAACATGGCGATGCGCAACCGGTCAAGCTCGCGTCGAAACGCCGCCAGCTTGTCGGTGTTGCCCATGTCCAGCGTCATCGACGCGGCGATGAACTCGACCGGGTAGTTGGCCTTCAGGTAGGCGGTCTGATACGACACCAGCGCGTAGGCGGCGGCGTGCGACTTGTTGAAGCCGTAGCCCGCGAACTTGTCGACCTGGTCGAAGATCGACGAGGCGTGCGCCGCCGACACGCCGTTCTTCTGGGCGCCGGCAATGAAGATGTCGCGCGGGGCCGCCATCTCAGCCGGGATCTTCTTTCCCATGGCGCGAC
>JAHCJT010000367.1 GCA_026126245.1 Alphaproteobacteria bacterium
GCATGCGCCAGCGCGTGGTGATCGCGCTCGCCCTGTGCGCCAATCCGCGGCTGATCGTCGCCGACGAGCCGACCACGGCGCTCGACGTCTCGATCCAGGCGCAGATCATTGCGCTCATCAAGAGGCTGTGCCGCGAGCACAATACGGCGGTCATGCTGGTGACGCATGACATGGGGGTGATCGCCGAGACCGCCGACCGCGTGGCGGTGATGTACGCCGGCCGCCTGGCGGAGATCGGGCCGGTGCGCGACGTGGTCAAGAACGCGGCGCACCCCTATACCCGCGGCCTGATGGGGTCGATCCCGTCGATCGGCGAACGAGGCCACCGTCTGGCCCAGATCGAGGGCACCATGCCGCGGCTGACCGAGATACCCCGCGGCTGCGCCTTCAACCCGCGCTGTCCGCAGGCGGGCGAGCGCTGCGCGCGCGAGCGGCCGGACCTGATGCCGGCGCGCGCCACGCAGGCCGCCTGCTGGCAGTATGACCGCGCCGGCGTCGGCACGCCGCTGCGCCGGGAGGCGGTCGATGCCTGAGGCGGCTGTCGGCATCGTGCGGCCGGCGCCGCATCCATCGGCCGGACCATTGGTCCGCCTCAGCGGGCTGAAGCGCTATTTCGACGTCTCGCCGCCGCTGCTGGTGCGCATGCTGGAGGGCAAGCCGCGCGCTGTCGTCCAGGCGGTCGACGGCATCGACATCGAGATCGCCCGCGGCGAGACGTTCTCGCTGGTCGGCGAGTCGGGTTGCGGCAAGTCGACGGTGGCGCGGCTCATGGTCGGCCTCTATCCGCCGACCGCGGGCCGCATCGAATTCGACGGCGTCGACATGGGCGAGCGCCTTGGCCGGGCGGAGGTCTCGGCGATCCGCCGCCGCATGCAGATGATCTTCCAGGACCCCTTCGCCAGCCTCAATCCGCGCTGGCGGGTGTTCGACATCATCGCCGAGCCGATCCGTGCCTTCGGACTGGCCGCCTCGAAAGCGGAAATCAGGCAGCGCGTCGATGGCCTGCTGCGCCAGGTGCGCCTGACGCCGGCCGATGGCGCCAAGTTCCCGCACGAATTCTCGGGCGGCCAGCGGCAACGCATCTCGATTGCGCGGGCGCTGGCCAGCCGGCCGGAATTTCTGGTGTGCGACGAGCCGACCTCGGCGCTGGACGTATCGGTCCAGGCGCAGATCCTCAACCTGATGATGGACCTGCAGCGCGAGTTCGGCCTGACTTACCTGTTCATTTCGCACAACCTCGCGGTCGTCTATCACATCAGCACCCGGGTGGGCGTGATGTATCTCGGCCGGCTGGTCGAGGTCGCCGTCACCGATACGCTGTTCCGCCGGCCGCGCCATCCCTATACGCGCATGCTGCTCGACACGATTCCGGATCTCGAGATGACCGGGCGTGAACGCGCGCCGGTGGCCGGCGAGGTGCCGAGCCCGATCAATCCGCCGTCCGGCTGTGCTTTTCATCCGCGCTGTCCGTTCGCCGACGACCGCTGCCGGCGCGAGCGGCCGGAGCTCCTCGAGGCCGATGGCGCGCGGGTCGCCTGCCATGCGGTGGCGGAGGGCCGTCTGGCGGCCGAGGAGCGGACATATGCGGGCGGTTAGCGGGAAACGGCTGGCGCGTCGGGAGTGTTCCTGATCTGAATCAAGGTCCCGGGCAGCAGCGCAAGCGATGGTCTAATAGATCGGAGGGGAATCGGAATGTCCTACAAGACGATTGTCGTGCACTGCGACACCAGCACCGCCGGCGCCAACCGGCTGAAATACGCCATCAAACTGGCGCGCAGGCACGATGCGCATCTGATCGGCATCGGCGTCACCGAGCGCGCGGCGCGGCCGTCCTACGTCGAATCGCCGTACATCGTCGAACTGCTGCGCCAGCACCAGGAGCGCCAGGAGGCCGAACGCGCCGACCTTGCCGAGGCCTTCAAGCAGGCGACCAACGGTTCCGGCCTGCGGGTCGAATGGCGGCACGAGGACGGCGAGCCACCCGAGGTGCTGGGCACCGCGCTGCGCTACGCCGATGTCGGCGTCGTCGGCCAGTTCGAGCCGGACGGACCGATGCCCGAGGAATGGCAGAGCCTGCCGGAAACCCTGGCGATGAGTTCCGGCCGCCCGATCATCGTCGTGCCCTATATCGGCGGCGCCGAAGCCGTCGACGGCCATGTCCTGCTGGCGTGGAACGCCAGCCATGAGGCGACCCGGGCCGCCAGCGACGCGCTGCCCATGTTGCGCACGGCCCGCAAGGTCACCGTCATGGTGGTCGACGGCAGCGTCCGCGGCGTGGTGCAGCAGCCGCACGGCCAGGAACCGGGGGCCGATGTGGCCGCCTGGCTGGCGCGCCATGACGTCAAGGTCGACGTCGTGCGCGACACCTCGGGCGACATCGACGTCGGCAGCATCATTCTGTCGCGGGCCAGCGATCTGAATGTCGACATGGTGGTGATGGGCATCTACGGCCATTCGCGTCTGCGCGAGCTGGTGCTGGGCGGCGTCAGCCGCACGATGCTGCAGCAGATGACCGTACCGGTGCTGATCGCGCACTGAGCGACGGCGCGGGCGTCCGGCCGCGGCCGGCGCCTTGACGCCTCGCGGGCAGGGGCTACGATCCGGCCAGCTCAATTGCCGGCCGGAGGCGCCCTTCAATGCCCGTCATCAACCGCATCGCCGATTTCCACGACGAAATGACCGCGTGGCGGCGCGACCTGCACATGCATCCGGAGACGGCGTTCGAGGAGAAGCGGACTTCCGATATCGTCGCCAGCAAGCTCGAATCGTTCGGCATCGAGGTTCATCGCGGACTGGCCAGGACCGGGGTCGTCGGCGTGCTGCGGGCCGGCAGCGGCACGCGGGCGATTGGCCTGCGCGCCGACATGGACGCGCTGGATGTTCTGGAGACGAATTCCTTCGCGCACGTCTCCAGGCACCACGGCAAGATGCACGCCTGCGGTCATGACGGGCACACCTGCATGCTGCTGGGCGCCGCCCGGCATCTCGCCGAGACGCGCAATTTCGACGGCACCGTCTATTTCATCTTCCAGCCGGCCGAGGAGAACGAGGGCGGCGGCCGGGTGATGGTCGAGGAGGGACTGTTCGACAAGTTCCCCTGCCAGGACGTCTACGGCATGCACAACATCCCGGGCATCCCGGTCGGCAAGTTCGCGATCCGGCCGGGGCCGATGATGGCCGCCTATGACGTCTTCGAGGTGATCGTCGAGGGCAAGGGCGCGCATGGCGCGATGCCGCATCACGGCGTCGATCCGGTGGTGGTGGCATCGCATATCGTGACCGCGTTGCAGTCCATCGTGGCGCGCAATGTCGATCCGATGGATACCGCCGTCGTGTCGACCACCCAGATCCATGCCGGTGACACCTGGAACGTCATCCCGCAGACCGCCATGCTGCGCGGCACGGTGCGGACCTTCAAGGCGCCGGTGCAGGACTTCATCGAGAAGCGCATCGAGGCGATCGCACGCAACGTCGCCGCCGGCTTCGGCGCCTCGGCGACGTTCCGCTACGAGCGGCGCTATCCCGCGACGGTCAACAGCGACAGCGAGACCGAGAACGCGGCCCGTGCCGCGGCGGCGCTGGTCGGCGAGGCGAACGTCAACCGCAACCCGACGCCGGCCATGGGGTCGGAGGATTTCGCCTGGATGCTGCGCGCCAAGCCCGGCGCCTACATCTGGATCGGCAACGGCGACGGCGAGGGCAGTTGCATGGTCCACAACCCGGGCTACGACTTCAACGACGAGGTCCTGCCGCTGGGCGCGTCCTACTGGGTGACGCTCGTCGAGCAGCAGCTGGCGCGGCAGCAGCCGGTGCGCCAAGCGGCCGAATAGGGGAGATCGGCGCCGGACAGGCCGGCGCAGGCCTAGAGCGCATCCCGGTTGATTGA
>JAHCJT010000368.1 GCA_026126245.1 Alphaproteobacteria bacterium
GCAACGCCCGCCAGCAGCGAGATCGCGTTCTCGACCTCGGCCGAATAGACGTTCTCGCCGCCCGAGATGATCATGTCCTTCAGCCGGTCGACGATGAACAGGAAGCCCTCGTCATCCATGTAGGCCGCGTCGCCGCTGTAGTACCAGCCGTTGTTGAGCACCGCCGCGGTCTCCTGCGGCTTGTTCCAGTAGCCCAGCATGATCATCGGTCCCTTGGCGGCGACCTCGCCGGCCGTGCCGCGCGGCACCTCCTTGCGGTTCTCGTCGACGACCTTCAGTTCGGCGGTGTGCGCCGCCAGGCCGCACGACTTGATCCGCCCGGCGTAGGGCCCTTCCAGCGTCGTGTAGCGTGGCGGCAGCAGGGTGAGGATCGGCGCCGCCTCGGTCATGCCGTAGGCATGGATGAACTGGCAGCCGGGAAACACCTGCAGCGCCTTGCGCAGCACGCCCTCGGGCATCGGCGAGGCGCCGTAGAGAATGTACTTCAGGGTCGAGACGTCGAAGTCCTTCACCTGCGGGTGATTGGCCAGCATGTTGATCATGGTCGGCACATACTGGCCGTGCGTCACCTTCTCGGCAGCGATGGTCTGCAGGCAGTCGACCGCGTCGAAGCGCGGCACGAAGGCGTGACTGCCGCCGCAGGTGGTGACGCCGAACGTCGAGGCGCCGTCGGCGAGGTGAAACATCGGGCCGGAGTGGATGTAGGTCGTGTCGCGGTCGAAATAGAGGCCGGCGATGGCGTTCATGGCGTTCCACACCAGGTTGGCGTGGCTCAGCATGACGCCCTTGGAACGGCCGGTGGTGCCGCCGGTATAAAACAAGCCGGCCAGTGTATCGCCGCCGGCGCCGACGTCGTCGGCTGCCGGCGCCGCCACGAGATCCTCGCAGCGCGCCATGCCGGCCGGTGGCGCATCGTCGTCGAGGTAGAACACCGATGTCAGTGACGGCAGCTTGCCGGCCAGCGCCGCGGCATGCGCCTTCATGGCGCCGTCGACGAACATGACCTTGGCGCCGGAGTCCTCGAGGATGTACTGGATCTCAGGCGTCGCCAGTCGTGTGTTGAGCGGCACCATGGCCGCGCCAAGCCAGGGAATGGCGTACATCAGCTCGTAGTAGCGGTCGCTGTTCAGCGCCAGGATGGCGACCCGGTCGCCGGCGCCGATGCCGGCCGCCTTCAGCCCGCCGGCCATACGCGCCACGCGTGCCAAGGTTTCGTTCCACGTCCGCCGCCGCTCGCGAAACACCGTCGAGAGCCCCTGGGGCCGGATCTGGCTTGCCCGCCGCAAACCCTGGGTCAGATACATCGCACGCCTCGCACCGCTGCTGTTGCCGGCCGGCAGCCTAGGCGAGGCGGCGGGCGCGCTCAATCCGGGGCCGGCCGTGATTGGCGCCGAATGCGGTCTTTCGCTATGGTGCCGCCCAGCCCTGTCAGGAGCCCAGATGCCCGATACCGTGACGGTCGCGCCCCAGGCGCCCGTGTTCAACCCGCTGGATCCGGCCTTTATCGCCGATCCCTACCCGACCTACCGCCACTTGCGCGAAACGCGGCCGGTGTTCCGCACGCCCATCGGCATGTGGATCGTCAGCCGGTATGCCGATGTCGCATTGGTGCTGCGCGACAAGCGCTTCGGCAAGGGCTTCAAGGCCAACCTGATCCGCCGCTACGGCAACGACATGACGCAGGAGCGGGCCTTCGCCAGCCTCGGTCGCACCATGCTGGTGCTCGACCCGCCCGATCACACGCGCCTGCGCGGCCTGGTGACCAAGGCCTTCACGGCCCGCCGGGTCGAAGAGATGCGGCCGCGCATCGCGGCGCTGGTGGAATCGCTGATCGACCGCGTCTACGACCGCGGCCGCATGGACGTCTCGATGGATCTGGCGCACCGCCTGCCGGTGATCGTGATCTGCGACATGCTGGGCATTCCGGAGGAGGAGCGCGACCGCTTCCTCGACCAGTCGCACGTCAACGGCCGCATCATCGATCCGGTGCCGCTGAACCGCGAGGAGATCGACGACGCCAACGAACGCAACCGGGCCTCGGACGAGTATTTCGACACGCTCTTCGAGCGCCGTCGCCGCGAGCCGGGCGATGATTTGACGACGCTGCTGGTGCAGGCGGAGGAGGCGGGCGACCGGTTGTCGCAGGAGGAACTGCGCGCCAATGTCAGCCTGCTGTTCGCCGCCGGCCACGAAACCACGTCGAACCTGATCGGCAACGGCCTGCTGGCGCTGCACCGCAATCCCGACCAGTGGGCGGCACTGACGGCCGATCCGTCGCTGGCGGCCAACGCGGTCGAGGAACTGCTGCGCTACGACTCCTCGGTGCAGATGACCGGCCGCATGACCCTCGAGGCGGTCGAACTCGGCGGCCAGACGATCGAGCAGGGCGAAAATATCGTCTGCCTGCTGGGTGCCGCCAACCGCGATCCGGACATGTACCAGGACGCCGAGCGCCTCGACATCCGCCGGCAGAACGTGCGGCCGCTGTCGTTCGGCGGCGGCATCCACCATTGCCTGGGCGCGCAACTGGCGCGGCTGGAGGGCGAGCTGGCGTTCAAAGCGCTGGCCACGCGCCTGCCCGACCTGCGCCTGCCCGACATCGACAAACCGAGCTGGCGGCCCAACTTCACCCTGCGCGGCCTCACCACCCTGCCGGCCGAGTGGGGCTGACGCCGGCAGGATCCCGCCGCGTGTCCAGCAACGCACCCGTCGTCATCGAGGTGACGCGCGGTCCGATGGTCGAGAGCCGCCATCTGGGCGCGGCCGCCGTCATGAAGATCGACGGTGCCGTCGAGGCGGCGTGGGGCGACATCGACACGCCGGTCATGGCGCGCTCGGCGATCAAGCCGCTGCAGGCCATCCCGCTGGTCGAGAGTGGTGCCGCCGACCGCTTCGGCCTGACCGATGTGCAACTGTCACTGGCCTGCGCCTCGCACAACGGCGAGCCGGCGCATGTCGCGGCGGTGCGGGCCTGGCTGGCGACCATCGGGCTGAGCGAGAGCGACCTCGAATGCGGCGCGCATGCGCCGGGCCGGCTGCCGATCTTCGAGGCTTTCGTGCGCAGCGGCAGCAAGCTGACGCCGGCCTTCAACAATTGCTCGGGCAAGCACACCGGCTTTCTTACGACGGCCGTCCATAAAGGCGAGCCGACGCGCGGCTACATCAGGCGCGAGCACCCGGTGCAGCAACGCCTGCTCGGCATCTACGAGCAGCTGGCGCAGTGCGATCTGTCGCGCGCCCCGGTCGGCAGCGACGGCTGCGGCATCCCCACCATCGGCGTGCCGTTGCGCCACATGGCGCTGGCGATGGCCAACATGGCCAACCCGGCCCGCCTGCCCGACGCGCGGGCGGCGGCGATCCGGCGCCTGCGGGCCGCCATGAACGCCGAGCCGTTCTACATGGCCGGTACCGGCCGCTTCTGCACCCGGGTCAACGGCGCGCTCAAGGGCGTGGTTCAGGTCAAGACCGGCGCCGAGGGCGTGTTCTGCGCCATGCTGCCGACGCTCGGCCTGGGTGTCGCCCTGAAGATCTGGGACGGCGGCGGGCGCGCCCCGGAAGTGGCGATGGCCGCCATTCTGCGCCACTTCGGCCTGCTGACGGACGCGCAGTTCGACGAGGCCGTCATGCCGCCCGTTCTCAACGTCGTCGGCCTCAAGGTCGGCGACATCCGGCCGGCGTCGGCGTGGCTCGGCGGCGGCGCGTCATAGGCCGGTCGCGACGCGGCGCGCCCGGCGGCCGGGCGCCGGCGCCGGATGCGACACCGCTGACAGTCACCGTCGATGGTATCAACGCCGATGGCTCGGGTCGTGCGACGGCCATCATCGAGGGCGTCGCCCGGACGAGCGACAGTCCCGGCGTGC
>JAHCJT010000369.1 GCA_026126245.1 Alphaproteobacteria bacterium
GCCTGAGCCCGGCCGCGGCCGCTCCGGCCGCCGCCGGCAGCGAGGAGCATCGCGCGCGGGCCGAGGCCGTGCCGGGACGCTCCGTCGTGGCGGCCGCCACGCGCCTGGCCCGCCATCTCGCCGCGACGCTGCTCGCCATCTATCCCGCCGCGGCGCCGGACGCCGCCCCGCGAAAGCCGGCCCGGCGGCGGGCTCCGGCGCGACGCCGCGGCAAGCGCTGAGACACACACCTTGTCATCCGGCTTTGGCCCGCGTTGCCGCCGCACTCATGGCAGCCGGTACACCATCAAACGACCGTCGTCGACCGCGCTTACAGCGCCATTGGCCCGTGTGGCGACCTCCATCGTCATAGCGCTGCGTGCGGTGACAACTACCGGATCGTGTCGTTGATCTTCCAGAAGACGAACTCCTTCTTCGGATAGTCGGTCGGTTGCCCGGTCGGAAAGCGCTTCTTGAACAGGCGGATCGCACCGTCAGTATGCTGTGCGTATTCGAGGTCGTCGCCCACGCGCCCGATCACGATCATGGTGTGAATCATGACGCCTTTCTCGTTGTCGTATTCCTGGATCACGTCCCCGGCTTCGATGTGATCATACGAGCGCATCCTAAATCCCCGCCCTGACTCGCGCAGGAACCGAGCCAATGCCGGCGCCCCCGCCCATGTCTGGCTGGCGCGATAGATCTCGGGTCTGTCCGGTCGGGCATAGCCGAGGTTATCCTTAATGCCGTCGATGAGGTCGTTGATCGGATTGTCGTACTCGCCGCTCGTCACCTTGCCGTACCACCACACATCGTCGTTGTTGTAGTCCCACTCGGTGCCCTCGCCGACCATCGTCCAGCCGCCCGCCAGCAGTGCCTGAGAGACGAAGCTGGTGCAGTCGTTATGAAACTGCGGGTAGGCGGGGTTCGTGCCCTCCGCCCAGTAACGTGCGTAGCGCGCCGCCGCCCTTCGGTCGTACATGCCCGGTTTGACCGGCTCCCGTGGCGGATCGAGAGGCGGCTTGGCGTCTTTCCAGTCCAGCTTGGGCAACGGCAGCTTTTCGCCGCCGCGGAATTTCCGGTTCTTGCCGTCGTCAGTGGGCGGGCAGTTGTACTTGAAATTCAGGTACCAGTTCACGCACTCCGGCGTCTTGTTGCAGCCCGGAAAGACGTAGTCGATATAACGCCAGAAATCCTGGCCGGCCTGCTTGGCGACATCGGCCAGCGACTCCAGATGACCGTCAGGACGCCGGCCTACCGTATGAAACCGCAGGACCGATGCGGCCGGCGGCGAGTAGTGTTTGAGATCCTCAAGTGTCTTCGTGCCGGGATCGGTCCCGGTGCTCGGCGGACGTTCGTACGGCATGAATCCCCCTTCCAGGCATTCAGTCCGGCAACCGCTGTCCCGGTTTGCGCCAGTCGGCCGGAGCCGCCCGCTCGCCCAGCGGTCACATTCCTGGGCCGCCGACGCATGCTGCCGCTCCCGAGACGTGGTCGACCGACGGCCCAGGCGAGCCCTGCGCGGCAATCGCCAGCACCTTCGGCGGCGCGCAACGCTTACCGGGTCGATGCCTCCCATTGCTGCCGGCTCGGGCGTTCAGGATAGGAACTCCGCCAGTGCCACGAAATCCGCTGGCCGCCGCTCGACTGTCCGAAAACGGCAATACAGGTCGCGACGGCTCTGGTAGGATTGCCATCACGTTTGCAGGAACGCCGCCGGTCCGCGCCGTCGCTGGGGATTGCCCATCATGCGAGTTGCCGACACGCCTGTGCTGCAACACCGCCGCGTCATGGAGAGCCGGGACGCGGACATGACCCGCGAATTCATGCGGGCCAAGGAATTCCACCTTGACCTGCGCCCGCGCGACGCGCGCGCCTTCGATTTCGCGGCCAGCGCCGTCTACCTGCCCAACAGCTATCTCGGCTACATCCAGTACGGCGCCGCCGCCACGGTGCATGTGCCGCCGGCGCGCACGCGCGACGACTACTTCATCCACTTTCCCCTGCGTGGCCGGGCCGAGGTGATCAACCATGCCGGCGCCGTCGTCTGCCGGCCGAACCACGCCGTCATCTCCTCGCCGGCCGGGCATATGATGCATGCCGAGGCCGGCAGCACGCGCGCGACGCTGTCGCTGACCGCCGCCGCCGTGCGCGGCCAGCTTGCCGCCCTGCTCGGCGAGGCGCCGCGGCTGCCGCTGGACTTCACCGCAGCGATCGACCTGACGTCGCCGGCCGGACGGCGCATCGCACGCCAGATCCGGCTGGCGATCGCCGATCTCGACGACGGCGGCGGGCCGGTCAGCCCGATCCTGGCCGGCATGTACGAGCAGCTGATCATCACCGGCCTGCTGCTGTGCCAGGCCAACACCTACACCGCGGCGCTGGAACGGCGCGCCGCGCCGGCCGCGCCGCACGAGGTGCAGCGTGCCATCGACTACATGCACAGCCGCCTGGACGCGCCGATCACCCTGGCCGACATCGTGGCGGCGTCGGGCATTCCGGGCCGCACCCTGCTCAAGCACTTCCGCGACCATCGCGGCACGTCGCCGATGCGCTACCTGCGCCAGGCGCGGCTGGCGCGGGCGCGCGAGGCGCTGATGCGCGCCCGGCCCGGCCAGAGCGTCACCGACATCGCGCTGGCATGGGGCTTCGGCCATCTCGGCCGCTTCGCGGTCGAGTATCGCGGCCAGTTCGGCGAGAGTCCGTCGGAGACGCTGAAACGCGGCCGTGGCAAGCGCGCCTGAGCGCCGCCGGCGCCGCGACAAGCGCGCTCAGGCGACCGGCCCGTACGCCGCCGGAAAATCCGCGATGTTTAGGGTTGCCGCGCCCGGCACCGACACGAGCCGGCTGTCGTGCGCGCCGTCGGCGTGCAGGCGGTGGACGACGTAGCCGACCTCTTTCAGGCCATAGCGCGGCTGGCGCGAGTCGGGCAGCACGAAGGCGGTCGATGGCGCCCAGACACAGCGCATGCCGCAGCCGTCGCCGTCGCGATGCTGGTGGACGTGGCCGCAGGCCACGACGGCCGGCCGCCGCGTGCCGAGCGCCGCCAGCAGCCGGCGCCGCGGCGCGGGATTGAGAAACCGGCCGCCCAGTTCGCTTTCCGCGTCGTGCCGGTCGAACAGCGGCTTGTGCACGAACAGCGCCACCGCGCGCCCGCCGGCGCCGGCGGCGGCTTCGGCGACAAACGCCTCCTGCTCGGCGGCCGCCTCCAGGCTGCTGCCCAGGAGCTGGGCATTGATCGCCAGCAGGCGCCATCCCGGCACGTCCATGTGCCACCAGTCGGCGCCGAAATGCCGGACGTAGCGCGCGCGACGCCCGCCGTCGATCGCCGGGCTGTGGGCGTGCGGCACGTCGACATTGTCGCCGATGTCGTGGTTGCCCGGAATGTACCGCACCGTCAGGTCCAGCGCATCGTGCAGGCGGCGGGCCTCGGCGAGGTCGTCGTCGCTGGCCGCGCCGTTGAGCGAGATGTCGCCACTGTTGAGCACGAGGTCGGGCCGCTGCGCGCGCAGCGCCTCGCCGGTTCGCTCGAAATTGGCGACGAAGTACGGCTTGTCGGCGCTGAGATGGGTGTCGGAAATCTGCGCGATATGGAAGGTCATGGTGGCCGAGGCTAGCTGTCCCGTGTGACATCCGGGTGTCGCCGTCCGATCCCGGCACCCGCGCCGATCCGGGTCAAGCGGAACCTCGGCGCGCCGGCGTCCTGGCCGCTCATCAGCGGACCGCACGCACCGGCGCACCGGGATGCGAGGGCCTGCCGGCGCCGCGGCGGGGGTATCGCAGACGGTGAATTGGCCGTCGTCCTGAGCGCAGCGAAGGACCATGCGGTGGTTGGTTCAGGAACTGCGGGACCGGTGATCCTCCGGGACGGCCAATCACTG
>JAHCJT010000037.1 GCA_026126245.1 Alphaproteobacteria bacterium
CAATCGCTCCTACCAGATCCTCTACAGCCAGCTGTCGGACGTCGGCGCGCCCAATCCCGGGCCGCGCGCCATCGACATGCTGACGCTCGACCGCCCGACGCTGGATTTCGTCAAGCTGGCCAAGGGCATGGGCGTCGAGGGCGCACGGGTCGACGACCTGGATGGCGTGACGAAGCAGCTGCAATGGGCGATGAGCCAGAAGGGACCTTATCTGATCGAGGTTGTGATGTAGGATCGGCAGGGTGCGGGACAGCCCGCGGCCCTCGTCAGGAGGTCGATGCGCATGGCCGAACCGGAGCCTGACGCCCCACGACCGATGATCGGGCGCAATGCCGCGCGCGCCTGGCTGGTTGGCACCCAGGTCACCATGGCGGTGCTGCTGATCTTCTGGCTGCCGCTGGCGGGACTGTCGATTATGGCGTTCGACGCGCCGCAAACGCCCGACGATCCTTGGCCGTTGCTGTTCGTCGGCTCGATCTGGTCGTGGCCACCGGTCGCCTTCGTTTTCTCCCTGGTTGCCTGGCTGCTGTGCTGGCGCTATGGCCGCAATTCCCTTGCCGTCCTGATCACCACCCTGCCCCTGGTATTTCCGCTGGCATTCGGGCTGGTCGTGCTGTTGCGCAGCTGAACCCGGGCCGGCATGGCAAATCCACAACAACCGTCTTGCCGCGTGCGGCGCCCTTTCGCCCGGCCGGCGCGCTGCCTATAGTCAGGTCATGTCCGATCCGTCGTCCGATCGAAGTTCCGGCGCCGCCGGAACGTCCGAAGGCGGCCCTCTGCGGCGCATCCTGCGCAAACTGCGCAAGCGCGACCGTGGCGAGGAGATCCGCGAAGCCATCCAGGAACTAATCGAAGAAAGGCCCGAGCTGCGCAACGCGCCGCCCGATGAACCGGCGTTGGGCGACGAGGAGCGCGACCTGCTGGCCAACATCCTGAGCCTGCGGGCCAAGACGGTGGCCGACGTCATGGTGCCACGGGCCGACATCGTGGGCATCGCCATCGACACGTCGCTGGAAGAGACCGTCAAGCTGATCCAGCAGGAGGCGCATTCGCGCTATCCGGTGTATCGCGAGTCGCTCGACGACGTGATCGGTATGGTCCACATCAAGGACGTGCTGGCCTACTGGGGAAGCGGCCGGCGGTTCCGTCTGCGCGACGTGCTGCGCCGCGTGAGCTTCGTGGCACCGACCATGCCGGTGTCCGACATGCTGCTGGAGATGCGCCGCCAGCGGGTCCACATGGCGCTGGTGGTCGACGAGTTCGGCGGCACCGACGGGTTACTGACCATCGAGGACCTGGTCGAGGAGATCGTCGGCGAGATCGAGGACGAACACGACACTGAGCAGATAGCTGGTCTGGTGGCTCGGCCCGACGGCAGCTTCGACGCCACGGGGCGCACACCCATCGATGCCTTCGAGGAAATGGCCGGCCCGCTGCTCTCCGACGAAGAGCGTGGCGAGGTCGATACCCTGGGCGGACTGATATTCTCGCTGGCCGGCCGTATTCCCGAGCGCGGCGAGGTGATCCGTCACCCCTCCGGTTGCGAGTTCGAGATCGTCGATGTCGATCCGCGCCGTATCCGCCGCCTGCGGGTCCGACTGCCCAAACCGGCCGGTGACCCGACTCCGGTGCTCGCGCAAAGCGGCTGACGGAGCTGCACCATGGTCGACTTTCTGATCGTGATTGCGATCGGTTTTCTGGTCGGGCTGGTGGCCCGCTTCCTGACGCCGGGACGCGATCCCGGCGGCATCATCGTAACCATTGTCATCGGCATCGTTGGATCGATCGCGGCCACCTATGGCGGCCGCGCGCTCGGTCTCTATGCGCCAGGCCAGGTGGCCGGTTTCATCGGCTCCGTGATCGGTGCCATCGTCTTGCTGGTCCTGCTGCGCCTAATACGACGCGGCTGAGATTCGCCTTCAGAGGGTCCGAGGAGAGATGGAATGAGCGACGCGACGATGATCGGCCTGAAGGACATCGAGGCCGAGCTGATCGCCATCCGTCGCGATATTCATCGTCATCCCGAAACCGCCTTCGAGGAGGTGCGTACGTCGACCATCGTCGCCGAAAGGCTGTCGTCGTGGGGCTACCAGGTGCATCGCGGCCTGGCCAAGACCGGCGTGGTGGGCACGCTGAAAGGCCGGCGCCCGGGACAGAAGAGCATCGGACTGCGCGCCGACATGGATGCGCTGCATTTGCAGGAAAAGAACGATTTCGCGCACCGCTCGACGACCGACGGCAAGATGCACGCCTGCGGCCATGACGGACACACCACCATGCTGCTCGGCGCGGCGCGGCAGCTGGCCGCCGATCCGGATTTCGCCGGCACGGTGCACGTCATCTTCCAGCCGGCTGAGGAAGGATTGGGTGGCGCGCGGGTCATGATCGAGGAAGGTCTCTTCGACCTGTTCCCGTGCGATGCCGTCTATGGCATGCACAACATGCCCGGCCTACCGGTCGGCAAATTCGCCATCCGACCCGGCCCGATGCTGGCGGCCAGTGATTCGTGGACCGCCGTGTTCCATGGCACCGGCGGCCACGGATCGGCACCAAATCGCGGCACCGACCCGACGATGCCGGCCGCCAGTTTCATCCTGGGCGTTCAGGGCATCGTCGGCCGCAACGTGGCGCCGATCGACACGGCGGTGCTGAGTGTCGGTCATATCGCAGGCGGCGCCTTCAACGCGCCCAACGTGATTCCATCCGAGGTGATGGTGCGCGGCACGTCGCGCAGCTACCGGCCGGCGGTACGCGACATCCTGGAGCGGCGCCTGGGCGACGTGGCGAAGAGCACCGCCGAGGCCTGGGGCTGTACCGTCGACTACGCCTACCAGCGCCGCTATCCCCCGCTGGTCAACGCAGCAGACCAGACGTCCGTGGCGATCGCCGCCGCCACCGCGACGGTCGGCGCCGAGAACGTCGATGGCAACACCGCGCCTGTGACAGGTGCCGAGGATTTTGCCTTCATGCTGGAAAAAAAGCCGGGCGCCTACATCATGATCGGCAACGGTGGCGAGGAGGCCGGCGGTTGCCACTACGTGCATACGCCGCGCTATGACTTTAACGACGACATCATCGTCACCGGCGCCGCCTACTGGCTAAACGTCGTGCGACAGGAACTGGGCATCGTCACGGCCTGACGTCGGCCGGTGCCCACGCGTCGGT
The DNA here is from genome assembly GCA_026126245.1 of Alphaproteobacteria bacterium. Classification (GTDB taxonomy): domain Bacteria; phylum Pseudomonadota; class Alphaproteobacteria; order Reyranellales; family Reyranellaceae; genus Vineibacter. The sequence goes on from JAHCJT010000037.1 coordinate 3,166, forward strand.
CAGTCGATCGCACGCCCCGGCGTCGACGCGCTATCGTTGCCCGTCTCGGCAATCCCCCGCAGGGCAACCATGGCCGCTGCGCCGATAAAGGCGGCGGCAAGCCATTGCAGCAGGATGCGGACGAATACGACAATTGCACTGACGATGGCTCCGGCTTCCAGTCCGCCACGCGCCATGTCAAGCAATAGACCGCCCGGGAACCAGACAAACAGGACCCAGGCCAGCGCCGCCACAACAACGGAGGCGGGCAGAACGCCGAGCGCGAACGCCACCACCGCCGGCACCAGTCGATGTTGCCACTGCCTCAGCAGCGCGCCCGCCAAGATCCGCACACCGCGTGTCGGCATCTGAACGGCCGTCACAAGGACAATTGCCGCAATGCAGCCGGCGCCGGCAATCAGGAGCAGTGCCACGAGGTCACGTACATGCCACGCCGGCGCCTGCATTAATCCCCTCAGCTTCAGGAACGTACCGCCAATCAGCGTGTCCAACGCCCATGCCAGCGCAATACCGGCGAGCAGCGGAAGAGCCGCGGTCGGTCGGCTCGTGGTCCCGCCCGTAGCCGACCATCCACGCTGGGTCCAGGCTGCAAGCCCGTAGCCGATCGCAATTGTGGCGAGCGCGTCTACGGCGATGCTGACCGCCTTCTGACGCTGGTTAGCGCGCATCAAATCGTCGAGCGTGAGCGCCAACGCGCGATCGTCGAGAAAAAACCATACCTGCGCCACGGACGTCAGGACCAGAAGCGTCGCCAGGAAGAAGAACGGCGCGATGAAGACGCTGACGAATGTCGACCTGTCGCGCCAGACGGCGAGGTAGCCGGCACCGGCGGCCATCACACCCGAGCCGATCACGCCTCGCCTCCACCGGTCGCACGGTAGATAAAATAGCGATCCCTGGGCACACCGGCCGGTTCGGGCATGCGCTTCCAGCGCGCAACCTCGAGCGGCTGATTGGCAACAACGTAGCCACCCGGCGCCAAAAGCGCGTCGAGCGCCGGCCCGAGCCAATCGCCCAGCGCCGCATTGGCGACGTGATCGCCGGTGCCGAGATCGCTGTGGATCAGCGCCGCACGATGCGCGAGCGTCCGCGCCGCCTGCGGGATCGTGTCGCGGACGTCGCCCAGAAACAACCGGTCGGCGCCGGGAATGCAGTCGGGGTGTGCCCGCACTTCGCGCTCGAAGACGAAGATGTCGCGCTCCGGCAAGAGGCCACGCAAGTGGTCATAGGTACGGCCGTTGCCCAGGCCGACCTCCAGCACAGGGCCCGGCGTATCGCGCAGCTGCGTGGCCACCCAGTTCAGGCAGTCACGCTGCGCCTGCATGCGACGAATGAAGCTGTCGAGACGACTCATGCCCACGTCGCCGCTGCGTGCCGGAATGTCAACCGAGCGGCTTGCATGTCCCGCCGCAAACACGGCCGACAGCGGTGTGGCATCGCCGTCGAGGACGCACAGCATCCGCATATCAGCGGCACCGCCACTCTCCCGATCGACGCGCGTGGCCTGCCGCGTCGCATCGCGAGTTACGTTTGCGCGGCACCCGCCACATCTGCCGTGTTCCAGCCATCGGGGGTCGCTAGGCCGCCTTGGCGGCGGTAAGTTTGACGTTCATGTCCTCCACGCGATGCGCCAGCTCGCGCATGATCTCGACGGCCATCTGCGGAAATTCGGCGACCAGCCGGAAGAACAGCTCCTTGGGGATCTTGAGCGCGGTCAGCTTCTCGTGCGCCGCTACCGTGGCTGTCCGCGGTATGTCGCACAGAATGGCCATTTCACCGACGAAGTCGTTGCGCTGCAGCTGGGCCACCTTGATCGGGCCACTGGGTGAGTCGATCAGCACGTCGGCCGAGCCGCCAAGGATGACGTACATGGCATCGCCGATATCGCCCTGGTGGCACAACTCCTGGCCGGCATCGAAGGTCAGCCGGTCGCTGGTGAAGGCCAGCAGCTTCAGCTTGGCCGGTTCGATCTTCGCGAAGATCGGAACGGTCTTCAGCAGCTCGACTTCCTCGTGAATGCTCATGGCCTCTCCTCCCGAGCTCAGCCCGCCGCCAGCAAATCGGCGAACGTCTTGTCCCCGGTAATATCGCCTGGGGCACCCTTGGCGGTCACTTTACCGCCCTGCAGTACCACCACGTCGTCAAAACGGTCGGCAAAGCTCGCGCGGTTGAGCGCCCAGATGACGCCGCGCCCCTTGCAGACGTCCAGTATCTTGTCGAGCACACGCTGTTGGGCCGCGCTGTCGAACAACGACGTCGCCTCGTTGAGGATCAGCAGATCCGGGCGCTTGACCAGGGCGCGCGCCAGACCGACCTTCTGCCGCTGTATCGCCGACAGGCGCTTGCCGCCAACGCCAACATTGTAGTCGAGGCCGACCTCGATGACGGCCATGCGCAGGCCCAGACCCTCGAGCACCTCCGAGATCAGTGCGCTGATGCGCTCGGGGCCCTGCGCCTGCCCGTAGACAATACGGCCGAACAGGATGTTGTCCTGCAAGGTGGCGGCCACGTTGTAGCGGCTTCGGTCGTAGAACTCGATGGCGTCGGCGGCATCGGCCGGCAAGTTTTCGGCAAAGGCGCGCCGTGCCGCCAGCAGGCGCTCCTCGACGGCCGCATCGATCAGGCCCAGGCGGTGTCGCGCCTCGATGTAGCGGAACGGCAGTGCCGCCAGCCGGGCGCGCGCTGCGTCGTCGAGGTCGGCGACGCTCTTGCCCGCCAACCGGCTCAGGATCGTGCGGAACTCCGGCAGGTCTTCTGCCGCAATGAAGCTGAACTGCTCAAAGAACGGGTGACCAGCCGGCAGGTCGGCGAACAGCTCGACCATAGTCTCGGCGATGGTCACGCCCATCTGCAACAGCTCCGATTCGAGGCCGACCTGCGCCAGCGCCGCCCGCATGTGCGGATTGGCGGCGATGTTGTCGGGATCGAACGTCTTGCCGATCGGGGTGCCGAACAACAGGTTCTCGGCCACAGACATGTTGCGGTTGTAACGGGCACGATCGAACGGCTCGACCAGGGAGGCGAGCGTGGGATCGGTCAACCGCGCATGCAGTTCCTCGCGGGCGGCAAGGATCGACTGCGCGATGGCCGGCCGCGTCGAGGTGTCCAGCGTGCCACGCAGGCCGTACTGATAGATGTCCTCCTCAAGCTCGACGGCGCGTAGCGCCTCGACGATCCGATGGTCGATATCGCCGGGCCCGGTGGCGCCGGCAGCGTCGTAGTCAATCCAGTCGTCAGCCGGGTCGAAATCCGGATTGCCAGCCCGACGCGATTCGCTCACGAAGCGCTCGCGCGCGCGCCGCTCGGCTTCATCGTAGTTGGCCGGCGTCACCGGCCGGCGCCTGAGGCCATAGAGAATGTTGTCGCGGACGCTGACGGGAAACAGATAGACGTCCTGTCCGACATAGGAAATCCGGGCGCCGGTCGTCGATTCGGGCAGGCTGGCCAGATCGGCGCCGCCGATCCGCACCGTGCCGGCACTGGGCGGTGTCAGCCGCGCCATCACCTGGGTGATCGTCTCCTTGCCACCGCCCGGCGGGCCGACAAGCGCCAGGCGGCGATCCAGGGGTGCGACCAGATTGACGGCGTCCACCGACTTGGCGCCACTGTCCTCCGCCACCGTGACGCCGGAGAGCACGATCTCGCCGGAGAGCGGTGCCACCGGTCCGTCCGGCACCATTTGCAGCTCGCGCGCCAGCATGCCGTCGGGCTCGAATTGCTCGACCACCTGTTCGTATTTCTGCTGCACGTCCTGGCGTTGCTGATCCCAGTCGATCAACTCTTTGACCGGGCCGGGCAGGTCCTTGTAGGCGAGCAGGACACCGACCACGGCGCCGACCTGCATGTCTCCGAACAGCACCAGATAGCCGCCGATCAGATAGATCATGAACGGCGTCGTCTGGGCCAGCAGGTTGTTGAGGAACTTGGCGGTGAACTTGCGCTGGTAGAGTTGGAAGCGGATGACAAAAATTGTGCCCAGCCGATGCGCAATATCGGCACGTTCGTAGTTGGCCGTCGCGTTGGTGTGGATCTCGTGCACGCCGTCGACCGTCTCGGCGATGCGGCCCGCCAGCTGTCGCGCCGTGATCTGACGCTGTCGCCCCAGCACAAGGATACGCCGGCGCAACCGCGGGATGACGAACGCCTGCACGCCCAACACCACGATCACGATCGTGCCAAGCCATACACTCTGCAGCATGATGAACAGCAGTGCGGTCATCGCCTGTCCGCCGAGGAATGCGGGCTGCACATAAGCGTCGCCGATGAAGCCGCCCAGCGGCTCGACCTCGTCCTTGATCATGCCGCTGAGTTCGGCGGCCTTGACCTTGCGGAAGTGAACGTTGGGGAACAACAGGATGCGGTCGAAGAGCTCGTAGCGCAGGCGGCGCAGCATGCGCTCGCCCATCCGCCCTTTCTGTGTGTTGATCGTCTTCTTGAACATGCCGTTCACGGTGACCATCACCAGGAACAGGCAGCTCATCGCGACAAGGTACGGCCACTGGGTCAGGGCCACGCCGTCGAAAAGTCGGATCGAGCCGGCGTCGGACAGGAAGGACGGCAGCGGCAGGCTCACCCGGAAGAACGGCAGCTCGGCGACGTTCTTGAATCCCTTGCCTTCGATACCGTCGTTGACGATGCTCTTGGGCAGATTCAGCGAGGCGAAATAGAAGACCTGAGCCACGACAACGAGCAGCAGGATGACAACCTGCTCGCCGCGGCTGTGACGCCAGATATATCTGAACAGGTTCTTTTCCATTCCCAGAGCCACGCTGTTCACGCGCGAGCCACCCTGACGCCCTGTCGGCCTCCGGATGGGCCTGAGCGGCCCCTCACTAAATCGCCCAATTGTACCGGAGCGCCGGCAAACCGGCCATCAGGCACCCAAGTCCCCGGCCACGGCGCTGCGCAGCGCCGGCGTCACGGCCGGTTCGGGCCCGCCGAACCAGGCAGCGAACCCGGGCCGGCCCTGGTGCAGCAGCATGTCGAGACCGTCAACGGTTGCGTTGCCGCGTGCCGCGGCCTGCCGCAACAGGGCTGTCCGCAGAGGTACATAGACGATGTCGTTGACGACGGCGGTCGACGGCAGAGCTGCCAGATCCAGCTCCAGCGGCGGCTGGCCGGTCATTCCCAGCGACGTGGTATTGACCAGCAGGCCGGCGCCGGCCAGCGCGCTGTCGCGCCGGCTCCAGTCGTCGACTGCGATGGTGCGGCCGTCGTCAGGTGTGAACTGGACCGCCAGATCGATGGCGGACTGGCGCGTGCGGTTCACCAACCGCACCTCCGGCACGCCGGCATCGACCAAGGCGGCGACTACGGCGCGCGCTGCGCCACCGGCGCCCAGGACAACCGCCGGCGCCGCCGCGGCGCGCCAGTGTGGCGCACCGGCCCGCAGTGCCTCGATGAAGCCGAAAGCATCGGTGTTGCGGCCCTCCAGCGTGCCATCGGCCCGCTTGATGATGGTGTTCACGGCGCCGATACGCATCGCGGCAGGCGTCACCTCGTCGAGCAGTGCCAATGCGTCGATCTTGTGCGGCAGGGTCAGGTTGCAGCCGCGCCCCAGCGGTGTCCGGCGGATGAAGTCGAAAGTTGCGCGCAGTGCTTCACCACCCGGCGCCACCGCCAGCCGATCGTAGTGGCCGGCGATCCCGCGCTGCTGCAGCCAGAAGCCGTGCAGCAAAGGTGATCTTGAATGCGCGATCGGCCAGCCCGCGACGAAGGCGAACGGCCGACCGGCGGCGGCGGCCAGCAACGCCTCGAATTCCGGCATCTGCACTGTCATTGTCGCAACACGCCGGTCTGACGCAGCCAGTCGAGCAACGGCAGCAGCGGCAGGCCGAGTATGGTGAAATAGTCACCGTCGACACGCTCGAACAGCTGAGCGCCCGGCCCCTCCAGACGGTAAGCGCCGACCGACGTCGTCAGCGTGTCCCCACTGAGCGTGACATAGCGCTCCAGGAAATCGTCGGAAAACGGCCGCATCGCCAGCCGCGCCGAGGCAATATGCCGCCACGCAACGACGCCATCGCGCGCCACGCTGACCGCCGACTGCAGTTCGTGCACGCGGCCACGCAGGGCGCACAACTGGGCCCTCGCTGCATCAACGCCGTCAGGTTTGTCGAACAGACGATCGCCACAGCACAGCGTCTGATCGCCACCGACCACAACCGCGCCCGGCCGTGTCGCCGAGACCGCCAGCGCCTTGCGGTCGGCAAGCGCCACCGCCAGGGTACGGCCGTTGGCAGTTGCCAGCTCACGTTTGGCTGCCACTTCGTCCACGTCCGGCGCGACGGCCTCAAAATTGATCCCCGCCGCCGCCAGCAACTGGCGCCTGCTGACGCTGGTAGATGCCAGCAGGACTGGCGGCGCGCCGCCGCAATGCAACGTGTCTTGGTCACGCATCCGCCGCTTCTAGCGGTCGGCCGGCGTACAGGCAACGTTTCCGCGCTGGTTCCAACAGGCTATGCGGGTTCGATGCGGTAGAGTCCGCCCTTGTCGGCGTTGGTAATCAAGTACAGGAAGCCGTCCGGCCCCTGCCGGACATCGCGAATGTAGGGCAGGGTGTCGACCACGAGCCGCTCCTCGCCGACGTAGCGCTCGCCGTCCACCTCGATACGGAACAGCGCGAAGTTCGACAGTGCGCCGGTGAAGAACGAACCGCGCCAGCCAGGAAATGCGTCACCAGTGTAGACCATCAGGCCGCACGGCGAGATCGACGGCACCCAGTAGCGCACCGGATCCTCCATGCCCGGCAGCGACGTGAATTCGCTGATCTTGGGGCCATGGTATTCGGTCCCATGCGTCGCCAGCGGCCAGCCGTAGTTGGCCCCCGGCTTGAGCAAGTTCAGCTCATCGCCGCCGCGTGGACCGTGTTCGACCGACCACATGCGCCCGGTGACCGGATGCATGGTCAGGCCCTGCGGGTTGCGATGGCCATAGGTGAAGATTTCGGGCCGGGCACCGGGACGGCCGACAAATGGATTGTCGGGCGGGATACTGCCGTCGTCGCGCAGGCGAGCGACCTTGCCGGTCAGCACATCGAGACGCTGCGCGCCCGGCCGGTTGCCGCGTTCGCCGCAGGTCACATAGACGAACCCAGCGCGGTCGAACGCGACGCGCGATCCGAAATGAATGTCTTCCGAGTTCGGCGGGACGGCGTCCAACAGCGGCGTCAGCTCGCGAAGGCCATTGCCGGCGAAGCGGGCACGCGCCAGACGGGTCAGGCCACCGCCTTTCACCGGTGCCGCGTAGCTGAGATAGAGCGTGTTGTTGCGCGCGAAATCGGGATGCAAACAGATGTCGAGCAGACCGCCCTGCGCGTTCGACCATACCTGCGGCACGCCCGACAGCGGTCGCGGGTCGAGCTTGCCATTGGCATAGACCCGCAAACGCCCCGGACGTTCCGTGATCAGCAGCCGGCCATCGGGCAGGAACTGCATGCCCCAGGGCTGCTCCAGGCCCATCGACAAGGTGACAAAGCGATACGATGCTTTCTGGCTTTGAAAGACCTTGTTCTCGGCCCGCAGGATGGCCGGCATCGCGAACGCTGAGCCGCCCGCGATGCCGGCAGCGACGAAAGCACGACGTTTCATGGCCCGCCTCCCGACACCGCGCCCTTTAAGGGTATGCGCGCCGTGATCGCTCAATGCAAGGCGACGAGCCGATGGCAACAGTCCAGCCCGATGCCGCCCGCTCAGTGCTTCATCTTGCCGTGATCAGTCTGCGGGCCCGACAGTTTTTCGACCACGATGTCTACTGTGATTTCACCGGCCTTCTCGAAGGTGAGGGTCAACGGGAACTTGTCGCCGGCTTTCAGCGGCGCTTTTAGCTCCATCAGCATGACGTGATAGCCGCCGGGCTTCAGCTCGACCTTGGAATTCGGCGCCAGCTCGATCGCCGGCACTTCGCGCATGCGCATGACGTCGCCGTCGCGGATGACGGTATGCACCTCCGTGCGTGCCGCCACGGGCGAGCGGGCGCGCAGCAGCTTGTCGGGTGTGCCGCCCTTGTTTTCGATCGTCATGAAGGCACCGCCGGCGCGCGCCATGCTGGCGGTTTCGCGCGCCCAAGGATGATCGATCGTGAGGGAGCCCAGCGTGAAGTCGTGCGCCCAGGCGGCGGACAAAACGAGCAGCGCCATCAGCGCCGCGGCGCCCAGGCGGAATGAGATGGACATGGAAACACCTGTTGTCTGAAAGCCGCGCGTGCGATTGCGCCCGCTGCCGGGTCGGAATCGCGCCAAAGAGTGCGTTTCAGACGCTGGGTGGCCCTCGTGGACGGTGTGCCGGCGCGGCCCGGGTGACACGCAGTGTTTCCGGCGCGGCCTCTGCACGGTCCACTGTGGCCGATGGCGGCGGTTTCGCCGCCTCGAGTGCCACCGGCAAGTCGACGGCCGGCACCGCGCCTCCCACGCACAGCGGGCAGTCAGGCAGCCGAGGCGACGGCTGCCCGCCAGTGTCGTCCGAAGACGGTGGTTGAATCCGGCCAGGAAGGCAGAAGGTAGCGATGTCGACCCGCTGGCCGTAGCTGGCAAAGAGCAGCGACGACAGCCGAGCATGCAGCAGCGGCGAGAGTGCCTGCAGCAAGAGCGCCAGCAGAACCAAACCGACCACGTGCGACCGGCCGGCCGATGCCAAGGGCCGGGTAGGCATGGAGGAATGTCGGCCGGGATGCGTCACCGGCTGGACTTAACCCAGCGCCGGTATGGCGGCAAGCGCATGTCAAATGAATGTAACAGTCCCACTGCGATCACCCCGCGCCGCCAGCGAGCGGCGGCCAACATGCCGCGGGCGAGGCCGCCGGGCGCCCACCGCGCGTCTGCCTCTCGTCGACGGTCGACCGCCGGTACAGATGGCAACGGGCGCCGTCAGATTGACTGGTTTCGACACCGGTCCCGCCCGATACCGACAACAGGCCATTTCCTCCGTATCGCATTCTGCTCTAGGGTGCCGCGCGTGAGACAGCGGCGTTGGCGCAATCCGCGCCCGTGATCAGACGAGGGGGGAGCGTTCCATGGTGAAGGCCGTCCGCATTCATGAGACCGGTGGTCCCGACAAGATGGTCTATGAGGACATCGAGGTCGGCGACCCGGGTCCCGGCGAAGTGAAGGTCAAGCATACCGCCATCGGGTTGAACTACATCGACGTCTACACGCGCAGCGGCCTCTATCCGGTGCCGACGCCCAATGCCATCGGCCGCGAAGGCGCCGGCGTCGTGGTGGCGGTCGGCAAGAAGGTCAAGGGATTCAAGAAGGGCGACCGCGTCGCCTACTGTGGCAGCGCGCCGGGTGCCTATTGCGAGGAACGCAACCTACCGGCCGCGATTCTCGTGCCGGTGCCCAAGGGGATCTCCGACCGCGAAGCGGCGGCAATGATGCTCAAGGGCATGACCACGGAGTACCTGATTCGCCGCACCTTCAAGTGCAAGAAGGGCGACATCGTGTTGTTCCACGCCGCCGCCGGTGGTGTCGGCCTTTTCTTCGGCCAATGGGCCAAGGCACTGGGCGTCAAGGCGATCGGCACAGTGTCGTCGCCCGAGAAGGCGGCGCTGGCGAAAAAGAACGGTTACGCGTGGGTGATAGACTACACCAAGGAGGATGTCGTCGCGCGGGTGAAGGAAATCACCAAGGGCAAGGGCGTGCCGGTGGTCTACGACGGCGTCGGCAAGGACACCTGGGAGATGTCGCTCAACTGCCTGGCGCCACGCGGGATGATGGTCTCATTCGGCAACGCGTCAGGGCCGGTGGCGCCGTTCGCGCCCGCTGTGCTGGGAGCCAAGGGATCGTTGTTCCTGACTCGACCGTCGCTGGGCTCGTACACCGCCACGCGCAAGGAACTGGAAGCCTGCGCCAAGGCGTTGTTCAAGGTCGTCAAGAGCGGCAAGGTCAAGGTTCACATCGATCAGACCTATCCGCTGAAGGATGCCGCACAGGCGCATCGGGACCTGGAAAGCCGCAAGACCACCGGACAGACGGTTCTGTTGCCATAGGACGCTGTGAGCGAATGCGCACGATCGGGGCGCGGGCTTTCGGCCCGCGCCCTTGTCGTTGGCGCATCGTGTCACACCATCGCCTGTCGGATCGTCTGCGCGTTGAAGTGACATGGAGCAGGTTATGGCGCGCATCCTGATCGTCGGCGCCGGGTTTGCCGGCATGTGGGCGGCCCTTGGCGCGGCAAGGGCGGAACGAGACCTCGGAAGCCACGCGGGCATGATCGACATCGACGTGGTGGCACCGACATCCCTACTGTGCCTGAAACCTCGTCTGTACGAGCGGCGAGCGACCGAGCTGGAAGTGGATATCGCGCCGCTGCTGGCGGCCATGGGCGTCACTTTCCGCCCCGGTACCGTCGAGGCGATCGACGCACAGGCAAAGTCCGTGACGCTGCGCGATGCCGACGGGCGAACGGCGCGTCTGCCCTATGACGCGCTGATCCTGGCGACCGGCAGCCACACTGCGCCTCCACCGGCAGCATGGCAGCGATTCCTGCATGTATTGGATGGCGCTACGCAGGCCATGGACCTGCGGCGTCACATCGAGGCACTGCCACGGCGTCCGCGATCGACCGGCAGATTTGTTGCCGTCGTTGTTGGCGCCGGCTTCACAGGGCTCGAAATCGCGACCGAACTGGCGGGCTGGCTGCGGGAACTGGCCGACGCAGCGGGCGAGACGGCGAGCGTGGTGCTGCTTGATCGTGCCGCAACACCCGGCGCCACCCTGGGCGATGGACCGCAGGCCGCAATCAGCGCGGCGCTGAGCCGGACTGGCGTGACGTTCCGGCCGTCCGCGACGGTGCAGTCGATCGATACGTCGGCGCGTGGCGAGACGATCGTGCGGGTCGACGACGGCAGCTCTATCGAGGCCGCCACCGTCGTGTGGGCGGCGGGCTTGCGTGCCCATCCGCTGGCGCAGGCGGTGGGTCGAGTCGATGCCGATGGACGGTTGGCCGTCGATGCGGCGCTGCGCGTCGAGGGCCAGGCCGCAATTTTCGCGGCCGGCGACATGGCCCGCGCCGTCGCCGCACCCGGCCATGACACGCTGATGTCGTGCCAGCACGCCATGCCGACCGGCCGTGTCGCCGGCCACAACGCTGTTCGGCTGCTGGCCGGAGTCGAGCCGATCACCTACAGCCAGCCGATGTATGTCACCTGTCTTGACCTCGGGGACGCCGGCGCACTGTTCGCGCAGGGGTGGGACCGGGCAGTGCTGTGGACCGGCGGCGACGCCAAAGCGGTCAAGCGCCTGATCAACGGCCGCCTGATCGCACCGCCGCCCGCCGGCAATCCCGAGCTGGCCCTGCAGCTTGCCGATCCGACGCCTTTGCCTGTTGCCGAACCGGACGCGCTGGCAGCGCGTTGGCGTGCGATGCTGGACGCGGCAGGAACCAAGGCCAGATAGCCGTCGGTGACTTACTCAAACAACTCCAGTGGCACGCCATTGCGCGTCTTGATGTGCTTGATGGCGATGTAGCTGAAATATTTCTCGATGCTGCCCGAGCGGTCCAGTAACGCCTCGATGATGTCCTGGTAGTGCGCCACGTCGCGCGCCATGAACTGCACGAGATAGTCGTAGCCACCGCTCACGAGGTGGCAGCCGACGATGTGCGGCACGTCCTGCACCAGACGTTCGAACCGCAGAAAGTCGTCGCGGGTGTGGCTGCGCAGGGTGATCTCGGTGAATACCACGATGGACGCGCCCAGCCGGGCCGCGTCGATGCGCGCGCCATAGCCTGCGATGTACCCCGCCTTCTCCAGACGACGGACACGCTGCAGGCAGGGTGTTGGCGACAATCCGACTTTTTCGGCCAGACGCACATTGGTCATGCGTCCGTCGGCCTGAAGGGCCGCCAGGATCTTGAGGTCGAGACGGTCCAGTCGCGGAGCCGTCGCGTCACGCTTGGTCTGTGCGGCCATGCCGTTTCCCGCGCCTCAGCCGCCCTCGCCGCGCAAGTCGGCCTGATGCCGAGCCACGAGATCGGCCATGCTGGCGACTTCGGCATCTGGCCGAACGCTGGTGGCCGGGGTTGCACCCCAGCCACCCTGTTCCTTGCGGCGATTGACCCACATGGTTTTCAGGCCGAGCGCCCGCGCCGGTGCAACATCGTGGAACAAGCTCTGCGCCGTGTGCAGGATCTGCGTCTTGTCGATACCGACGGCGGCAAGTTCGCGCAGCAAGTGTTCGAAATTGCGCCGATCAGGCTTGTAGAAGCCGATGTCCTGGGCGGTGAACACCTGGTCGAACGCGACTTGCAGTTTCGCGTTGCTGCGCGCGAAAGAGTCACGGTCGACGTTGGAGAGGATCACCAGGTTGAAATACCTCTTGAGGTACTGCAGCGCCGGCGCACTATCGGCAAAGGCCGGCCAGTTGCCAACCGACGCGCCGAAGGCACCGGCTTCGGCGTCGCTGGCCGGCACGTTCCATCGCTGCGCCAGGTTGCGAATAACGTCGGCCAGAATGTCGGGGTACAGGCGCGCCGGTGTTGCCGCTTCACAACGCGTCTCTTCGGCGCCGAAGGCCTCGAGGACAACATCATCGGCCAGCTCCCGCCCGTGCCGTGCCAGCCATGGCCGCAGTTCGCCGAGGATGCCCTTTTCCCAGTCGATGAGCGTGCCGTAGCAATCGAAGGTCAGCGTCGTGAAATCCGTCAGCTTCATCGCCTGCAATCCTCGGAGCGGCATGGTGGGTCGCATCCGGTAGTCACTCTATCGCCTCAGCGCGTGCCGGCGGTGCCAAACCTGGCGCCGAGGCACCGTTTTTCCGCCACCGCAGTGGGGTTCCACAGCACATCATGCTGTCTCGGCCCGTCACGTCAGGCCTCATGGCGGTGACAAGCGGCTATCGCTGGGCTACCCAGAGGGCCGCCAATCGGACCGCCTCACTGTTGGAGACAGCCAAGGATGGACCTGCACCTCAACGGGCGTCGTGCCCTGATTACCGGCTCGACTGCCGGCATCGGTTTCGCTATCGCCGACGGCCTGGCGCGCGAGGGGGCTTCCGTCGTGGTGACCGGCCGCACCCAGGCAGCGGTCGATGGCGCCGTGGCACGCATCCGCAAGCGGGCGTCCAAGGTCGAGGTAAATGGTGTTGCCGCCGACTGCGCCACGGCCGAGGGCGCGGCCCGCGTCATCGCGCAGGTGCCCGACGTCGACATCCTGGTCAACAATCTCGGCATCTATGAACGCAAAGCGTTCTTCGACATCCCTGACGCCGACTGGATGCGGTTTTTCGAAGTCAATGTGCTCAGCGGCGTGCGCTTTGCACGCCACTACGCACCAGCCATGGTCCGGCGCGGCTGGGGCCGCATCCAGTTCATCTCCAGCGAATCGGCGCTGAACATCCCGCGCGAGATGATTCACTACGGCATGAGCAAGACCGCCCAGCTCAGCATCTCGCGCGGCCTGGCGATGGAGCTGGCCGGCACCGGCGTGACCGTCAACGCCGTCCTGCCGGGCCCGACGACGACCGAGAACACCGGCCGGCTGCGTCAGGCCCGCGCCCAAGCCGAGGGCAGGACGGTCGAGGAGATCGAGGCGGACTTCTTCGCCAAGGCGCGTCCCACGTCCCTGCTACGCCGGTTTACCTCACCGGAGGAGGTCGCCAATCTGTCGGTCTATCTTTGCGGGGCGGGTGCGTCGGCCACGACAGGGGCCGCCCTGCGGGTCGACGGCGGTGTGGTCAACGCCATCATGTAGTCGAGTGGTGCCAGTTACCTCCTTGAAATATTTACTATTATCGTCTATTCTGCCTTTCCTTACACAGGAAGTAAGGAATGAGGCAAGTCAGCCGACTGACGTCCAAGGGCCAGATCACCATACCCAAGGCGGTGCGGCAGGCGCTGTCGCTCGTCGAGGGCGACCTCGTGACGTTCGCCGTCACCGACGATGTCGCCACGATGCGCAAGATCGCCATGAGGGTGGAAACCGGCGACCGGGATGGCACCACCGCCCAGCTCGAGGAATGGGGTGGCCCGGCGGACGCGGATGCTTACCGTGATCTGTGACCGGTTCGACGTCGTCGCCCTGCCCTTCCCCATTGGCGCTGCCGCGCCCAGTGGCCGGCGACCCGCCCTGGTGTTGAGCACCCGCATCCTCAACCTCGCACAAGGCCACACGCTCTTCGCCATGATCACGTCGGCGGAAACCACCGGCTGGGCGACCGACATCACCATTGCCGATCTCGACGAGGCCGGATTGCCCGCGCCGTCAGTGGTGCGGCTGAAGCTGTTCACCCTGGAGAACGGCGTACCGCTGTCGCGCCTGGGTACGCTCGCCAAGAAGGACGCCAAGGCGGTCCGACGCGCGCTGCGCGAAGCCCTGGGCGAGGATGGCTGAGTGACATGTTGATCGTCGGACTGACCGGGTCGATCGGCATGGGCAAGTCGACCGCCACGAAACTGCTGCGGCAGATGGGTGTGCCGGTCTACGACGCCGACGCCGCCGTTCATGCGGTGCAAGGCCCTGGCGGCGAGGCCTTGCCGCCGATTGAGGCCGCTTTCCCTGGCAGCGTCAGGAACGGCGTGCTCGACCGCGCCGCGCTGGGCGCCAAGGTATTTGCCGATCCCGCCGCGTTGCGCCGGCTGGAGGTGATCGTCCACCCCCTGGTGAATGCGCGCCAGCGCGCCTTCCTGAAGCGGCACGCCGCCCGGCGCACGCCAATCGTGGTGCTCGACATCCCGCTGCTGTTCGAAGGCAACGGCCATCGCCGTGTCGACGCCACGCTGGTCGTCAGCGCGCCAGGTTTCCTGCAGAAACGCCGTGTCCTGGCGCGACCCGGCATGACCGAAGCGAAGTTCCTCGACATCGTGCGCCGGCAGGTGCCCGATACGGTCAAGCGCCGGCTGGCCGACTTTGTGATCCCCAGCAACGCCGGCATCGCCCCGACGCGGCACGCGCTGGCGGCGGCGCTGCGCCAGCTTTCGCGTCGGCGCGGTGCGGCATGGCCGCCCAGACCCTGGCGCGAGCGCTGGACGGCGCAGCTTGCGCGTCAACGCCGTCGCTAGGAGCCGCCATGCGCGAGATCGTGTTCGACACAGAGACCACCGGGTTGGATCCGCGTGCCGGACATCGGCTGGTGGAGATCGGCTGCGTCGAGCTGGTGCATGGCCTGCCGTCCGGCGAAAACTTCCATACCTACCTCAATCCCGAACGCGACATGCCCGATGAGGCATTCCAGATCCACGGGCTGTCAGGCGAATTCCTCGGCGACAAGCCGCTGTTTGCCGATGTCGCCGGGCAATTCCTGACGTTTGTCGGTGATGCTCAGCTGGTGATCCACAATGCCCAGTTCGATATGGGCTTCATCAACGCCGAACTCGATCGCCTGGGCCTGCCGCCACTGAAGAACGAGGTGGTCGACACCGTGACGCTGGCACGCCGCAAGTTTCCGGGCCAACGGGTCAGCCTGGACGCGCTGTGCGAGCGCATGGGGATCGATAACACCCATCGCACAAAGCACGGCGCGCTTCTGGACGCCGAGTTGTTGGCTGATGTCTATATCGAGTTGACCGGCGGCCGGCAGCGCGGCCTGGACCTCATGGGTGCCGCCGCGACGATACAGCAGGCTGCCGTTCTGGCGAGCAGTGCCGGTTCCAACATCCGCCCCCCGCGGCCGTACGCGCCGAGCGATGCCGAACTGGCGGCACACGCCGAGTTCCTGAAAAAGCTGAAGGACCCGATCTGGCTGAAGCCGGACGCGGCATAGACCCGGCCCGGTTTCCGCCTACGCCGTGCCGACCGGCTGGCCGGCCTGCTCCAGCTGCTGCCGGTAGAGGCCGGCGAAATCGACCGGCGCGATCTGCAACGGCGGGAAGCCGGCTTCGCGCGTGGTGTTGGCGACAATGGCGCGAGCAAAGGGAAACAGCAGCCGCGGGCACTCGATCAGCAACATCGGGCCAACGGCCTCCTGTGGAATCGCGCCCAGCGTGAAGACGCCGCCATAGACCAGCTCGAGCACGAACACGACCTCGCCCTGTTCGGTCTTGGCGTCGGCGTCGATCACCAGAGCAACTTCATATGTGCTGCCCTCAAGCTGTCGCGTCTTGACCTGCACATCGAGCCCGAGCTGCGGCTGGCCCTGTTCCATCAGGCTGTGCGGCGAGCGCGGATTTTCGAACGAGAGGTCCTTGATGTACTGCGCATGCACCGTCAGCGGCGGCTGCGAACCTTGATCGGGCTGAATATCGCTCATGCCGGGTCCTGTCGGGCGATTGGGTGGCGGTCGGTAGCACGCGCTTTCCGGCGGCACAAGCGAGGCCTCACGCCAATGCCGACTCGCTGTCAACCAGCGCCGCGAGGCCGACGAACGCCGCGTCCCGGCGCACGATAACGCGCACCGGAAGCGCCGCGAGGTAGCCTTGGAAGCGTCCCTTGGCCTCGAATTGGGCGCGGAAGGCGGAGCGCGCCAAGAAGTCGACAATACGCGGCACGATGCCGCCGGCAATGTAGACACCACCGCGCGCCCCGAACGTCAGCGCCAGGTCACCGGCAACCCCGCCCAGCAACGCGCAAAACGTGTCGAGCGCCTCGCGGCAGACGGGACAGGCGTCGCGCAAAGCCGCCTCGGTGATCGCCGGCGCGTCGCGTTGCAGCACCGACCTGCCATCGATGGCAGCCAGAGCATCGTGCAAATTGACCAGCCCGTCGCCGGACAGCACCCGCTCGATCGACACATGGCCAAAGCGGCCGCGCAGCCAACGCAGAACGTCGTCTTGCCGTCGCGTTGTGGCTGGCAAGGTTGCATGGCCGCCCTCACTGGCGACAACAATTGATTGAGATCCCGGCACGAGACACGCCATCCCCAAGCCGGTGCCCGGGCCAAGAACAACCCGCGGCGCGTCTGGGTGCCCCTCCTGACCGCCAATGGCCACAAGGTCGGCGGCCGAGAGGTGGGGCAGCGACCATGCCGCCGCCGCAAAGTCGTTGACCACGCGTACCTTGCGAAAACCGAACTCCGCCTCCAACTCGGCAGCATCAACCACCCAATCGCTGTTGGTGAAGGTGCAGCGGCCGTTGTCAACTGGCCCGGCGACACCAATGGCTGCAGCCGCGACCGGGCCCGCCTCGCGGTGGCGGGCAAGGAAGCCGGCGACCGCCTGTCCGGCCGTCGCATGGTCGGCAACCGACAATACCTCGACCGCCCCCATGATGCCCCCGTCCATCAGGGCGAAGCGGGCATTCGTTCCGCCGATATCGGCCAGCAGGTATTGCGTCACGGATCAAACCTCGGCTCGATCGCGGCAACCGGTGCCGCAAGATGTCGTGGCCTGTCGTCCCCAACCCATACCATGCCGGCCTCGACATGGTGCCGTCGAGGGTCGGCCTGGGGCGTCTCGGGTCTCGCCATTGAATCGCATGGAAGCCGATTTCACTATTCTTTTCAGGACAATAGCAACGCCGCCGCGACGGCGCCACGGGACCGGCATCCAGCCTCAGGGCTATTGATAAATCCCGTGCTATTGCCAATATGAACCGGCGAGATTGAACGCGGCTAGAATCCGCGCTGTGGAGGCAACGTATGGCTCAATGGGAAGTGAACGCGCCGGTCCAAGGTCAGCGAACCTATGGCGCGACCACCGTCGACCGGGCGCAGTACGACGTCGGTCTGCGCGCGCACATGCTGCGCGTCTACAATTACATGGCGTCGGGTCTGGCACTGTCCGGCATCGTCGCGCTCGTGCTTTTCAGCACGTCGTTGGGCAGCATCTTCTTCAAGATCGGTGTGACACCGAGTGGCGCGCAACGCCTGATTGGGCTCAACGTCCTGGGCTGGATCGCGTTGTTCGCCCCGGTGGTGCTGATCCTCATCGCGTCATTCCGTCAGGCGCAGATGAGCGTTGGTTCAGCCCGCCTGTTCTACTGGGCAATCGTCGCGACGTTCGGTATCGGCTTGGCGCCGGTGCTGTTTGTCTACACGGGCGCCAGCGTCGCGCGTACCTTCTTTGTTACTGCCGCGGCGTTTGCGGCGCTGAGCCTCTATGGCTATACGACGCGGCGCAGCTTGTCCGGCTTCGGGACCTTCCTGTTCATGGGCCTGATCGGCATCCTGATCGCCGGCGTGGTGAACATCTTCCTGGCCTCGTCGATGCTGCACTTCATGATCTCGGCGGCGGGCGTGCTGATCTTCGCCGGACTGACGGCGTACGATACGCAGGCCATCAAGGAGCAGTATTCGGAAGCCTACGGCAGCGACGTCCAGGAGAAGGTCGCTATCTTCGGCGCGCTCAGTCTGTACCTGGACTTCGTCAACCTGTTCCAGTTCCTGCTGGCATTCCTGGGCGACCGCGACTAACGCCGAAGGCGACGCTACACGGCGACGCCCGGACCGAAAGGTCCGGGCGTTTCGCTGTCGGAAGATTGCGGGGGCGCGCGAACGTGACCGCACTTCCTTCGTGAGCATGAAGCTTTGCCGGCTGGTGTCGCTGACAACGCAGCGTGCGACATCAGCATGGACAGTCCGGGCCGCCGACACTTCTGCCAAGCATCGACCATGCACCGCGCTGTCAGCCGCTTCTTCCAGTCCGATGCCGCGCCCGGGATCGTGCTGATCGCCGTCGCGGGCCTTGCCATTCTGCTGGCGAACACGCCCCTGGAGTCGGCCGTCGACGCCTTCCTGGCAACCAAACTGACACTAAGCTTCGGCGATGTGGGTCTCAGCAAGGCGCTGTTGCTGTGGATCAACGACGGTCTGATGGCCGTGTTCTTCCTGCTGGTCGGCCTGGAGATCAAACGCGAAGTGCTGGAGGGCGCGTTGTCGGAGCCGTCGCAGGTCGCCATGCCTGTGGCGGCGGCGGTCGGTGGCATGGCGGTACCTGCGGCGTTCTATGCCGCCCTCAACTGGGGTGACGCGACGGCGCTACGCGGTTGGGCGATCCCGGCGGCGACCGACATCGCCTTCTCAATCGGTGTCCTGGCGATCCTGGGGCGGCGCGTACCGCTGGCCCTGAAGCTGTTCCTGGTGACCCTAGCCATTGTCGACGACCTGGGCGCCATCGTCGTGATTGCCGCGTTCTACACGGCCGATCTGTCGCTGTTAGCGCTGACCCTGGCCGGAATCTGCGTCGCCGCCATGGTGGCGCTCAATCTGGCCGGCGTGCGGCGCGCCGGACCCTATCTGCTGATCGGGGTGGCCTTGTGGGTCTGCGTGCTGAAATCCGGCGTGCACGCCACCTTGGCCGGCGTTGTCACAGCCTTTTGTCTGCCGCTGCGCGGCGGCAGCGAAGCACCGGACGACAGGGCCTTCATCCGCCTGGAACACGCGCTGCAGCCCTGGGTGGCCTTTTTCATCATGCCGGTCTTCGCCTTCGCCAATGCCGGCGTCTCGTTCGCCGGCCTGACGGTGGCGCAACTGAGCGAACCCGTCACCCTGGGTATTGCCACCGGCCTGTTCGTCGGCAAGCAGATCGGCGTCTTTGGCGCCGCCGCCTTGTTCATCGGGCTGCGGCTGGCCGCCATGCCGACGGGTGGCACGTGGTTGAGGCTCTATGGTGTGTCGGCCTGCGCCGGCATTGGCTTCACCATGAGCCTGTTCATCGGCACCCTGGCCTGGGAAGACCCGGCTTTCGCCGCACCCCTGAGGCTGGGAGTGCTGGCCGGATCTGTGCTGTCGGCGCTGCTGGGCTACGCCGTGCTGCGCTGGGCGCCAGAGGCGAAATCGGCCTGAATGGCGTCCGAGTCGACAAGCCGGATACCTTGCCCTAGGTTCCGCGCGCCTGCGTTCAGCCCGCCGTCATGAGCCGCCCAAACCCCGTCTACTGCGCCATCGACACCGTCGATCTGGCCGAAGCCGCCGACCTGATCCGCCGCATCGCCGGCGGCGCCCGACCGGCCGTGGGCGGCATCAAGCTGGGACTGGAGTTCTTTCTCGCCCATGGCGCGCCGGGTGTGCGCTACGCCTTTCCCGATCCGGTACGCCTGACCGGCATTGGCTTTTTCCTCGACCTGAAGCTGCACGATATTCCCAACACCGTGGCCGGGGCCGTCCGGGCCGTGATCGACCTGGCGCCGACCTATGTCACCCTTCACGCGGCCGGCGGCCGGGCGATGATGCGCGCCGCCGTCGAGGAAGCCGGCGCCCAGGCGCTCAAGCGTGGTCTGCCGAGACCCCAGCTGCTGGGCGTCACGGTGCTGACCTCATTGGACGGCGCCGACCTGCACGCCACCGGCATCGACAGCCCGCCATCCGATCAGGCGCGGCGCTTGGCGCTGCTGGCACGCGACAGCGGCTTGGATGGGGTGATCTGCTCGCCGCACGAGATCGCGGCACTGCGCCGCGACTGCGGCACTGACTTCGTATTGATGGTGCCCGGCATCCGTCCGGCGGGCAGCGCCCATGGCGACCAGAAGCGTGTGATGACGCCGCGCCAGGCGATCGATCTCGGTGCCTCGCATCTGGTGGTCGGCCGACCGATCGCGCAAGCCGCCGATCCGCGCGCCGCCGCTGAAGCCATCGCCCGCGAGGCCGGAGTCAACCATGTCTGACACCCGCGCCTCTTATCGCCGGCACGAGGCCTGACGTGGCCGTCGTAACCAAGATCTGCGGGCTCAGCACGGCAGAAACCGTGCGCGCCGCTGTCGACGGCGGTGCGCGCTATGTCGGCTTCGTCAGCTATCCGCCGTCGCCGCGGCACATCCCGTTCCACGAGGCCGAAAAGCTGGCGGAGCTGGTGCCGCCGCACGTCCTGTGCGTCGGCTTGTTCGTCGATCCCGACGACGACCTGCTGGGCGAGTGGCTGGAGGGCGGCGCGCTCGACATGCTGCAGCTGCATGGCACGGAGTCGGCCGCGCGCGTGGCCCGCATCCGAAAGATCGCCGCGCTGCCGATCATGAAGGCCGTGCGTGTCGCCACCCGCGACGACGTCCAACAGGCGATCGCGACCTATGCCGCCGTGGCAGACCGGCTGATGTTCGACGCCGTGCCCCTACCCGACGATCCGAATGCCTTGCCCGGCGGCAACGGCGTGCCGTTTGACTGGCGAATCCTGCACGGCGTTGACGTGCCAAAGCCGTGGATGCTGTCAGGCGGATTGACTCCCGAGAACGTTGCCGCGGCCGTTCGCGCCACCGGCGCGCACGCCGTCGACGTATCGTCGGGCGTCGAGAGTTCGCGCGGCGTGAAATCGGTCGAGCGCATCAGGGCATTTCTCGCCGAAACCGCGAGACTGTGAGGCACCGCCGCCAATCCGGGCGCAGCAAGGCTTCCTTCAGTCGTGATGACTCCTTGGCACCCAGTTCCACTGCTATGCTCGGGATGACCGGATTGTTCGAATGAGGGGGATGGCGATGAAGACGGAGCAGCGCCTGAAAGAGCTGGGCATCGAGTTGCCGCCGGTGAGCAGTCCGGTGGCGAATTACGTGAACGCCGTGCGCAGCGGCAACCTGATGTTCCTGTCGGGCAAAGGGCCGGGCTACGGCGCCAACCAGGCGCGCGGCAAGGTTGGCGCCGATATGACGCCCGAAGAGGCCAAGACACATGCCCGTTCGACGGGGCTCAACCTGATCGCGGTGATGAAGGCCGAGCTGGGCGACCTCGATCGGGTCAAGCGCATCGTCAAGGTGCTGGGCATGGTCAATTGCACGCCCGACTTCGGGGGCCAACCCCAGGTAATCAACGGCTGCTCCGACCTGTTTGTCGAGGTTTTCGGTGATCGCGGCCGGCATGCCCGTTCGGCCGTGGGTATGGTCGGCCTGCCGAACGGCATTCCGGTCGAGATCGAGTGCATCGTCGAGGTAGCCGACGCCGCGTCGGCGCGCGCCGCCCGGCCGGCCGCCCGCAAGGCGGCAAGAAAGAAGGTTGCGAAGAAGACCGCCAAGAAGAAGCGCTGAGCGGTCGCCACATCCGCGCGCTAGGGGCAGGCGCCGAGCGCGCTTTGACGCCTCTCCGCTCGCCTGCTAAAGGCCGGCGCGAGCAGGAACGGATTGGTCATGAATATCTTGAACAGCTACCGCGGCGGGCCGGACGAGCGTGGCCATTTTGGCATCTTCGGCGGCCGATTCGTCGCCGAGACGCTGATGCCGC
>JAHCJT010000370.1 GCA_026126245.1 Alphaproteobacteria bacterium
GAAGCCCGAGCAGCTCGACGACTACAAGCGCGTTACCAACGCCACGCCGCCGACGCGCAAGCCGGTGAAGGCGCCGGTCGTGCGCCAGATCGCGGTACCGACCACGCTGTCGGCCGGCGAATTCAACGCGGGCGCCGGTTGCACCGACACGGCCAACAGGAAGAAGGAGTCCTATGTCCATCCGCTGCATGTGCCGCGGGTCGTCGTGCTCGACCCTGCGGCCACCGTGCCGACACCGTTGTGGCTGTTCCTGTCGTCGGGGATCCGAGCCGTCGACCATGCTGCCGAAGACATCTGCTCGCCATTGTGCAACGCCTACGCCGAGGCGTCGGATATCCATGCCTTGAAGCTGCTCAGCCGTGGCCTGCGCGGCGTGAAGGCCGATTCCGGCGACCTGAAGGCGCGGCTCGACTGCCTGCTGGGCATGTGGTTGTCCGTGGTCGGTTCGCAGGCCGGCGTCGACAAGGGCGCCAGCCATGCCATTGGTCATATCCTGGGTGGCACGGCGGGCGTGCCGCACGGCTACACGTCCTGCGTCATGCTGCCGTTCGTCATGAGGTGGAACAAGCCGGTCAACGGCGAACGACAGAAGGTGATCAGCGAGGCACTCGGTCGGCCCGGGATGGACGCCGGCGACGCGCTGCATGAGTTGATCGCGTCTCTTGGGTTACCGCGTTCGCTGAAGGAGGTCGGCGTCGGCGAAGAGCAATTCGACCTGCTGGCCGAGAACACCATGCACGACCGTTGGACCTACACCAACCCGCGCAAGATCAATGGCCCGGCCGACATCAAGGAAATCCTGCGCATGGCCGCGTGATGGCGCTGTCCACCGGGCTGACGACTAGCACCTCAAAGCACGGCTTCGGCCGCGACGCGGGCGGTGTCGACCGTGAGGCCGTTCAACAGCAGCGTGCCGACCTTGTGGTCTTTGGCGAGCGCTGCCCAGGCTTGCAGGCGGTCGGCAATCCGCGCCTTTGAGCCGACCAGCGATATCTCGTCGATCAGTGCGTCGGGCACCGCCGCCGCGGCTTCCTTGCGCCTGCCCGCGAGGAAATGGTCCTGGATCTCTGCCGCTGCGGCCTCGTACCCCATCAACCGGGCGAGGTCGTTATAGAAGTTCTTCGACCGCGCACCCATGCCGCCGATGTACAGCGCAAGTTCGGGCCGCAGCGCGTTGCGGCAGGCGTCGAGGTCGTCACCCATGCGGATGCGCACATAGGGTGCGATGTCGAACCGGGCGAGGCTCTTGGTGTTGGAGGCCTTGGCCATGCCCTCCTGCACCGGTCCCGCGACCAGGTCGGCTTTTTCCGGCGACATGAAGATGGGCAGCACGCCGTCCGCCACCTGGCCCGCAGTGCGCAGGCCGGCGGGCGAGGTCGCGCCGGTGTAGATCTTCAGGTCGGGATCGGGATGCATGATGCTCTTGAGCGGCTTGCCCAGCCCGGTGGCGCCGGGACCGTCGTAGGGGATGCGATAGTGCTCGCCCCGGTGCTCGAGCGGCGCCTGGCGGGCGAAGATCTGACGTATGATGTCGACGTACTCCCGGGTGCGGCTCAGCGGCTTGCCGAAGCGCTCGCCATGCCAGCCTTCGATCACCTGCGGTCCCGACGGGCCGATGCCGCAGAGGAAGCGGCCGCCGGACAGTGCCTGCAAGGTCATCGCGGTCATCGCGGTCATGGTCGGTGTGCGTGCCGACATCTGCATGATGCTGGTACCGGCCTTGATCCGCGTCGTGCGCGCCAGCACCCAGGCGATGGGCGTGACGGCATCGGAAGAATAGGCCTCGCCGGCCCAACAGGAGTCGAACCCGAGCCGTTCGGCTTCCAGCACGACGTCCATGTTGAGACCGGACGGCACCTCGGCAGTCTTCAGAAACATGCCCAGCTTCATCACTGTCCCCCTCAGCGGTTCGACGGCGAAGTCCACCGCGCGCCGCGACGCGTCGTGCAGGCCTCGGCGGGTTGCTGCGCCGGGTTCCCTCAATCGGAAGCCGAAAGAATGCCCGTCCCCTGAACGTGCGTCGAGCGCCGCGCGGGCGGCGGTGGCCGTCGCTTGCTCGCGGCCCACACCCCAGCCACGAGATCGCCTCGGGGACGTCTGTCCGGTGGGCCTCACAAACCGATGCGGACCGGGTCTCTCGGCTGCGCCCGGTGCCGGCGCCGTTGGTGGGGTGCACGAGCCGCGAACCGGCAATGCGGTCAGATCAACGCGGTGGCGCCGGGCGGCGTGTCCCTGGGAGTTGGAGGGGCAGGGCGATGCCGGCGACGCGGCTGCTCAACCTCTTGCGCGGCTGCCCGGCGACCATGTCATGCGCAACAAGAAAGCGCCGCTCCGGCGACCGGCGCGGCGCTTCGTGCCAAATACGGCTGGACGCGCGCGTAGCCGCTCAGGCCGCCGCGCTCAACGCGATGCCCTTTTCCTTGAGCAGCTGCTGCAGCTCGCCGGTGCTGAACATCTCGCGGATGATGTCGCAGCCGCCGATGAACTCGCCCTTCACGTAGAGCTGCGGGATCGTCGGCCAGTCGCTGTAGGACTTGATGCCCTCGCGAATTTCGGGATCGAGCAGCACGTTGATGCCCTTGAAGCGCACGCCGACATGGTCGAGCACCTCGACCACGGCAGCCGAGAAGCCGCATTGCGGGAACACCGGCGTGCCCTTCATGAAGAGGACGACCTCGTTGTTGATGACCTCGTCCCGGATGCGGCTGGCGACGTCGCTCATGTCAGTCTCCTGGCTGGGGCCGGTCGAACCGGCCTTTGGCTCGCCAACAATGTTACGCGTTCAGCCCGGCGGCGCCAAGGTGGTGAGTTTCAGGGCGTGCAGCTCGCCACCCATGCGGCCCTTCAAGGCGGCATAGACCATCTGGTGCTGCGCCACCCGCGACTTGCCGGCGAAGGCGGGCGAAATAACCGTAGCCGCGTAGTGGTCTCCGTCGCCGGCCAGGTCCTCGATGCGGACCTCGGCATCAGGGATGCCTTCGCGGATCAGCCGGATGATGTCGTCGGCCGCCATCGGCATGCGGTCAGCCTCGCGCTTCCATGTAGGCCGGCAGCCACGTGTCGTGGGCGCGGCGCAGGTCCGCCACGGATATGGCGAGCACGCCCTGCACTGTCAACGCGCCGCCGCCCGAGCTGCCCAGCCGCATCGTCGGGACGCCGGCCGTTGTCGCCTCCGCCAGCACCGCCGCTGCGGCGCCGGCCTTCACGGCCAGCACGTAGCGGGCCTGATCCTCGCCGAACCAGAAGGCGTGGGGCGAAATTCCGCCCGGCGAAAGTTCGAGGGCCGCGCCGATCCCCGACGCCATCGCCATTTCCGCGATCGCGACGAGCAGTCCGCCGTCCGAGCAGTCATGCACGGCGGTGACGCGGCCTTTCGCAATCAGGTCGCGGACGAAATCGCCGTGGCGCTTCTCCGCGGCGAGATCGACCGGGGGCGGCGCGCCTTCCTCGCGACCGACCAACGTCGCGAGATAAGCCGACTGGCCGAGCCAGCCGCGCGTGTCGCCAAGCAGGATGATCGCTTCGCCCGACGCCTTGAAGGCGAGCGTTGCGGAATTGTGGAAGTCGGCGAGGAGACCGACGCCGCCGATGGTCGGTGTCGGCAGAATTCCGCGGCCTTGCGTTTCGTTGTAGAGCGAGACGTTGCCCGAAACGACGGGGAAGTTCAGCGCAAGGCACGCTTCCTTGATGCCGCGAATGCAGCCGACGAACTGGCCCATGATTTCCGGGCGCTCGGGATTTCCGAAGTTCAGGTTGTCGGTGATCGCAAGCGGTGTCGCGCCAACGGCTGTGAGATTGCGCCAGCATTCGGCGACGGCCTGCTTGCCGCCTTCGAAAGGATCGGCTTCGCAG
>JAHCJT010000371.1 GCA_026126245.1 Alphaproteobacteria bacterium
GGCCCTATTCGCTGGCGCCCGACCGCGCCATCTGGGCGCGCGACAATCGCGGCGCCATGATCCGCGCGCTGGGCGGGCCGGGCGATCCGGCGACGCGGCTGGAGAACCGGATCGGCGAGCCGGCGGCCAATCCCTACCTCTACATGGCCTCGCAGGTGCTGGCCGGCCTCGACGGGCTCAGCCGCAAGCTCGATCCCGGGCCGCCGGCCGATACGCCCTACGAGACGCCGGCCGACAAGTTGCCGACGTCGCTGGCCGAGGCGCTGGTGGCGCTGCGCGACGATGCCTGTCTGCGTGACGGCCTGGGCGCGTCGTTCGTCGACTACTACGCGCGCATCAAGGAGGCGGAGATCGCCCGCTTCCAGGCCGAGGTCACGGAATGGGAGCAGCGCGAGTATTTCGACCTGTTCTGAGCGTGGCTCAGGCGGAGAGGCGGTAGATCCGCAGCGGATCGTCGAGCCCCTTGATCGGATTGGGGCCGAGATCGGTGAAGGCCAGGCCGGAACCGGCGACCAGATCCTTCACGGTGCTCGAGACCAGCACCTCGTTGCCGCCGGCGAGCTGGCTGACACGGGCGGCGATGCTGACCGCGATACCGCCGACGTCGTCGTCGTCAACCACCTCGATTTCCCCGGTGTGAACGCCGGCGCGGATCGCGATACCCAGGCCGCGGACATCGGTCGAGATTGCCTGGGCGCAGCGAACGGCGCGCGCCGGTCCGTCGAAGGTGGCGAGCAGGCCGTCGCCCAGCATCTTGACCTCGCGGCCGCGGAAACGACGCAGCTCGTTGCGGGCCAGCGAATTGTGCGCGTCGATCACCGAGCGCCACTGCGCGTCGCCCAGTTCCGACGCCCGGCGCGTCGAGTCGACAATGTCGGTGAACAGTACCGTGGCCAGCATGCGGTCCGGCTCGACCGGTGCCTGCGTGGCGCCGATGAAATCGCGGATCGCCGACATCACGGTGCCGGTGTCGTCGAGCCACAGGAAGTGATCCTCGCCCGGCAGTTCGATGAGCCTGGCGCCAGCGATGGTCGCCGCCAGCTCGCGCGCCGCCTCGACCCTGACGCGCACATCGCCGGTACGATGCATCACCAGCGTCGGCGCCTGGATGCTCGACAGGATCGGCCGCACGTCGATCTCGGCGTTCATGCGGCGCAGCTGGATGACCGCCGAGGGACTCGCCGACAGCCGTTCGAACCGTGCCCACCAGGCGCGGAACGCTTCGTCGCGTGCCAACCCGGGCGCAAACCCCGGCAGGGTCGCCCCGGTCCCCCAGTCGCGCAGGATAGCGGCCGCTTGCACGTCAGGATCGGCGTATTCCGGTACCGCCGTGGCGGCATGGGCATAGGTGCCGAGCAGCACCAGGGCGCTCACCTTCTCGGGGTAGGTTGCGGCGAACAGCTCGCACATGGCGCCGCCCTCCGACATGCCCATCAGCACCGCTCGCGCCGACCCTGCCGCCTGCATCACCGCGCGGATGTCGTCGATCCGCTCTTCCATGGTCGGAAATCCAACGCCGCGATCCGACAGGCCAGTGCCGCGCTTGTCGAAGCGGATCAGGCGGGCGAAGGAACCCAGTCCGTGGAAGAAGCGCGCGCATCGCGGCTCTTCCCACATATGCTCAAGATGCGAAATGAAGCCCGGCGCCAGCACGATGTCGACCGGCCCCTGGCCGGTGACCTGATAGGCGATGAAGACGTCGCCGCTGGGGGTGTACTTGGTCTCGGGTGTCATCTCCGCGGTCCCCAGCCTCAGTCCGCCCGGCGCGCGACGCGTCAACACCATATCCGATCGCCGGCGCCGGCGGTATCGTCCGCCGTCCTGCAGCGTGCGACCGGCATCGGCCGCGTGTCAGGTCGGTCTGGACGGGAATGCGGTTCGCGAAAGGTGTGGGATTGCGCAGGATGGCTCTGAGTGGTTGCGCGCAAGGATCGATTGCGCCGGACGCGTCGCCGCGACCATGAAGCTCCAACGTGGCGACGGCGCAGCGGAAGTTGTCTACGCCGCCAGCCCGCAGGGCACGGCGCTGGCGCATCTTGACCAGCGCGATCCCTGCCGTGTGCTGTTCCCCCATGGCGAGCCGGGCGACCCACCACAGGCGGTGTTCGTCACCATGTCGGGCGGCCTGGCCGACGGCGACAGGCTGCGGCTCGCGGCGCGGGTCGGGACCGGTGCGACGGCGACGGCCACGACCCAGGCGGCCGAAAAGATCTATCGCGCCTCGGCCAACGCCGACGACTGCGTCATCGACGTGGCGCTGGCGGTGGCGCCGGGCGCGGCGCTGGAGTGGCTGCCGCAGGAGACGATCCTGTTCAACGGTGGCCGCCTGCGGCGGCGCACGAATGTCGACCTCGCGGCCGGCGGCCGGTTGCTGGCCTGCGAGATGGTGGTGCTGGGCCGCATCGCCAGCGGCGAGCGGTTTGCGTCGGGCCTGCTGCTCGATGCCTGGCGCGTGCGCCGCGACGGACGGTTGGCCTGGGCCGACGCGCTGCGGCTCGATGCCGCCGCGCCGGACGTCGCCGGTTTCGGCGGCGCCAGCGCCGTGGCGATGGCGCTGTATGCCGGCGACGACGCGGCCGATCACCTCGAGGCGGCGCGCGCCGCCATCGATCGCGCCGCTGCCGCGTCGCCGACGCTGAAGGCCGGCGCGACGCTGGTCAACGGCCTGCTGCTGGCGCGCTTTCTGGGTGACGCCGTGTCGGTGCGTCGCGGTCTGGTCTCGTGGCTGGCGGACATGCGGGCAGTATGCTTGGATTTGCCCCGGCGCCTGCCGCGCGTGTGGCACGTTTAGTGCTGCGACGCGCAAGGCAACGACGCGTTGTTGTCTTCCCCGTCAGGGGAGGGAGGCGACGTCAGCCGGTCGGTCAATTGCGAAAGCCGTCGTGAGGGAGCCGTCGTGAACCTGACGCCCAGAGAAAAAGACAAGCTGCTGATCGCCATGGCCGCGACGGTGGCGCGTCGCCGCCTGGAGCGCGGCGTGAAGCTCAACCACCCCGAGGCGGTGGCATTGATCAGCGATTTCGTCGTCGAGGGCGCCCGCGACGGCCGCAGCGTCGCCGAGCTGATGCGCGACGGCGCCAGCGTGCTGACGCGCGACCAGGTGATGGACGGCATCGCCGAGATGATCCACGAGATCCAGGTCGAGGCGACGTTTCCCGACGGCACCAAGCTGGTGACGGTGCACGAGCCGATCCGCGCCAGCGCCGCCGCCGCGACGCCGGCCGACGCACCACCAGCTGCCGCGCCAGCGCCAGCCGCGTCATCGCCCGTCGTCGCGCCCCCGGCGCCGGCGCCAGAGGCTGCTCCTGCGACGACCCCGCCCGGCGACGATCCGTTCGCAGCGCCCGCCGCACCGCCGGCGCCGGATCCGGTGCCGCGGCCGCCGACCGATATCACCGAGATCGTCACCAAGGACGGGAGCACGCCATGAAACCCGGCGAGGTGATGCCGCGCGACGGCGAAATCGTTCTCAACGAGCAGCGTGAGACCGTCACCCTCAGCGTCTCCAATACCGGCGACCGGCCGATCCAGGTCGGCAGCCACTACCATTTCTACGAAACCAACCCGGCGCTGCAGTTCGACCGCGAACGGTCCAAGGGCTACCGGCTCAACATCGCCGCCGGTACGGCGGTGCGCTTCGAGCCCGGCCAGACGCGCGAGGTCACGCTGGTGGCGCTGGCCGGCGATCGTGTCGTGTTCGGCTTCAACGCCTGGACCAGCGGCCGGCTGCCGCCGCCGGCCTTCGCCGCCAGCGGCGGCAACAGCCCGGCGCGCATTTCGCGCGCCGCCTACGCCGGCATGTTCGGCCCGACGGTCGGCGACAAGGTGCGGCTGGCCGACACCGACCT
>JAHCJT010000372.1 GCA_026126245.1 Alphaproteobacteria bacterium
GCCGCCAGCAGCGCGGCGCGGCGGTTGTCGGGCCGCGCCGGCGTCGGGATCCGCGCCGCAGCGGCGGCGCGCGATGGGACATTGGCCATGCCCGACCATAGCAAACAAACACTTGTTTGGTAAGCGCGGCGCGGCTAGCCTCGCCGCTCCTGTCCGGCGGGCGATCATCCATGTCCTACGTCTTCGATCTCGGCGACGCGGCCACCAACGCCAATCCCTTCCCCGCCTTCGCGCGGCTGCGGCAGGAGGATCCCGTCCACTGGTCGCCGGCCATGAAGGCGTGGATCGTGACGCGCTATGACGACGTGCGCCGCGTGGCGCTCAACAACCGCGAGATCTCGGCCGACCGGCTGACGCCGTTCTTCAAGGCCAACGCCGAGTTCCAGCGCGGCGGCATCGAGAACCTGGTGCGCTACCTGAACCACTGGATGGTGTTCCGCGATCCGCCCGACCACACCCGCCTGCGCCGGCTGTTCAACAAGGTATTCACGCCCACCGCGGTCGAGAACCTGCGGCCCAACATCGAGAGCATCGTCGGCCTGTTGCTCGACGGCATGGCGGCCAAGGCGGCGCAGGGCGACGCGGTCGACTACATCGCCGACTTCGCCTACCCGCTGCCGGCGACGGTGATCATGGACATGCTGGGCGTGCCGCGCGCCGATCTGGGCGTGGTCAAGGTGTGGTCCGACGACATCGCGCTGTTCATCGGCACCGCCCAGGTGGCGGGCAACAAGTACCTGCGCGCCGAACGGGGCGCGCGCGCCATGGCCGACTATTTCCGCGGCCTCGTGGAGGCGCGCACCGCGACGCCGGCCGACGACATGATCAGCCGCCTGGTGCTGGCGCGCGACGAGAACGACGCGCTCACCACCGACGAGATCATCGGCACCTGCATCCTGCTGCTGTTCGCCGGCCACGAGACGACCACCAACCTGATCGGCAACGGCTTCCTCTACAGCATGACGTTCCGCGACCAGTGGGAACGGCTGCTGGCCGATCCGGCACTGGCGCCGACGGCGGTCGAGGAATGGCTGCGCTACGACGGCCCGTCGGGCGCGGTGGCGCGCGTCGCGGCGGCCGACGTCGAGCTGCAGGGCCGCACCATCAGGGCGGGCCAGCGCGTCTTTGCCTTCGTCAACGCCGCCAACCGCGATCCCGAGGCGTTCGCCGACGCCGAGACCTTCGATCTGGGGCGCGATCCCAATCCGCACCTGACGTTCGGCCACGGCATCCATTTCTGCCTCGGCGCGCCGCTGGCGCGGCTGGAGGGCCAGATCGCCATCCGGCGCCTGGCCGAGCGTTTTCCGCGCATCCGCGCCACGCTCGACGCGCCGGACTGGCACGACTCGCTGATCCTGCGCGGCGTGAAGGCATTGCCCGTCGCCCTGCGGTAGGCTGAAATCGGCCTGGCGCGCCGCTGCACCGGCGAGGAGAACACGCGATGGCTTCGGGAATCCGCGACAAGGTGGCGATCGTCGGCATGGGCTGCAGCCGGTTCGGCGAGCACTGGGACAAGGGCGCCGAGGAGCTGATGGTCGACGCCTTCCAGGAGGCGCTGGCCGACGCCGGCATCGAGCGCGGCCGCATCGAGGCCGCCTGGCTGTCGACCTGCCTCGACGAGGTCAATGTCGGCAAGTCCGGCCTGCCGCTGTCGGAGACGCTGCGCTTCGATTACATCCCGGTGTCGCGAGTCGAGAACTACTGCGCCTCCGGCTCCGACGCCTTCCGCTCGGCCGTCTACGCCGTCGCGGCCGGCGCCTGCGACGTGGCCCTGGCGCTGGGCGTCGAGAAGCTGAAGGACACCGGCTTCGGCGGCCTGCCGGGGCTGAACGCCGGCATGACGCCGCCGCTGTGGTGGGCCAACCTGACGGCGCCGGGCAGCTTCGCCCAGCTCGCCGCCGCCTATCGCGCCAAGCACGGCGTGTCGCGCGACGACCTGAAGCGCGCCATGGCCCGCATCTCGGTCAAGAGCCACGCCAACGGCCTGAAGAATCCCAAGGCGCACCTGCACCGGGCGATCACCGAGGACGAGGTGATCAACGCGCCGCTGATCGCCGATCCGCTCGGCCTCTACGATTGCTGCGGCGTCAGCGACGGCGCCGCCTGCGCCATCGTCACCACGCCCGACATCGCCCGCGGCCTGGGCAAGTCGGCGCCGGTAATGGTCAAGGCGCTGCAGATCGCCGCCTCCAACGGCATCGAGGAGCAGTACAACACCTGGGACGGCAGCTATTTCGCGACCGCCCGGCACGCCGCCACGCGCGCCTATCGCGAAGCCGGCATCACCGACCCGCGCCGGCAGCTCAGCCTGATCGAGTGCCACGACTGCTTCTCGGTCACCGAACTGGTGACGATGGAGGACCTGCACGTCTCGCCCGAGGGCGGCGCGGTGAAGGACGTGCTTGACGGCTTCTATGACGCCGACGGCCGGATCCCCTGCCAGATCGACGGCGGGCTGAAATGCTTCGGCCACCCGATCGGCGCGTCCGGCATCCGCATGCTCTACGAGATGTACCTGCAGCTGCAGGGCCGCGCCGGCGACCGCCAGCGGCCCGACGTCAAGCTCGGCCTGACGCACAATCTCGGCGGCTTCCCGGCGCGCAACGTCTGCTCCGTCGCCATCGTCGGCGCCCCCGGGGCGTGAGCGCGGCGCCGAGCCGCGACGGGGCGCCGCCATGCGCGCCATGATCTGCCGGCAATGGGGACCGCCCGAATCGCTGCGGCTGGAGGACGTCGCCGCGCCGGTGCCGGGGCGCGGCCAGGTGCGCATCGCCGTGCGCGCCGCCGGCGTCAGCTTCGCCACCTCGCTGGTCATCGCCGGCAAGTACCAGCGCAAGCCGCCGTTTCCCTTCGCGCCGGGCACCGAGGTCAGCGGCACCATCGTCGAGACCGGCCCCGAGGTGACGCGGTTGAAGGTCGGCGATGCGGTCTATGCCGTGATCGACTGGGGCGGCTGCGCCGAACAGGTCGTCGCCCACGAGGTCAACGTCTTCGCCCGGCCGCCGTCGCTCGACTGGACGCCGGCGATCGCGCTGGCGATCTCCTACCCCACCGCCGGTGCCGCCCTGCTGTGGCCGCAGTTCATGGACCTCAGGGCCGGCGAATGGCTGCTGGTGCACGCCGCCGCGGGCGGTGTCGGCATGGCCGCCGTCGAGATCGCCAAGGCGGTCGGCGCCCGGGTCATCGCCACCGCCGGCGGCGCCGAGAAGTGCGCCTTCGCCCGCGCACACGGCGCCGACCACGTCATCGACTATCGCGCCACGCCGTTCCGCGACGAGGTGCTGCGCCTGACTGGCGGACGCGGCGTCGATGCGGTGCTCGACCCGGTGGGCGGCGAGGTGTTCGACCAGTCGCTGCGCTGCATGGCGCCGGAAGCGCGCATCTGCCCGATCGGCTTCGCCGGCGGCACCATCCCGACCATCCCGGCCAACATCCTGCTGGTCAAGAACCTGACCGTGATCGGCTGCAATCTCGGCTACTACGTCGGCTGGAGCCCGCACGATGCCCGCTTCGAAGAGGCCGCGCGCGTCGCGGCGCTGCATCGCCGACTGTACGACTGGGTCGAGGCCGGCAAGCTGCGGCCGCATATCGGCCGCACGTTCCGTCTCGAAGAGGTGCCGGCCGCCATCCGCAGCATCCTCGACCGTCAGGTGCTGGGCCGGGTGGCGATTGTGATGAACTGAGGCGGCGCGCCCCTGGCGATCGGACGGACAGCCGTCATCCATGGCGTAGCCTGGGCAATCGCACATGGAGATTGTGCCGCGATCTTCGGTCGTCCTGAGCGCCGCGAAGGACCCTGCGGTAGTTTGATCTGGCACTGCGGGACCAGTGAATCACCGGCACGGCCA
>JAHCJT010000373.1 GCA_026126245.1 Alphaproteobacteria bacterium
CGAGGCGCGCGGCCAGGCCGAGGCGATCGCGCGCAGCATCGAGGTCTGCCTCGAGGTCGGCGTGCCGCTGGTCAGCCTGGTGATCGGCGAAGGCGGCTCGGGCGGCGCCGTGGCGCTGGCCGCCGCCAACCGCGTGCTGATGATGGAGCATGCGGTCTATTCGGTGATCACGCCGGAGGGCTGCGCCTCGATCCTGTGGCGCTCGGCCGACAACGCGCAGGACGCCGCCGAGGCGCTGCGGCTGACGTCGGATGACCTGAAGAAGCTGGGCGTCTGCGACACCGTCGTCGCCGAACCCCTGGGCGGCGCGCACCGTGATCCCGACATCGCCGTCAAGGCGGCCGGCGACGCCATCGAGACCGAACTGAAGTCTCTCGACGGCCTGGACGCCGCTGCCCTGCGCCAGCACCGCCGCGACAAGTTCCTGGCGATGGGTCAGCGCGGGCTATAGAACAGGGCCAATGGACATCATCAGGTCGCAGCCGTCATCGGCGCGGCGGCCGAATTTTTTATTCATGCATGGTCGGACGCGGCGTTGCCGTCAGATTGAAGGTCAATAATTTTCGCCCGCGGTTGCGATGCCGGACGCAGGAATGTCCGACGCGGCCGGTCCGGCGGGCGGCCATGGAGGCCAATAGTGAACGCCAAGCCCTACGTGATCGACATGGTCGACGTCCACAGCAAGGGCGGTGCCTATTTCAAGGAGATGGTCCAGAAGTACGGCGGCCCGCCGAAATTCAATGCCAAGGTCGTCGATCTGGTCGGTGGGTTCTGCCGCACCGGCTACAACGCCATCCTCGACATGATGGACAAGGCCATTGCCGCGGCCGAAGGCCAATACGGCAGCATCCGCTGTCTGGCGGTGTGGGGTCACGGGCTGGTCGACAGCGACCACAACCCGATCGGGGTGCACGCGCTGACCGGCGGCTGGTCCGGCGTCGACGACGGCTACGCGCTGACCGTGTCGTGGCTCAACGAACTCGGCTCGAGCATGGAACGTCTGCGCGGCTATTTCGACACATCGGGCCGCTTCGAGATCCGCGGCTGCGGTGCCGCCGTCGGCCAGGGGCTGGAGGTGATGAAGATCCTGGCGGCGCGCTGGCAGGTCGAGGTGCACGCCAGTGCCGCCAACTCGATGGGCATGGCGTGGGCCGCCCCGGTCAAGGCGGTCACCGCCGACGGATCGGTTCGCATCATCGACGGCATCGAGTACGACCGGCGTTGACCGGCCGCCGCCGCGGCGCGATCCGGTCGCGGCTCAGCCGGCGGATTCGGCTGGCGTGCGGGTGATCAGCGCCAGCGCGTGCAGGCCCTGGGCGAACTCGCCCTTCAGCAGATCGTAGACCAGCCGCTGGCGCGCCACGCGACTCTTGCCTTCGAACGCGGCCGAGACGATCTCGACGGTGAAGTGGCTTTCGCCGCCATCGCGCGCGCCGGCGTGGCCGGCGTGCTTGGCCGAATCGTCGGTGATGACAAGCGTTGTCGGCGCCAGCGCACCGCGGATCTTGCGCTCGATGGCTTCGGCGACAGCGCCCATGGTCCGATCTCCCGCGTGCGGAAAGTCAACGGCAAACTTTGCCGCCGCCGTCTTGCCCGGCCGTCCGGCGGCGCGCATATATTTCAGATGGCCGGCAGGGGACGCAAATCGGTTTTGACGTCGTCGGACACGCAGCTCGACGGGCGTGTCTGCGAACACCCGGGCTGTGCCGCCGCCGGCGAGTTCCGGGCGCCCAAGTCGCGCAGCCAGCTGCACCAGTACCGCTGGTTCTGTCTCCAGCATGTGCGCGAGTACAATGCCAAGTGGGACTTCTACGCCGGCATGAACGAAACCGAGATCGAGGCCCAGATCCGGGCCGACCAGACGTGGCGGCGCCCGACCTGGAAGCTGGGCGCGCGCAACGAACGGCACGGCGGCGACCCGCTGGAGGATCTGCTCGATCCCTACGACATCCTGGCCGATTCCGAGGTGCTGCGGGCGCGCGGCAGCCGGCGCGCGGCGGCCCAGTCGAACAACCTGACGCCGGCCGAGCAGCAGGCGCTGTCGATCCTCGACCTGACATGGCCGCAAACCCTTGAATCGGTCAAAGTGCGCTACAAGATGTTGGCGAAGCGGCATCATCCCGATGCCAATGGCGGCAGCAAGGACGCCGAAGAGCGCCTGAAACTGATCAACCGGGCCTACACAACCTTGCGCCAGAGCCCGCATTTCGCGCCGTGAGGCAGCGTCGCCACTTGTCCGGCTGCCCTCTGCCAAGCCATTGAAGGAGCGAAGTAATCTCCTTGCTCGGCAGCCTTGCGGTCAACGCAAGATAGGACAGCATTTCAGCCCTTGCGGGGGGATCGGTGGCCTGCCATCCTCGCGCGCTTCCCTCATTGGACCTTTGTGATGAACCCCGATTCCGGCCAGCCCGACACCAGCGTTTCCGTTCGCGATAAGTTCGCCATCGACAGTGACATGATGGTGCCGGCCTTCGGCCAGCCCACCGAACATGTGCCGGCCATCGACCCGGACTACCTGTTCGACCATGACACGACCTTGGCCATCCTGGCGGGCTTTGCCTACAACCGCCGGGTCATGATCCAGGGCTACCACGGCACCGGCAAGTCGACCCACATCGAGCAGGTCGCGGCCCGCCTGAACTGGCCGTGCATCCGCGTCAACCTCGACAGCCATGTCAGCCGTATCGACCTGATCGGCAAGGATGCCATCGTGCTGCGCGACGGCAAGCAGGTCACCGAGTACCGCGAAGGCATCCTGCCGTGGGCGCTGCAGCATGCCTGCGCGCTGGTGTTCGACGAGTACGACGCCGGCCGCGCCGACGTGATGTTCGTGATCCAGCGGGTGCTCGAGGTCGAGGGCAAGATGACCTTGCTCGACCAGAACAAGGTGATCCAGCCGCATCCCGCCTTTCGCCTGTTCTCGACCGCCAACACCGTCGGCCTGGGCGACACCACCGGCCTCTATCACGGCACGCAGCAGATCAACCAGGGCCAGATGGACCGCTGGTCGATCGTCACGGTGCTGAACTACCTGCCGCACGACCAGGAGGTCGGCATCGTGCTGGCCAAGGCCAAGCAGTACGACACCGACGCCGGCCGCAAGACGATCAGCAACATGGTGGCGCTCGCCGACCTGACGCGCGCCGGCTTCATGGCCGGCGACATCTCCACCGTCATGTCGCCGCGCACCGTCATCACCTGGGCACAGAACGCGCAGATCTTCGGCGATATCGGTTTCGCGTTCCGGCTGACCTTCCTCAACAAGTGCGACGAGGTCGAGCGCACCACCGTGGCCGAGTACTACCAGCGCTGTTTCGGCGAGGAGCTGATCGATCCGCGCGCCGCCGCGGGCTGATCGCAGCCTCATGACAAGCGAACGCCCCCGCTCCCGGCCCCTGCGCGGAGTCGCGAACACGGCCGTCTTTCTGCGGGCGGTCGACAGCACCCTGCGTGCGATCGCCGGGTGCGCCGGCGGCGCGTCCGCCCCGTCCGGCGTCGACGGCATCGAAACCGCTGCACTGCCGCCCGCCCTGACGACGGCGGAGATCGTCCGCCTGCGCGGCGAGGCCGACGCGCAGGCCCTGCGCCTGCGCCATCACGACGAGCGCCTCCATGCCCTGCACGATCTGCAGGGCGAGCGCGCACGCGCGGCCTACGATGCGATCGCACAGGCACGCGTCGAGGCCTTGGGGGCGGGCCGGATGCCGGGCGTGGCGGCCAACATCGCCGCGCTCATCGAGCAGCGCTGCCGGGACAGGCGGCTCGACCGCGCGACCAGCCGGGAA
>JAHCJT010000374.1 GCA_026126245.1 Alphaproteobacteria bacterium
ACGCCTTGCGGCGGACGTTCCCGGCCAGCGTCAAGATCGGTCCGGTCGAGCAGATCGTGCAGCTGGTCAACGTGGCGCTGCCGGGCATCAAGCTGTCGCCGTTGCCGGTCGCGCCGCCGCAGCTTCCGTTCAACGCCAGCACGGTGTATTTCGATCTCGACCGCTCGAGTGAATTTTTCAGAGCCTTGGCCAATTCCGGCGGCATTGCCATCCATGTCGGCGGCGAGTGGCCCAAATTGCAGATGGAACTCTGGGCCATCAGGCAACAGGCCTGAAGGTAGGAGGCGCCCATGGCCGGCAATCCCAACGATCCGTTCGGCGACAGCGGCGGCGCAGACCGCACGATGATTCGCCCCGGTGGCGGCCGGCCGCAGCCGGGTCAGCCGCCGCAACCGGCGCCGGGTTATGCGCCGCCGCCACAAGGCGCACCCGGGTATCCACCCCCGCCGCAAGGCGCGCCTGGCTATCCGCCACCGCAAGGTGCGCCCGGCTATCCCCCGGCGCAGCAGCCACAGGGGTATCCGCCGCCGCCACCGCCCGGCTATCCGCCGCAACAGCCGGCACCCTATCCGCCCGGTCCTCCGCAACAGCAGGGCGGCTATCCGCCGGCCGGCCCGCCACAACAGCCGGGCTATCCGCCGGGACCACCGCCGCCGGGTTATGAAACCCAACCGGCCTATCAGGCACCGCCGCAAGGTGCCTATCCGCCGCAGCCGGGCGGTGCACCGGGTCGCTTGGCGGCTGTCGCCGCCGGCGGACGGCCGGGCGCGGCGCCGATCGACGTTGCCGATCTGGCGCGCGGCACCGGCTCGCCGCTGGCTGCCGCCGCCGTGCCGTTGTTGGGCCTGTCGGCGCGGCTGCGCGCCATGACCGGCCAGGTCGACGTCAACGCGGTGCGCGAGAGCGTCTACCAGGAACTGCACGGCTTCGCGAAAGCCGGCCGGGAAGCCGGCGTGCAGCCTGAAATCCTGC
Organism: Alphaproteobacteria bacterium; assembly: GCA_026126245.1. GTDB lineage: Bacteria > Pseudomonadota > Alphaproteobacteria > Reyranellales > Reyranellaceae > Vineibacter. The sequence continues at coordinate 973 of JAHCJT010000374.1, forward strand.
GCGCGTCGCACTACGCGGTCGCGGCCACCATCGACGACGTGGTGATGAACACCCCCTGGGGTGCGCACAGCGGCTGGAACAAGCGCACCATGGTCAGCGCCTTCCATGGCGACGTCGAAGGCGGCGAACGTTTCTACGCCTATCTCGAGCGCATGACGCAGGCGCCGTCGGTCAACCGGCCGGCGCTGCAGATCATGTACGACTGCATGTCGCTGGGCTTCCTCGGCCGCTACCGGCTGCGCGCCCGCGGCCCGGCCGAACACGACCAGGTGCGCGAGAAGGTCTGGCAGATCCTGCGCAACATCGCCGGGCCGATGGAGCGCGAACTGTCGCCGGACTGGCGCGGCGTCGATGCGCCGGCCCGTCTGGCCAACCGCACGATCCCGGCCTGGCTGGTGGCGGCCATCGCCGCGTTGCTGGCGTTCCTGGTGTTCGGCGGGCTGCTGATCGCGCTGTCGGTGCGGGCCGACGCCACGGACGGGCCGTTCTCGCGGCTGTTCAAGCCGATCGACACCAAACTGCCGCTGTCGCCCAACCAGCCGCCGCCGCCACCGCCGCCACCGCCCCGGCCGGACGATCCGCTGGTGAAATTCCGCACGCTGCTGGAGCCGGAGATCAAGGCCGGCAAGGTGACGGTCGACCAGCAGGGCCCGGCCCTGCGCATCACCATCAACTTCAAGGACATGTTCGCGTCCGGCAGCGCCACGCTGCGGCCCGAGCTGGAGGCGTTGCTCAAGCGCATCGGCGAGGAGCTGAAGACTCCGGAGGGTCGCGGCACTGTCGAGGTCCTCGGCCATACCGACAACGATCCGATCAATACCTTGCAGTTCCCCAACAACATGGTGCTGTCGCAGTCGCGCGCCAACAACGCCGCCAAGGTGATGATCGCGCAGACCGGCAACCCGGAGCGCTACAAGGTGATCGGCAAGGCCGACACGGTGCCGATTGCCGACAACGCCACGGCCGAAGGCAAGGCCAAGAACCGCCGCATCGAGATCCGCCTGATCCGCAACGACTGACGTCGTCGGCGCGACAGGCAGGCAGGGAACGAGTCACATGAAGCGCGTTGGGCAGGCACTCCTCAGCCCCTGGTTCCTCTACCCGCTCGGGGCGGTGTTGCTGTCGCTGCTGGTCTGGTTCGCCTTCCCGTTCATCGCCTTCGGCGGTTTCGAACCCTTCGACAACATGTGGGTTCGGATCGGCCTGATCATCTTCATCGTCCTGCTGTTTGCGCTGCTGCTGTTCCTGCGCTGGCGCAAGGGGCGCAAGGCCGACAAGGATCTCGTCGAGGGCATCGCCGGCGCCGCCGCCGACCCGACCGGCGAGGCGATCAGTGCCGAACGCCAGCAGGTCGAGGCCAAGCTCAGGGCGGCGCTGGCCGACCTCAAGCAGACGCTGGGCAAGGGTGGCCAGGCGCTCTACCAGCTGCCGTGGTACGCCATCATCGGCCCGCCGGGCGCCGGCAAGACGACGGCGCTGCTGAACTCCGGCCTGCGCTTTCCGCTGGCCGAGCGGCACGGTGCGCAGGCGCTCAAAGGCGTCGGCGGCACGCGCGACTGCGACTGGTGGTTCACGGAAAAGGCGGTGATCCTCGATACCGCCGGCCGCTGGACCACGCAGGACAGCGATTCCCGGGTCGACCAGGCGGCGTGGGGCAACTTCCTGGGAATCCTCAAGCGCACGCGCGAGCGGCAGCCGCTCAACGGCATCCTGGTCGTGTTCGGCGTTGCCGGGCAGCGCGGCGACCTGCTCAACCTGACGCCCGAAGAGCGCACCGCCTATGCCCGGTCGGTCCGCACCCGCCTGCTGGAGCTGCAGTCGGCCTTCGGCCTGATGCTGCCGATCTACGTCGTGCTGACCAAGCTCGACATGATCGCCGGCTTCGTCGAGTTCTTCGACGATCTCGACCGCGAGGACCGCGAACAGGTTCTCGGTGCCACGTTCCCGCTCGAACAACGCGGCACGACTCCGGCAGCGGCCTTCGCCGGCGCTTTCGACCGGCTGCTCGCGCGGCTGCGCACGCGGCTGCTCGACCGGCTGCAGAACGAGCGCGACCTTGCCCGCCGCAATCTGATCTTCGGCTTCCCGGTGCAGTTCGCGTCGTTGCGCTCGGTCGTCTCCGAGCTGCTCAGCGAAGCGTTCGACGAGTCGCGCTACGCTGCGCCGATCACCGTGCTCGGCGTGTACTTCACGTCGGCGACGCAGCAGGGTGCGCCGATCGACCGGCTTATGGGCGTCGTCGCCTCGAAGTTCGGCATGGCGCCGCAGGCGCTGCCGCAGCAGGTGGGCAGCGGCCGCGGCTTCTTTCTCCAGAGGCTGTTCGACAACGTCGTCTTCGGCGAGGCCGGGCTGGTCGGCGCGAACGCGGCGGTCGAGCGGCGGCGACGGCTGGTCCGGCGCCTCTCCTTCGCAGGCATCGCCGTCGCCACGCTCGGCATCTGCGGCCTGTGGATCGCGAGCTATCTCCAGAACCGCGCGCTCGTCGACGACGTTGCACTGCGGGTGACACGGCTCGAGCCGCAGATCGCCGCGGCGGTGGCGCTGCCGCTCGGCAACGGCGACCTCCGTCCGATCCTGCCGATCCTCGCCCAGATCCGCGACCTGCCGACCGGATTCGCGCAGCAGGCGAACGGCGAGGCCGCGGCGATGGGCTTCGGGCTCTATCAGGGCGACCGGCTCGGCGTTCACACCGCGGCACTCTACCGGCGCGCCCTCGAAACGCTGCTGCTGCCCCGCCTGCTGGTGCGCGTGCAGTCCAACCTCGTCGCGCGGCTCGGCGATCCGGACTACGCGTTTCTC